>JAKAOB010000044.1 GCA_021812305.1 Thermoplasmata archaeon
GACGTCCCCGGCGAGCTCGCGCGCGATCGCGCGCGTCGACTCGAGGTCGTTGAACGGCGCGACCCGGGTGCGGGCCGCGATCTCGGGCAGGACACCGGGACCGGCGGGGACCGAGTGGGGGCGATCGGCGGGCCCCGCGACCTCGGCCCTCGGCTTGACGCCGACCAGGAGCGTGTCGTGCGAGCCGTGGTAGGAGCCCTCGAACTTGATCACGTTCTTGTGGCCCGTGACGGCACGGGCGATACGGACCGCGTGGTGGGTCGCCTCGAGCCCGGTCGAGCTGAAGCGGACCTGGTCCATCCCGTAGCGCCGGCAGATCCGCTCCGAGACCTCGGGGGTACGGTGCCATTCGTAGCCGTAGAGCGTCCCGTCGTGGAGCTGGCGGGTCAGCGCCTCCACGATCTTCGGATGGGCGTGCCCGCTCGCGAGCCCGCCGAACCCCATGTTGAAGTCGAGGTAAGCGTTGTTGTCCACGTCCCAGAGCTGGACCCCCTCGCCCCGGCGGACGTAGAACGGGTACGGCTCGACGTAGCGGTAGTTGCTGTGGACCCCGAGGGGGGTCCAGACCCGGGCGTGCTCCCAGAGCTGGGCCGATCGGGGGGTGCGGCGCTCGTACTCGCGCAGGGCTTCCGATAGCCTCGGGTCCACTCTGTTCCCCCCGGAGACGGTCGGCCCCGCGGCCCAGCGGCCGGGGCGTCGGCCTTTGCCCCGGGGACCCGGGACCGTGTACTTAATCCTGCCGGGCGGCGGAGTTCACCGGCGGGCTTATCCCCCCGAAGGTCGGCTGCCCGGGCGATGGCGGCCGCTCTCCGGAACTTCATCGGGGGCCAATGGCGGGATGCACAGAGTGCCCGGGCCCTGGACGTCTGGGACCCCTCGACGGGGGAACGGATCGGCGAGGTCCCGCTCGGCGGGTCGCCGGAGGTCGCCGCCGCCGTCCGGGCCGCGCGGGAGGCCCTCCCCGCATGGAGGGAGACCCCGCCGCTCGACCGGGCCCGTGCCATCGGCCGGCTCCGCGAGCGGCTCGAGGCCGCTCGCGAGGAGCTCGCGCGGCTGGTCGCCCGCGAGAACGGAAAGACCCTCGAGGAGGCCCGCGGGTCGGTCCGCCGCGGCATCGAGGCCGTCGAGTTCGCCGCGTCCGCCCCGGTGCTCCTGACGGGCGGCTCGCTCCGCAACGTGGGCCGGGGGGTCGACGCGGCCGAGTTCCGCGAGCCCGTGGGCGTCGTGGCCGGTATCACGCCGTTCAACTTCCCCGTGATGATCCCGTTGTGGATGGCCCCGTTGGCGCTCGTGTGCGGCAACACCTTCGTCCTCAAGCCGTCGGAACGGGTGCCGTTCTCGGCGGAGCGGATCGGCCGTCTGGCCGAGGAGAGCGGGCTGCCCCCCGGGGTGCTGAACCTGGTCCACGGGGGACGCGAGGCGGTCGAGGCGATCGTCGACCATCCGGGGATCGACGCGGTCGCCTTCGTGGGGAGCGCGCCCGTCGCCCGGGAGGTCTACACGCGCTCGGCGGCCGCGGGCAAGCGGGTCCTCGCGCTGGCCGGGGCGAAGAACCACCTCGTCGTGCTTCCCGACGCGGAGCTTCGGCCGACCGTGGAGGCCATCGTCGGGAGCGCGTTCGGTCAGGCCGGAGAGCGCTGCCTCGCGGGGAGCGTGGTCCTGGCCGTCGAGCCGGGCGCCGACCGGCTCGTCGCCGCCCTCGCCGAACGGGTCCGTTCCCTCCGGGTGGGGCCGTCCGACGACCCGGCGACGGAGGTCGGGCCGCTCATCCGGCCGGAGCAGTGCCGTCGGGTGGCCGAGTGGGTCGAGCGGGGCCGGGCCGAGGGCGCGCGGACGGCCGCGGTCGGCACGGTCCCGACGGGCTCGGGGGGCTTTTACCATCCCCCGGTCCTCTTCGACGGGGTACGGCCGGAGATGACGATCGCCCAGGAGGAGATCTTCGGGCCCGTGCTCTCCGTGATCCGCGCCGCGTCGCTCGCGGAGGCGATCGAGGTCGCGAACCGTTCCCGGTTCGGCAACGCCGCGGCGATCTTCACCCGCGACGGCCGGGCCGCCCGGGAGTTCTCCCACGGCATCGCCGCCGGAATGGTCGGCGTGAACGTGGGGGTCCCGGCCCCCCTTGCCCACTTCCCCTTCGTCGGGTGGAAGGGGTCGGTGTTCGGCAGCCTCGCGGCGACCGGGCGCGAAGCGCTCGAGTTCTACACGCGCACGAAGGTCGTCACGACCCGCTGGTTCTAGTCGGCGTGACGAGAGCGTCCGCGACCGCGAGCGCCCGGTCGAGGGCGTCCACCCCGCGGTCGATCTCCTCGCGGGTGACGATGAGCGGCGGCGCGAGCACCAGGTGGGAGATCCACCCCATCGCGTACACCCCGTCCGCCATCATCGCGCGCGTGACCGCGTCGACGACGAGCGGCCGGCCGGCGAGCTTGTCCTCCGGGGTGTTGAACGGTTCCTTGGTCGTCCGGTCGCGCACGAGCTCGACGGCGCAGAACAGTCCCTGACCTCGGACGTCGCCGATCGACCGGTGGCGCTCCATGAGCTCCCGGAGCCGGTCCAGGAGGTAGGCTCCGTCCCGCCGCGACTTCTGAAGGAGCCCGAGGCGGCGGTACTCGGCGATGGCGGCGACCGCCGGGGCGAGAGTGAGGGGGTGGGCCTCGTAGGTGTGGCCGTGGGGGAAGTAGCGGTCGGTGAAGGCCGCGTGGAGGTCGGCGGTCGTGGCCGTCAGGCCGAGGGGGACGTAGGCGCCCGTGATCCCCTTGGCGGTCGTGAGGAGGTCCGGCACCACCCCGAACTCGTCGACGGCGAACCAGCCACCGGTGCGGCCCCAGCCGGTCATCACCTCGTCGGCGATCAGGAGGACCGAACGTCGGCGGGTGATCTCCCGCAGTCGGGGGAGGTACTCCGGTACCGGCACGAGGACCCCGTTCGTCCCCACGATCGGCTCGACGATCATCGCGGCCACGTCCCCCTCCTCGCGGATCGTCTCGTCGACGGCCTCGACGCAGGCGAGGCCACAGCCCGGGTAGGTGCGACCGAACGGGCAGCGGTAGCAGTAGCAATCCGGGGCGAAGACGGTCCCCGGGACCGTCCCGAGCCCATCGACCGGCTGCCGCCGCGGGTCGCCCGTCACCGAGATCGAGGCGGCCGTCGCGCCATGGTACGAGCGACGGCGCGCCAGGACCTTGCGTCGGCCGGTCACGACCCGGGCGATCTTGAGCGCCGCCTCGTTCGCCTCGGTTCCGGAGGTGCTGAAGAAGTAGCGGCGAAGGCCGGCCGGGAGGACCCCGTCGAGCGCGCGGCTGAGCTCGGCCCGCGCCTCGGTGGCGAAGCCGGGGGCCGCGTAGGCCAGCCGCTCGGCCTGGGCGGTGATCGCCCCGATGACCGCCCGGTTCCCGTGGCCCAGGTTCGTCGCGATGAGCTGGCTGGAGAAGTCGAGGTAGGCCCGGCCGCGGCTGTCGAAGAAGGTCGAGCCCTCGGCCCGGACCACGAGGAGGGGGTCCCACCCCCCCTGGGCCCTCCAGGTGACGTAGTTCGTCTCGCGGACGAGGCGCCGCGCCTCCTCCGGATCCACGCGCCCCGACCCCTCAGAGCCCCTGGAGGAGGGCGCGGAGCGCCGCGGACCCTCCCGAGAGGATCGGACCGCCGTGGTAGGTCATCACCGAATCGACCGAGAGTTGACCGACCCGGCGGGCCGAGACCTTCGCGGTCGGTGAATGGTGGGTGTACTCCGGGGGGGTCAGAATCAGTCCGGTCCCCCGGCCGAAGAACAGGTCTCCGGAGAAGAGGATCTTCCGCTCGGCGAGGTAGTACGACGTGTGCCCGGGCGTGTGGCCCGGGGTGTGGTAGGCCGTGAGACCGCCGGCGGCGTCGACACTGTCGCCGTCCTTGAGCACCTCGTCGACGCGCACGGGTTCCGCCGGGGGGACGCCCGGCCCGTCGTAGGGAGGGTCGCAGGCGATGTACGCGGCCTCGAGCCAGTGGGAAAAGGTGCGGGCGTGGGTCGCCTCGATCATCTTCCGGAGCGAACCGGTGTGGTCGCGATGAAGGTGGGTAAGGAGGATCTTCGATATCGACGTGGGGGCGACGTGGATCTTCTTCAGGTAGGCCAAGATGCCCGCCTCCGATCCCGGGAGGCCCGTGTCGATCAGGGTGAAGCTGCCCCCGCGGTCCTTGAGGAGATAGACGTGCGTCGAGAAGTCCGGCGACGGATCGATCCCCTCGACCTGGTGGACCCCGGGTAGTACTTCGGCCATGGTGCACCGGCCGGCCCGAGCGCGAGCCGGGTTAAAGCCGCCTCGGGCGCGGCCGTCGAGCGCGGGGATCGGGAGCTTCCCTGGCGCGGAGACCTCCCCGCTCGCCCCCGCGGCGGCTCCCCTCGGGCTGGAACGCGAGGAACTCGTTGCCGTCGGGGTCCCGGAACCTAAGGGCCAGTCCGCCCCACGGTTCCGGGTGCGGGGGCTCGTGGATCTCGGCGCCCCCGGCCCGGAGGCGCTCGGCCAGGGCGTAGACGCTGTCGGTCTGGAAGGCGATCCCCGTGGACCCCCCGACCCGGGCGAGCGCTTCGGAGTAGTACGGCTCGCCCCAGGACGCCTTCGGTTCGATCAGCGTCAGGGCCGCCGTTCCTTTGCCGAGGGCGAGCTCCACGTAGCCGGTCTCGGGCTCCTCGACGCGGAGCTCCAACCCCAGGACCTCCCGGTACCACGCGAGGGCCCTCGCCTGGTCCCGCACCACGACGGCCACGCGCTGCAGCAAGGTCAATCGGCCGGCGCCGCGCTGCGGGGGGAGGTCCAGGTTGACCCCGGCCCCGACGGTCGCCGGTCTCCAGTCCAACAGGTCGTAGGCGGTCCCCACCACTCCCCGGTAGGGGTCGCTGCGCAGGATCCGCAGCGCCTCACCGGGGCTCGTCGCCCGTACGACCAGGAGGTCTCCCGCCGGCTCGGCGAGGGGCCCGTGCGCGACGAGCCGGCCGACACGTTCCAGGTCCCGTAGGAACGCGTGGATCCGGCGGGACGTCGGGAGGTCCGCACGCTCGGCGTCCCCGAATCGGACCAGGCGCGCGATGAGCCGCTTCGGCTTCGGTCCTGGACGGCTGCGGTCGTCCATACCGCCCCGACGAGCACCGAGGCCCTACAAGTAGGAACCGAATCCGCCGCGGCCGCCGAGCCGTGCCCGCGGCCGGCGCCGGGACCCCGCTCCCGCCCCGGAGGGCGCGAAAAGGGGCCTGCCCTCTGCGAGATTCCGCCGTCCGGGCCTCGGTGAGGCGCGAATCGTATCCGCACATACGTTCAAATACGGGAAACCTCGAAGTTTCGCCCATGCGCAGAAGCGTCGCCGTTGCGATCGCCCTCGTCGCCCTGCTGACCGCCTCGTCACTGGCCCTGATCCCGGGGGCGGCCCGCGCCGCTCCGGGGCCCATGGCGGCCCCCGCGGTGGCCCCGCGGGCGGGGTTCGACACGATCTCCCCGACCGACCAGTACGGCAGCTACGTGAGCGACTACTACGTCGGGTACTCGAACGGCATCATCTACTTCTCCGCCTACGACACGAGCGACACCAACGCCATCGTCCAGATCAACGACATGAACGCCACCCGGGACGGGCTCCACAACCCGGTCTACAACCACACCGTGAGCTTCACGGCGGGCTTCTACAACGACAGCTACCTGTGGAACAGCTACTACCAGATCCCGCTCAACCTGGAGCGGGGCGGCTGGTGGAACATCACGATCAACGGGACGAACGCGGGCTACAGCTCGACCTCGTTCTACGTGCACACCTACACGGTCTCGATGCAGCCGACCGAGCCCGCGTACCTCGCGGGCCACACGGGGAAGGTCCTCTACTTCGTGAACGCCGCGGTCAACAACGCGCCGTTCGCCAACCTGAGCCAGCTCACGGTGACCGGAACCTACCTCACCAACACCGGGGTCACCGCGACGCTCCCCGGCACCCCGTTCAACCTCGGCAGCGCCCCGTGGGGGTCGTTCAACTTCACCGTCCCCACCGACGCCAACACCTACGGTGGGATCCACTTCATCCTCTACGCCAACATCACCACCCCGGCCCCGGTGACCAGTGAGACGGGCTACGCGTTCGCGCCCGTGGGTTCGGTCTCGAGCCCCAACGTCAACCTCGGCACCTGCCCGTCCGGCTGCTTCGCCAGCTCCTTCGTGAGCGGGACCCCGGTCTACGTGGTCGTGGACGCCTCGATCCAGGCCCCGGGGGTCACGGCCCCCGCGCCCGGCCTCACGGTCCAGTTCCAGTACAACAGCGGCCCGAGCCCGGTGACCCCGCCCGGCGGGTCCCCGACCAGCGTCACGACCAACGCGAGCGGCGGGGCGGCGATCCTCTTCGTCGCGACGTCCTCCGTCTTCTCGACGACGGCGACCGACAACGTGGTCGTCACGCTCCACGACCCGCTCAACCCGTCGGCCGTCGCGGTCTCCACGACCGCCCAGTTCGACGTGCTCACCCAGGCGGCGGGCACCGCGCGGCTCCAGGTCCTCCTGGACGCGACCCAGTACTTCGGCGGCGACACGGCGACGGCGACCTGGCAGATCGGTGGGCTCAACAGCACGCTGGCCCAGGGCTGGACCGCGGACGGCTGGTGGGTCTGGGAGAGCAGCTCCAACACGCTGGTCGACTCCGGGACGCTGGCCCAGACGGCCACCCAGGGGACGTTCACCTTCCCCGTGCCGCTCGGCTACGGGGGCTCCATCCTCGTCCAGGTCGAGGCCCACAACGCGACGAGCTCGCTGATGGCCTCGGACTCGGCGTCGGTGTCGGCGCCCGCGATCTTCCTCACCCCGAGCGAGGCGGAGTACCTGGGCGGTGACACCGTCACGGTCAGCGTCCAGACCCAGGGCCAGGTCTTCCAGGGCGCTCAGCTCTGGCAGAGCGTGGTCGACAGCTCCGGCAACTCGCTCGTGAGCGGTCCGCTCAACGCCTCGTCGATCGGCTTCACGGTCCCGAAGGTCGGCGCGCCGAGCTACATCACGGTGAGCGTCGCCGCCCAGACCTCCGCGGGGATCGTGGGCCAGGCCTCGATCACCCTTTACGAGGGCTCGGGGATCGGGATCACCGCCGGGGTCAGCACCGCGTCCAGCTACTCCGACGGGAGCTACCAGCCGGGCCAGACGGTCTCGGTGAGCTACAACATCTTCCCGATCGGGACGGCGACCTTGCCGAAGACGTTCGAGGTGACGATCTACCCGACCTGGTCGTTCTACGGTCCGGGCTACGGGTCGAAGGTCGTCCAGACCTCCTCCGCCTCCGGCACGATCTCCTTCACGATCCCGAACGGCCTCCCGGCGGGCGCCCAGTCGTTCACCGTCGAGGCGCGGCTCGGCAGCTGCACCTACGGCTGCTACGCGATCACGACCTTCGCGGTGAGCGTGAACCCGAACCCCTCGGCCCTCAGCTACGAGCTCGGGGCCGGCTCGGGCCTCACGGTGGGCTGGCTCGTCCTGCTGGTCCTCATCGTGCTGGTGGCGCTGGTGCTGTTCGCCGCGATCCGGCGCCGCGAGCGCCCGGTCGTGATGAAGCCCCACGGCGCAAGCCCGCCGACGGCGAGCTGGCAGGAGTCGGCCCCCGGTGGAGAGACCTCGGGCAGCGGCGGGTCCTCGGGCGGAGCGGGCGCGTCCGGTTCGTCGAGCCCGCCGATGCCCAAGCCGTAGCCTCGCCACGCCCCGTACGCGCGGCCAACCCATTCCCCGCCGACGCGGGCCCTCGTCTACCGGGATCTCGGGTCCCAGACGCGACCGAGGCCGGTGACGGAGGCGAGGGCGTCGTCCCGCGCCAATCCGCCGAAGTCGAAGATCCCGAGCAGTTCGTCCACCCCGGCCGCCTCGAACTCGCGCAGGCGCTCGGCGACCTCCGCAGGTTCCCCGAAGACCGCGAACCCGGCCCCCTCGATCGTTCCGGCCGAAGCCTGACGGGGGTCCCGTCGGACCTTTTCCTGGTAGAACGCGCTGTGGGTGGCCCGGCGGCTGTCCAAGTAGCGCTGCAGCGCGGCCCGCGCCCGATCCGCGTGGGGGCCGGCGTAGACGTGAACGGCCACGGAGGCCCTGCCGGTCGCCCCCGGGGGCAGCGCGGCCCGGTACTCGCGGATCTCCGCGGCGAGCTCGTCGATCCCCTCCACCGTCGCGTACGGGATGAGCGCCACCCCCGCTCCACGTCGGGCCACGAACGGGATCGCCTCCCTCCGCTGGACCGCGAGCCAGAGGGGGGGGTGCGGGCGCTGGACGGGCCGAACGCCCAGTCGGGTCGGGACGGCCGTCGGACCGGCCGCCCGGACCGCCTCCCCACGCCAGGCGGCGAGGATCGTCTCGAGGGCGCGGTCGAAGGCCTCGCGCTTCGTCGCGGGATCGATGCCGAACCCTTCGAACTCGAGCGGGAGGTAGCCGCTGCCGACGCCGAAGTTGAGCCGGCCCCCGCTGAGGCGGTCGACCATCGCGTACTCTTCAGCGACCTGGATCGGAGCGTGGAAGGGGAGGACGGAGACCAGGGAACCGAGGCGGAGCCGGCGGGTCCGAGCGGCGACGCTCGACAGGAGGACCGGCGGGGAGGGACAGAGCCCGGTTCCGACGAAGTGGTGCTCGGCCACCCAGGCCGCCTCCAGGCCGGCCGCGTCGGCGGCGCCGGCCAGATCCACGAACTCCGAAAGGCGGTCCCGGGACGGGACGTCGGCGTCCGGGAACGGGTCCAGGACGGAGAAGAGGCTGAGCCGCACGACGCCGCGAGCCTCCCTCGGATTAAATCGGCTCGCCCGATGCCGAAGACCGGCCCGGCGTCTTATCCCCTCGGCCCTTGCCGCTCCCCCGTGCGGCTGAGGGGCGCGGCCCTGCGGGGCGGCCGCGCGAGGGGCACGGTCCGCCTGGGGTGGGGGGCGGCGCTCGACCGGTCCGGCGACGGGGCGATCCTCGCGGTCCCCGACCTGAAGGAGGACCGGGACCGCCGGGGATCCCGGGGCGTGGTCGGGGTCATCGTGGAGGAAGCGCTTTCGCAGCGGCCTTCGAGCCTGCCGGCCGACCTTCCCATCGTTGCGGGCGTCGACCGGGACCTGCTCCGGGACGGCGAGGTGGTCGAGGTCGATGGGGATGCGGGGACGGTGGAGCTCACGGCCGTCGAGGAGGTCCGGGTGGTCACGTCCTTCTTGGAGCGCCCGGACGGCCGCGTCCTTCTCTTGCGACGTTCCGGGAGCGTGGGGAGCTTCCAGGGGCGCTGGGCGGGGGTCTCGGGCTTCCTGGAGGATCCCCGGCCGATCGACCAGGCGCACCGGGAGATCGAAGAGGAGACCGGCGTTCCGCGCTCCGCGCTGACCCTTGCGGCGGAAGGAGCGCCGGTCTACGCCCGCGATGGCCACCGGATCTACACCGTCCATCCGTTCCGATTTCGGGTGGGTCTCGTCGATGTCCGTATCGATTGGGAGCACACGGAGTTCGACTGGGTCGACCCCGAAGAGATCGGCCGCCGCACGACCGTGCCGAAGCTCGACCGGGTGTGGGCAGCGGTGGCGCCTCCCGCGCCCCCGCGGGCGGGAGGGAAGAAACGATAAAGACCCGTCCGTGCGCTCCGCGCCCGTGGGCTGGTAGATCAGTCCGGAAGATCGCCGGTTTTGCAAACCGGAGGCCTCGGGTTCAAATCCCGACCAGTCCATCACGGCCGCCTTCCGCGAGGCGGTCGGCCCTCCTCCCGGACCGAGGGTCGCGGCGGTACGGTTTCGTCGGCGCAGGGGGCCGCTGAGCCGACCGCCCCGCCGGTCCTCATCGCGGGAGGCACGTCATCGCCCCGAGGTCGTTCGGGACCGGGCCTTCCGCCGCCCGCGTTGGGCCCCGGGGACCGACGGTCGCCGTCCGAGGGGGGCGCCTGCAACCCGAACCCGCGGCCGCCGGGGTCCGCGACGTCCGATCCCAAGGGGGGCAGCCCCTCCGGCCGCGATCGGCACGCACGGAGCGGCCGTTAAGTAAGGTCCGGCGCGTGCGCGCCTCCGGAGCGGAGGATGAACCCCACCGAACGACGCACCGGGGCGTCCGTTGGCGGCGCCAACCCGTCGGAAGCGTCGGTGGACGGGCGCTTCTCGCTGAGCTACCTCGATATCTCGGCCGACCCGGCGCAGGCGTTCTACGACTACGCGACCGGCGGCTGGCGGAAGGCCAACCCCATTCCGGCGGACAAGGCCGATTGGAACGCCTTCCGCGAGCTCTCCGAGCGCAACGCGGGGCACTTGCGACGGATCGCGGAACGGGCGGCCACGGAACCGGTCGGTCCCGCGGGGCACCTGGTCGGGGCCTACTTTCGCGCCGCGACGGACGAGGGTCGGCGGGACGGGCTCGGGTTCGCTCCCGTCCGCGCCCGGCTCGACCGGATCGCACGGATCGGCTCGGTCGACGAGCTCTGGCCGGTCGTGGCCGAGCTTCATCAGGAGGAGGTCCCGGCGCTGTTCGATTGGGCGGCCGAGCCGGACCGCCGGTCGAGCCGGGTGTACGCGTTCTATCTCTGGCAGGGGGGACTGTCCCTCCCCGACCGCGACTACTACCTCTCGCCCGCGTTCGCCCCGGTGCGCGAACAGTACCGTGCGCACGTCGCACGCCTCCTGCACCTCGCCGGCGACGCTCCCGAGGCCGCGGGGAAGGCCGCCGCGGTCGTCCTCGATCTCGAGACCGCGATCGCGCGCGCGAGCCGTACCCGGGCCGAGCTGCGGGACGTGCTCGCCAACTACCACCGCGTCGAACGCGCCGACATCGCTTCGGTGATCCCCCACCTGCCCTGGGAACGCTACCGCGTGGCCCGCGGGATCCCGGACGTCGAGTACCTGATCCTCGCCCAGCCGGAGTTCCAGGATGCCCTCGGAACCCTCCTTACCGACCGGCCGCTCGCGGAGTGGAAGACCTACCTGCGCTGGCACACGCTCCATACGGCGGCCCCCCACCTCGCTCCGGCGGCCGAGCGCGAGGACTTCGGCTTCTTCCAGCGGACCCTCCAGGGCCAGGTGGAAATGGAACCGGTCTGGCGCCGGGCCCTCCGGCTCGTCGACCAGCACCTCGGCGAGGCGCTCGGCCGCCTGTTCGTCGAGGCGCACTTTTCGCCCTCGGGCCGCGTCCGGATGCGGCAGCTCGTCGAGGACCTGCGCGCGGTCTTCGCCGACCGCCTCCGCTCGCTCGAGTGGATGACGGAGGCGACGCGCGAGCGCGCGCTGGAAAAGTTCCGACGCTTCGAGGCGCGGATCGGGCACCCGGAGACGTTCCGCGACTACGCGGGCCTCGACGTCCGCCCCGACGATCACTACGGCAACGTGGGGCGCGCGCTCCGGTTCGAGTCCGAACGCAAGCTCGCGCGCCTCGGCGGGCCGGTCGACCGGGCCGAGTGGCTCATGACCGCCCCGACGGTCAACGCCTACTTCCACCCGAGCCTGAACGAGATCTTCTTCCCGGCGGGGATCCTGCAGCCGCCGTTCTTCGACCCGGAGGCCGACGACGCGGTCAACTACGGTGCGATCGGCGTGGTCATCGGCCACGAGATCACCCACGGCTACGACGACCAGGGGCGACGGTTCGACGCCGACGGCAACCTCAACGACTGGTGGACGGCCGCCGACGCCGAGGAGTTCCGCCGCCGCGCCGAGGCGGTGGTCGCCCAGTACTCGGCGATCGAGCCGCTCCCGGGCGCGCGCATCAACGGCGAGCTGACGCTCGGGGAGAACATCGCGGACTTCGGCGGGGTTCGGATCGCCTTCGAGGCGTTGCAGCGGCGCCTCGAGCGGGACCCGGCCGCCCGGCGGCCGATCGACGGGCGCACCCCGGAGGAGCGCTTCTTCCTCTCGTACGCGCAGATCTGGCGGCAGAACTGCCGGGAAGAGGAACTGCGCCGACGGCTCACGGTCGACCCGCACTCACCGGGACGCTACCGCGTGGAGGTCCCCCTCGCGAACCTCGCCGAGTTCCGCGCGGCGTTCGGCCCGAGAGGTCGCGACGGCGCGCCGGCGAGCGGCCCCTCGGTGACGATCTGGTAGGCGCTCCGGGGTGCCGTCAGCGCGACGGCGGCGCCGGTGGCACGGCCGTGCCCACGGCACCGGCCGGAGGCGGCGCCGGCGGGGCCCCGCGCCGGCTCCAGAAGTAGACCATCCCGATGAGGAGGACGACCGCGAGCGTGCCGAGCCCGACCAACAGCGCGAGCGTGCCCCCGGTCGGACCCGAGCCGGCGCCGGAGGACGCGCTCGCCGCGAGGGCGACCGAGACCGCGAGCAGCTCGCCCGGCGCGATCGAGACATTGTTGAAGTACACGACGAAACCGGGCGCGCTCACCTCGAGGCTGTGGAGGCCCGGAGCGACGACGACCGTGAGCGTGCCGTTCACCGGGGTCTGCGTTCTTCCGTCGATCGCGACGGTGGCGTTGACGGGCGTCAGGGTGAGCACGAGGGTGCCGGCGAGCGCCGTGAAGTTGACCGTCACCGTGACCGGGCCGCCGGCGACCGTCAGGTTGCCGATCGGCGCGGTGGGCGAATAGCCGGCCAGGGCCCCGACCGAGAAGGCGTAGCTGCCGTTCGGCTCCTCGAAGGTGATCGTGTCGCGGACCGAGCTCGCCCCGAGGCCTCCGAGCGCGACGGACCAGTTCGTCCCGGCGGCGAGCCCGACCTCGGCGAAGGCGACGGGGAACGCGGCGGCCGAGGGGGCGGAGAAGGCGATGCCGATGACGACCGGGGCGCCCGCGATCCCGAACGAGCCCGAGGCCGGGCTCGCGCTGAGCCCCGCGACGGGGCCGAGGACGTAGCTGTAGCTGCCGTTCGGCACATCGAAGGAGATCGACCGCGCGACCGACGAGGCACCGGCCCCGTTGAGATCGACGGACCACGTCGCCCCGGTGGGCAGCCCGCTCTCGGTGAACGTCACCGTCACGGTGAACGGCGACGGGAGTTCCAGCGGCAGGTCGTCGCCCCCGATCGCGATCGCGCCGGACTCGTTGTACGGCAGCACGCCGGTCGGGTTCGAGGGCGTGCCGTAGTCCGACCAGAAGTTGCCGCCCTGGACCCGTCCCCCCACGATGCTCCCGTAGAGGGCGTAGCCGTTGACGATCGAGACGGCCGAGGCGGACCGGGCGGACACGTTCCAGGCGTCGACGTACCGGGCCGCGGTCCCGGCGTAGTAGGTCTCCGTGTAGATGGTCGTGGACGGGCTCTGGGCGAGGAGCGTCGAGGCCGCGAACGCGGCCGCCGCCGTGAAGGAGTTGTCGTAGATCGTGTCGTTGGACTCGTAGACGGAGAGGTCGACCTCCCGACCCCCGAACACCGGGTACGTCGCGTTCGTCGCCCCGCCGGTGAAGGCGTTGCCCCAGACGACGTTGTGCCCGCCGCCGAACAGGAGGAGGGAGCTTCCCTCGTTCTGGAACCCGTTGTCCCCGACGAGACTGCCCGTCGTGTTCCACAGCATGAGGTTCGCGAGGGGAAAGCCGTTCAGGAACGGCGGGAACCAGCCGGAGATCGCCGGGGTCCCGAAGACGGTCACCCCGGCCGTGCCGTAGAGCTCGAGCTGGAGGTCGTTCGTGACCGGAAGCGGGGCCCCCACGAGGACGGACAGGGCGAAGATCGTCTGCAGGGCCGCGCCCGCGTAGCCGACCTCGAACACGGGGAGCGCGTTCGCGTCCACGCGCGCCGTGGTCTGCCGAAGGAGCAGGCCGGGGAAGACGGGGAAGGTGAAGTCGTTCATCTGTCCGAAGATCGGGTCGAGGTGCGCGATGCCCCCGGTGGGCAGGAGGTAGGGGGCATCGGCCGATCCGTTGCCGGCGAGGGCGAGCTCGGCGAGCTGGTCGTTCCCGTCCGCGATGAGCGGGGTGTAGACGCCCCGGGAGCTGTTGGCGACCAGCGCTCCGGGTAGGGTCCAGGTGGCCGGGTTCGAGGCGTTGACGACGAACGGCGCGGGGTCGTAGCCGCTCATCAGGATCTCACCGGAGTAGTTCGCCGGGGAGAGCCGGTAGTCGACCTGCCCCCCGGGGGGGACCGGGGCCCAGGCGGCCCAGTCCGCGGAGAACGCCCCGGTCGCGTTGAGGAAGACGAAGGCCGTCGACGGGGTGATCGTTCCGGTGAGGTCGATCGCACCCGGCCGGGCCGACGGGGTGGCGTTCCACAGCGGGGTGAGGACGGAGGGACCGGCGCCCAGGTGCACGGTGCCGCCGGCGTCGAAGTACTCGGCGACCCCCTCGATCGTCTCGCCGGTGTCGGTGCCGTAGCCGAGCGCCGTCGGGACGTTCTCGTACGTCCCGACGGTGCGGTTGAGGTACTCGAGGCGCATGGTCGCGTTGAGCGCCAGGACGCTCGTGGTCGAGCCACCGCCCGGCCCGCACAGGACCAGCTCGGCGTCGTAGGGAAGATAGCCGGTGGGCGTCGGGGAGGCCCCGTTGACCTCGTACACGGGGGCGGGGATCGTCGGTGCGGGAGCCCGCGGATCCTGCGAATTGAACACCACGTGGTCGAAGGAACCGGGGGTAACGCCGGAGGAGTTGACGAGGGTGTAGTTGAACCAGACGCTGTCGTAGGGAAGACCTCCCTGGGTCTCGAGGCTCGCGTTCGTGTAGAGGTCGAGCGTGAACGGCAAGGAGATGTTGACCACGGGACCGAGGGCGTAGTAGAAGGACGGGGCGACGAGCGTGCCGTTGCTCGCGTTGAAGACGTTGGGGCTGATCTGGCCGGAGGGGCTCGAGAGGTTCCAGACGTTGTCGATGAACTGCAGGAGGTGGCTGCGCGCCGACCAGGTCACGACGTTCTGGTTCCAGAACACGTAGCTCGAGTTGCCGAGCAGGGTGACGTTCGCAAGGACCGTGTTCAGCTGGAGCCCCGTGTAGTCCGGCGCGTCGTTGTCGAGGTAGAAGACCGACAGGTTCGTGAACGTCATCGATCCCTCGAAGCTCGGGGTCGTGAGCACGGTGGGAACGGCCACGCCGGTGGTGTTGCGGACCCCGAGGTCCATCACGCCCATCGGGGCGGGGGACCGGTCGTAGAGGGGGGTCACGACCCCGCCCTGCCGCACTTCCCGGCCGTTGAGGTTCGGCAGGTAGACGTACCGGCTCGGTACGTGCGCTGCGGCGATCCCGGCGAGGAGGGTCCGTGCCGCCGAGGGGCTCATCCCGGTGCCCGCCGGGTGGGCCGCCGCGGCAACGGCACCACCGCCGCTCCCGCCGAGCGAGGGGCCTCTCGCCGCCGGCGATGCGGAGGGAAGCAGGGCCCCCCCGACGACAAGGACGGCCACGGCCAGGACCGCGAGGGCGCGCAGCGAACGCTCCATGGACCGCGCGCAACGAGCCCGGGCGGGGAAGAACATTGCGGTGACGCGCGGGTCGTGGGAGGCGCCGGCCGACTACACCCGCCCCGAGGCGTCGAGCGGGACCGGGTAGCCCGACGCCGGCCGGGGCCGTTTGCGGTACAGGCCGAGGAGGTCGTCGCCCAGCTCGAGGTACCGGGCGGGGGCGAGGTTGAGGAACCGGACCCCCCATCGCTTCAGCCGGGTCGGCGAGACCGACGGGATCTGCTGGACGACGCGGGAGCGTTCCCGTACGAAGCTCTCGGCCCGCAGGAGGTAGTCGAGCTCGGGCCGGGAGTACTCCTGGACGTGGCCCAGGACCCCTCGACCGTCGGGCGGGAAGCGGCCGCGCTCGCGGATCGACCGGCCCGCGAGCAGCTTGGCCCGGTTCGTCAGGCAGATCG
>JAKAOB010000045.1 GCA_021812305.1 Thermoplasmata archaeon
CTGGCCCAGCTACGCTGGATCGCCGGGATCATCCCGTGGAGCGGGGTCGCCGCTCAATAGGCCCGGCGGAGCAGGCCCGACATTAATGTCCCAAGGCCGCCCGCAAGGGAAAGCCTTTTACCTCGAACCCGGCTCGCCCGCTCCCCATGACCCGAAAGCCCGCCCGCATGTACCGGAAGATCGAGGGCCAGGTCTACACCCGGCGGGAGTACATGGGCGGGGTCCCGGCCTGCCGCATCACCCAGTTCGACACCGGGAACCTCAAGGAGAGCTTCCCGATGCGGTTCACCCTCGGCGCCGAGGAGGCCGCCCAGGTCCGCGACATCGCGCTCGAGGCGGCGCGCGTGAGCGCGGTGCGCGTGCTGGAGAAGGGAGCCCCGAACGCCTTCCGGCTCAAGGTCCGCCGCTACCCGCACCAGATCCTGCGCGAGCACAAGATGGCGACCGGCGCCGGGGCCGACCGTATCTCCGACGGCATGCGCCGGGCGTTCGGGAAGCCCGTGGCCCACGCGGTCCGCGCGCAGATCGGCACCGAGCTGCTCACGATCTACACGACGCCCGACCACGCGGAGACGGCCAAGGAGGCCCTCCGCAAGGCGGCCCACAAGCTGCCGATGCCGACGCGGCTCCTCGTCAGCTCTTCGCCGTAGGCGACGGTCCCCGCACGATCAGGACCGGGCACCCGACGTGGTGCAGGACCGCCTCGGAGACGCTCCCGAGCAGGAGGCGCTTGGCCGTCGAGAGCCCCCGCGAGCCCATCACGAGGAGCTCGGTGGGGTGGCGCTCGATGAAGCCCAGGATCTCGTCCACGATGACCCCCTCGAGGCAGACGCCGGTCACCTTGCCGAGCCCTTCTTTCTGGGCCCGAGCGACGGCCGCATCCGCGACGCCGCGATAGTACTTGCCTTCGCTTTCGACGAGCTCCGTCGGCACGTACGGCTCGGCCGTCGCGACGTAGATGGGGACCAGGGGAGCGACAGCGAGGATCGTGAGCTCGCTTCCGTACCGTTTCGCCAGGTCGAGCGCGTGGGTGAGCGCGAGGTCGGCGTGCGGCGAGCCGTCCACCGCGACCGTGATGTGCTCGAACATCTCCGTTCCGCCGGAGACGAGGCCCCCACCGATACAAGGCCGTTTCGTCCAGGCGGCCGCATCGCTCCGGGCCCGGTCGAGGCGAGCGGGGCACTTCCCCGAACAAACTATAATGGACCCCGACCGCCTACTGCACTTCGCGAGGCGAGCCCGTGGCACCGGTGTGCAGCAACTGCGGTGGTTCCGATTTCGTCTGGGCCAACGACCTCAAGACCGGCATGACCGGCAGCGGAGGGCTCTCGCTGAGGACCCGGGGGGAGGTCCCGCTCGGCACGAGGATCTGCCGCGCCTGCGGACACGCCGACCTCTTCCTCCGGGACATCACGATCCTTCACCAGCCTCACAATTGGCGCCCGGGCGAGTTCGTCCCGATCGCCGGGAAAGCGGCGGCCAAGACCGAATCGCATCCGGCGGCGACCCCGCCGCCGCCCCCCGCACCCCCGGTTTCCCCGGCGGCCGCGCCGTCACCGCCCGCTCCGCCGGCCCCGCCGGCCAGCGCGCCGGCGCCGCTCGTCCCCCCGTCCCCCCCGCCCGCGGCTCCGCCGATGGAGCCGGAACCCGAGCCGCTCGCGCCGGTGGTCCCGGCCCTCGAGCCGGAATCGACGGACGCTGCGTCGGCCGGGTCGCCTCCCTCGGAACCGGCCGCCGACGCGAAGGCAGAGGAGACCGCCGCGCCGGCGCCTCGCGCCCGGTCCCCGCGCCGCAGGTCGACCCGCTCGAAGAGCTGAGGCGGCGCCGAGGGGCGCGGGGTTACGCCGTCTCGTCGCCCGCGGCCCAGGCCAGCAGCGGTACCAGTGCGCGTCGGAATGCGCTCCCGCGCGTCGTCAGCCGGTACTCGACCCGCGGAGGGACCTCGGCGAAGACCCGTCGGCTCACCAGTCCCAGCGCCTGCAGATCACGGAGGCGGTCGGCGAGCGCCTTCGATCCGATCCCCTCGAGGGACCGGAGCAGTTCGCCGAACCGGTTCACGTCGCGGTTGCCGAGGACGCCGATGAGCGGGAGGGTCCACTTCTTGCCGAGCGCGTCGGCGAGCCCCCCCACCGGGTCGATGCAGTAATCTCGGCCGTCGACCGAGATCATGCAGGAGAGTTCGCGGGGGACCGTCGCACGGACCGCGCGGGCCCGCCCGGTCGTCATCGCCGTCGGGGCGGGCGAGGGATCACGCCCACCGCACGGCCCCGGACGCCGAACGCCCACGAAGAGCGAGATAGCGGGGCATGGATTTGAACCATGGATCTACGGGTTATGAGCCCGTCGGGATTTCAGGACGGCCGGGGCCCCCGGCCGTTTTCCTGACTACCCCACCCCGCTGCGGCGCGGCGAAGGAACTCACCGTATAAGACCTTCACCGAGCGCGACACGGGTCAAGCCCGCTCGACGCGGTCCTCTTCTTCCCCCGGCCGGCTCGGGCGCCCGGTGACGCCGCTCCCTCTCCCACCGGCGGGTCCCCCGCCCTGCGCCCCGGGTCGGCGGCTCATACCGTTCGCGCTGGCGGTCGCCCTCGCCCTGCCGTTGCTCGCCCTTCTCGCCACGGCGGCCTTCGCCGCGCCCGAGATCGCCCCGGAGACCGCCTCCGCGTCCGACGCCCCGGTGTTCCCCCTCGATGTCCTGGGAGCGGTGCTCGCGGTCGACGTGGCCGCCCTGGCCGTCCTCCGCGCCGTCCTCACCGGGTTGGAGCCGTCCCGGGTGCGCCCGGCCGGTCTCCCCGAGACCGGTCGGAGCCCCGCGCTACGGGAGATCGCCGGCCCGGAGTAGCCGCCGCGAGGCGGAAGCACGGGCCCACCTGCCGCCGGTCGGTCTCGGGGGACCGCTCGCGATCCTCGACCGGCCGGTCCTACCGGTCCTCGGGGGGGCTTCGGTGCTCCGGCCCCGGCGCTTCGCCGGGAACGACGCCGGACGGGGACGCCAGGATCCGGTCCTGGTTTCGTCGCCCCGGGAGCACGCGGTCGAGAGCGAAGCCCGCTCGGCCCAGCAGACGGCGCCATTCCGCTTCCGTGCGCTCCCGGCCGCCGTTCATCACCATCATCATCAGGTCCAGCTGGACCCGGGTCGGTGGCGGAGCCGTCTCGGGGAGCACCCCCTCGAGGAGGATCAGGAGGCCCCCCGGTGGCATCGCCGCCCGGCAGTTCCGGAGCAGCTGAAGGGCCCGATCGTCCGGCCAGTCGTGCAGGATCCGAGAGAGGACGTAGACGTCTCCCCCGGACGGCACCGCATCGAACGCGCTGCCGGTCCGGATCTCGCAGCGATCCGTGACGTGGGCGGCCTCCAGGAACGCCGGTGCGTCGACCAGAGCGACCGGGACGTCGAACAGGACCCCCCGCAGGGTCGGCCGATGGAGAAGGACGGCCGCGAGGAGGGCCCCCCGCCCGCCGCCGATATCGACCAGGACCCGCCGGTCCCCCAGGTCGCAGCCCTCGAGCGGGTCGCCGTCGCTCGCGTGCCCGGCGGCCATCGTCCGGTGGAACGTGACGCCGGCCTCGGGATGCCGGGCGAGGTAGTCGAAGTGTCCCATGCCGTAGCGGTGATCGAAGGCGGTCTCCCCGGTGCGTACCGTGTGGAGGAGGTCGCCGAACGCCGCATACGGTTCCTCTCCCTGGAACGTCGCGAACGCCGCGAGGGAGTCCTGGACGTCGGAGCGGAGGTACTCGCCTACCGGGGAGAGCGCAAACCGCCCTTGCGGATCCACCGTGAAGACGCCGACCGCCGCCAAGGCGCGCAGGACTCGAAAGAGGCTGTCCGGGTGCACGTTCAGTTCGCCCGCCAGCGACTGCGCGTCCTGAGGTCCGCGGACGAGACGGTCCGCGATCCCGAGCTTCGCCGCAACGTAGAGCGCCTGGGTCATTCGAAAGCCGCTGGCCAGCAGGTACAGCCGGTCGCGCGCTGCCTCGTCCTCTCGGTCCGGCACTCCTGACCTCGGGTCGCACCCCTCCATGCGCCGTCGGCTCAATTTCGTTTCGCTGGCCCCGGCCCCGAGGCGTGCGGCCGCCGGGCCCTCGTTGACGGACCGGGTGTCCTCGGTCGTCCCCTGCTCGACCCCTCCCCGGTCCGCGGGCAGGGACGGGATCCGGACGGAGCGATTCGGCGCCGTCGGGTCGCGGGCGTGATTCATATTCTTGGCTGGCCTCGGCATTTCGTTAACAGCCATGCCCGAACCCTCCCACCGGCGGCTTCCGTCGCTGATGCTCGTCACCCTCCGGCGCGGGATCCTCGCCGGACGGTTCTACCTGGCCATCGGCGTGTTCGTCTCCCTCGTCCTGACGGTCGCCCTCCTGCGATCCGCGCACGGGACGACCCAGTTCGTCGCGGTCTTTCCGCTCGAGGTCCCCGTGTTCGCCTCGCTCGGGGCGATGGGCGGTCTGATGCTCTTCGTGGGGGACCGATCCAAGGGAGTGCTCGAGTACCTCATCTCCTACGGGGTCCGACCCCGGACCCTCTTCGTCAACAGCCTCCTCGTCACGTTGGCGCTCACGACCGTGGTGCTGGGGAGCTCGCTCGCGGTCGGCATGACCGGCTACCTTGCCGCGGGAAACGCGATCTCGACCGATCTCGAGAACTCGGTCCTGGGGTACACGATCCCCATGGCCTACGCGAGCGCGTCGTTCGCGTCGGTGTGCGGGATCATCTGGTCGGCCCTTTCCACGCCCCGAGCGGGCATGAACACGCCCGTGGGGCTCGCCCCGATCCTTGGCGTCGCCCCCCCCGTGCTGGTCCTGATCGTCGCCGAGGGGGTCGCCAAGTCCTCCTACTACGACGTGACCGTCGGAGCGGCGCTGGGATTCCTGGCCGTCGTCGTCGTCCTCCTGATCGCTTCGAGCCGGCTCATGGACCGCGAGAGATACCTCTCGACGATGTGAGGAGGGAACCGATGCTCACCGCTCCGGCCCCAACGTCCGGCGCCGCGGCCCCGGCCGCCGTGGCCTGTCGGGAGCTCAGTGCGGGCTATCGCGGGCAGCGCGTGCTCGAGGGGATCTCGTTCGAGATCCGCGAGCCGGCGATCTACGTGGTGCTCGGCCCGAACGGCGCGGGCAAGACCACGCTGTTCCGGACCATCGCGGGCATTCTCCAGCCGCAGCACGGCTCGGTCACGATCGATGGCCGATCGATCGAGGATCAAGCGACCCGGGACCGGCTCCACTTCCTCTCTCATATCGACGGGCTTCCCGACGGCCTCCGGGTCGAGGAGACCCTCCGGCTCTACGGGTCCGTCGAGGGCGCGGCCGAGGCCGACGTCGAGCGGGTGCTTCGGCTGCTGGAGATCGAACCCCTCCGCTCTCGCTTCGTCTCCGAGCTGAGCGCGGGCCAGAAGAAGCGGGTGGCGATCGCACGGATCTTCCTCCGCGAGCGAGATGTCTACCTGCTCGACGAGCCCACGGCGAACCTGGACCCGAAGGTCGCGGGCGAGATCCGGGACCTGGTCCTTCGGTTGAGCCGGGATCGGGTGGTCCTCTACTCCTCCCACAACCTGTTCGAGGCGCGCGAGATCGGTACCTATGTCCTCGCGCTCCGATCGGGTCGGCTGAGCCTCTTCGACCGGATCGCCGACCTGAGATCGGCCCGGTACGTCGTCGGCGTCCGCGCGGTCGCCGGTGAGCAGTATCTTTCCTCGGCGAGCCGGATAGGGGACTACCACCTTTTCGAGCTGTCCGGACCGAACGACGTGGCGGACCTGATCCGGGAGCTCGAGGGGAAGGGCGTCCGGCTTCGGGAGGTGCGGGAGATGGGCAACCCGCTCGAAGACCTGTTCGCCGATTGATACGGCCGACGCCCCCGCGCACGGCCGGCCCGCGCCGATCTGCGGCCGGTCGACCGGCGGCTCGCCCGGCCCCGCGAAGCGACATGTAGCCCCGCGGGGGTACTCCGCGCCCAGGTGAACGGGGTGGCGAAGAGGTACGAGTTCGGGGAGAAGGAGCGGCACTCCCTCACGGTGGACTGGAGCCTGATCTCCAAGCGCCTCCGGGTCGAGCTGTACGGAGCGCTGGTTTCGGAGGAGTGGCACCTATCGCCTCGGGCCAGCCGTTTCGAGCTGGACGTCGGAAGCTCGGAACATCACCACGTCGAGGTGCTCGCGGGGGGCTTTCACCCCACCGAGGTGATCGTGGACGGAAAGAAGATCCCGCCGGCGGCGTAGCGCGAGCCACGGCCGCGGACAGGATCGGAGGCGGGCGGTGGACGACCGGAACTCCGCGCCGGGCCGCACGCGGGCCCGCAACGAGGGGGTTCGCCCATCGCCGTTCCCGTCCCCGACCGCCGCCGAGCGGCTCGCGCGCGTGCTGGGCGCACGGGACCGACCCCCTCTCGCGGTCGCCAGGGTGACCTGGGTCTCCGGGCGCCGATCGCGGGGGGGGCGCTTTCGGCTCAGCGGCCCGGAGAACAGGGCCCCGTCGTTCCGCTTGCGAGCCGGCGACGACGGGTCCCCGTCGTCCGCACGGCGCGAGCCGGGATCCGCTCCCTCATCGGAGGCGTCCCGGCGCGGACCATGTGGCTAGGCGCGAGGGCGTCGGTTCGAACGAACGGGAGAAGCAGCCGCGGGAGGGGTTTGAACCCTCGACCTGCTCCTTACCAAGGAGCCGCTCTGCCAGCTGAGCCACCGCGGCACATCCGCTCGCAGGAATCGTCTTAGTTCTTCCGTTTTGCCCCAGCGCCGCGGTCGCGTTCGCCCGACCGGCCCGATCGACCCCACGGGAACGGCTCGGAGTCGGCGGCCCAGGTGGCCCGGTCGGCGACCCGCATGGGCCGCTTCTCGAGGAACGCGGCCATCCCCTCCCGCTGGTCGGCCGTCCCGAAGAGCGCGCTCCACAGCTCGAGCTCGTAGCGGAGCCCCTCGTCGAGCCCCGGGTGGCTCGCCGTCCGAAGGGCGTACTTCGCCGCGGCGAGCGCGAGCGCCGGTTTCTGGGCGAGCTCGCGGGCCAGCTCCTCGGCCCGTGCGGCGAGCCGGGCCCGAGGGACGACCTCGAGGACCAGACCCTGGGCGCGGGCGACCTCCGCCGGCACGGCCCGGCCGCTCAGGACCCAGTACCGGGCCTGCTGAACCCCGACGCTCGCCGGGAGCCGCTGGGTCCCGCCCCATCCGGGCATGACCCCCAGGTTGATCTCCGGCTGGCCGAAGAGCGCGTCGTCCGCGGCGACGATGAGGTCACAGGCCATCGCGATCTCGCATCCCCCGCCGAGGCAGCTGCCGTGGACCGCGGCGATGACCGGCAGCGGCACCCGTTCGATGGCGATCGTCACCGCCTGGCCCCGGGCCCCGTGGTGCGACGCGCCCGCCGGGTCGAGCGGGGCCATCTCCCGAATGTTGGCGCCGGCCGCGAACGCCTTCGGGGCCGCGCTGTCGAGCAGGACCACGCGGGCGGCGGGATCCTCTTCCGCCCGGCGGAGCCCGACGATCAGCTCGGCGAGCACCTCGGCGCTGAGCACGTTGACGGGAGGATGGTCGATGGTGAGCCGGGCGATCCCCTCGCGCTGGTCGTAGCGCACCAGCGGGGGGCCGGAGTCGGGCGCCACGGACCGCCCAGCCGGCGCCCCGTATTTAATGAGGCGGCGGTCCGGCCGTCTCCCGCGGGCGCCGCCGTTCCGAACCGCGGGTACAACCCTAATCCGACCCCGCCGGTACCGGCGGGGCGTGCGCGCACTGGTGACCGGGGCGTCGGTCGGCATTGGCCGGGAGACCGCCCGCGCCCTCGCCCGGGACGGGATGGACGTGGCGGTGCACTTCCGGCGGCACGAGTCGGAGGCGGCCGGGCTCGCCCAGGAGCTCTCGGCCGGCGGACGGGAAGCGTTCACGGTCCGCGCCGACCTCTCCCGGCCGGACGGCGCCGCAACGCTGGCGGGCGCGGTCCGCGCGCGCTGGGACTCCCTGGACGTCCTCGTTCACAATGCAGGATCGTACCCGCGCGCCGCCTTCGCTTCGATCACGGATGCGGAGTGGGAGGCGTGTCTGCGCCTCAACCTGACCGCACCCGCGCTGCTCACCCGCGAGCTCCTCCCGCTGCTCACCCGCTCCTCCGCCGGCCGGGTGATCTTCGTCTCGAGCGTGCTCGCCGTCGCCGGCTCCCGGCACGGGGCGCACTACGCCGCGGCCAAGGCCGGGCTGGTCGGCCTCGCCCGCTCGCTGAGCCGCGAGCTCGCTCCCGGGATCACGGTCAACACGGTGGCCCCCGGTTCGATCGACACCGCGATCCTCGCCGGGGACACCGCCGAGATGCGCGCGGAGCGCGGCCGCGCGATCCCGCTCGGGCGCATCGGGACCGCCCGCGAGGTCGCGGACGTCATCGCGTTCCTCGCCTCCCCCAACGCCGCGTACGTCACCGGCGCGACGGTCCACGTCAACGGAGGTCTCCGCCCGGAGTGACCGCATGACCGCCGAGATCGTCACCACCTGGTTCGGCGCCTTCCTCCTCCGGGACCGGCGGATCGTGACCGCGTGCCCGGCCCCCAAGGACGCCGACGCCCTCGCCGAACGGATGGCCGTGCGCCGCCAGGGAGGGCGGACCGCCGAGGAGGACGCCCTGCTCGCCACGGCCGGGCCGGGCCCTCTCGAGAGCCGGGACCGGCGCCTCGTCGGGCCGACGGTCTCGTTCGGCGGGGACCCCGGTGCGGAGGTCGACCCGCACGGTTTCGGGTTCCCCCCGGAGCTGTTCCGCGCGGCGGTGATGGCCGTCGCCGAACGGTCGCTGACGGCCGAGTGGGATCCGTCGGTCCACGTCGAGGAGGCCGTGCGTTCGCTCGCGGATCTGGACACGACCCTCAATGTCGTCGGGGAGCGCGTCGCCGAGTGGGCCTCCCGCGATGTCCCCCTCGCCGAGGGGGAGCCGGGCGAGACCGCCCGGCGGGCCGCGCACGCGCTGGCCGCGGAGGCCGCGGCGCCCGGACCGCTCGGGCCCACGGAGCCGGAGCTCGTCGGGGCCCGACGGGCCCTCGCCCGCCTGTACCTCGAGATCGAACGGACGCGCCGGGAGCTCGAAACGGCCGTCGACGTTGCGATGCCCCGGCGCGCCCCGAACCTTACGGCCCTGCTGGGCGCCCTCCTCGCGGCCCGGATCGTCTCGCAGGCCGGGGGCCTCGACCGCCTTGCGCGCCTCCCGGCGAGCACCATCCAGGTCCTCGGGGCGGAGCGGGCGTTCTTCGAGCATCTCCGGGGCCGGGCGCCGCCCCCGCGCCACGGCCTGCTGTTCCTCCACCCGTCGATCCAGGGAGCCCCCCGCCGCCAGCGGGGACGCCTAGCCCGCGCGCTCGCGGGGAAGGCGGCCATCGCCGCGCGCCTCGACCGGGAGGGAGCACCGGTGCGCCCCGAGCTCAAAGGGGACTTCGAGAGGCGGGCCCGGGCGATCCGGGCGGCCGGGGACCGGCCGCGCCCGGCGCGCCGATCAGCTCCGCCACTTGACCGAGCAGCCGAGGACCGATAGCTCCGGGGTCGGGACCGGCCGGCCGGCGAGCACGGCCTCGAGCGCCTCTTCGAGATACCGGTGACGGACGGCCCCCGGATCGGAGTGGTTGTCGTCGATCCGGCCCTGGAAGAGCAGGCGGCGGTCCGGCCCGAAAAGGAAGGCGTGCGGAGTGACGAGGGCGCCGAAGGACCGGGCGACGTCCTGGCTCGCGTCCTGGAGGTAGGGGAACGGGTAGCCCTTCTCCTTCGCGCGCGCCTGCATCCGTTCGAAGCGATCGTCCGGGTAGGCGTCGGTGTCGTTCGAGTTGATCAGGACGAAGCGGACGCCCCGGGCTCCGAAGCGTCGCCCGAGGTCGACGAGCCGGCCCTCCCAGGCCTGGACGTACGGGCAGTGGTTGCACCAGAAGACGACGAGAAGGTAGGGCTGGCCATCGGCGTCGTGGAGCCGATGCGTCGCGCCGTCGACCCCCAACAGGGCATAGTCCGGGGCTGGGTCCCCGGTGTGCAGCCGAAAGTCCGAACGTTCCGCCATGGCCGGGTCATCCCCGGCGGCACTTACCATTGCGGGGGGACGGCTTTACGGGGGCCGCCCGATGCCTCCGCGTGGATCGTCGGCTCGCCGGGCGGGTCTCCGCGGCCGTGGACGTGGGCCAGGACGAAGCGCTCCTCCGGCACGGACGCCCGACGGTCCGCGTGGGGATCCTGGCCGACCGGTCGCTGAGCCTCGGCGTCGGCCAGCCCGACGAGGCCGCCGCGGCACGGCGGGCGACGGCCCACGGCCTGGCCGTCGTGCGCCGCTCCACCGGCGGGACCGGCGTCCTCCACCTCCCGGGGGACCTCGCCTGGTCCGTGGTGCTCGATCGGACCGACCCCCGGGTCGGACGCGACTTCGTCCGCGCCTACGGACGGCTCGGCGCCGGCGCGGTGCGCTTTCTCGCCGAGCGCGGGGTGGCCGCCGGCTGGGTGCCGGCGCCCGGCCTCTCCGACGAGGCGTGCCTCCTCGGGCGGCGCGGCGAGGTCCTCTCCGCGGGGCCCCGGATCCTGGGGGGGGCCGCGCAGCACCTGACGGCCGCGAGCATCCTCCATCACGGGGTCATCGCCGTCGAGGGCGAGCCCGACCTCGAGGCCGAGCTGTTCGACGTTCCGACCGCCCTCCTCCGTGCACGACGCGCGGGGCTCCGGGAGCTCGGGGTGACGCTGTCGTCGGAGTGGTTGGCCGCCCGTCTTCTCGAGGACCTGGCCCGGTCGCTGGAGGATCCCGGCGCGGCCGCCGCGCGGACGCCGCGGACCTACTCACCCTTGACTTGAGATGTTGCTATTCGAGGTCCGGGATCTCCTGACGCGGTAGCAGTATCCGAATCGACCGGGGCTGCCCCGGTGTCCGGGCGAGAATGCCCCTGGCCTCGAGTCGGAGGATCATCTGATGCGCGGAGGGGCCGTAAACCCCGAGGAACGTGGCGATCTCGTTTTCGGAGGGAGGGACGCGGTGCACCTTGGTGTAGGAGTAGACATAGGCGACCAGCTGCCCCTGCTTGCGCGTGAGACGTGCGCCCGTCATGCCGGGACCTCGGCGGGTACCAATTCGTGGATGGGCAGTTCGGTCTGGCGGATCGCGGTCCGGACCTTCCTCGGGTCGCGCTTCAGCCTCCGCATCTCCGCCCGCACGGTCCCCTCGAGTTCGTCCAAGGAGGTCGGGCAGTAGTTGGCCAGTCGGTCGTCCTTGAGGACGTCCCAGATGCCCTCGTCGGGGTTCATCTCGGGAGCGTAGGGTGGGAATCGCCGCAACTCCAGTCGATTGCGATTCAGCCACGTGAAGGTGGCGACCTCGGGACAGCGGTGGATGCGCCCGTTGTCCCAGATGATCAGGACCTTCCCCGGGATCTCCTCGAGGAGTTGCTCGAGGAACCAGATCACCTCCGTCCCCGTGATGTCGTTCCGATGCAGGTCGAAGTAGAGTTCCCCGTTCAGGCTCACGCCGCTGATGATCGACACCTTCTCCCAGTGCCCCTTGACCTTCAGTTGTGGGCGCCATCCCGCCGGCGCCCACGTGCGACGGACGTTCGGCGTGGTCTGGCTGCCCGCTTCGTCCACGAACAGTAAGGTGGCGCCCGTGTTCCGGGCGTGGCGATAGATCTCGGGCCAGATCGTTCGGACCCATCGGTGAATGTAGCGCTCGTCTCTCTCCAGGGCTCGGGTCAGCGGGACCTGAGCGGAGAAGCCCAGGGCCCGCAGCACTCTCCAGACCCCGGACAAGGTGTAGCGGACGCCGAATTCCTTGCGTATCACCTCCGCGAGCCGCTTGAGGGTCCAGAGATCGGTGGGGTAACCGTAGGCCCGAGCCCCCTCGAGGAGGATCTTCTTCAGGCGGGCCCTCTGGGCCGTCGTGAGCTTGGCAACCGCGCCCGGGTGGCGTCTCTCTCTCCACGAGTCCGGTCCCTCCGCGAGCCGACGCTTCTCCCACTGGTGGACGGCGGCCCAGGAGACCTCGAGGCGTCGGGCGACCTCGGCGCGAGGGACTCCCCGGCGGAGCCAACGGTAGGCCAATCGGCGACGCTCCTCCCGGTCGGACACGCGACGGCGGACGGGTTGTACTCCCCCATGAGACCTTCGCGAGTTCGCTCTTCGACGCGCCACGCAGAGGGCAAGACACGACTAGATATAATGTTTCAACTCAAAGAGCAGTAACTGCAGTGGCGGAGGCTCGGCCAATGCGACCGTCGCCTACGCCCCTCAGATCTCTATCTATGATGTTACGACGGGAAGGTACGCCGCTGCCTTGGGACCCCCCATCTCTATGAATCCCCCCCTCGGTGTGATATTCTGGAAAGTAAGCTGTGCCGGCTCCGGGGCATCGTCGAAGGGGAACCCACCGATGTCCTTACCCCAGCTCGGGAATCTCACAGGGCCGATCGGCATCGTCTTGACGCCGGGGAATGTGTACAAGGTCGAAGGTTCGATTTCGGTTTACGGGAGCGCCAACGTTCTGTCTGCCGGCGCGACCGCCTCGGTGACGGTGCGCTTTGCGCCTGGCGACTTCGTGGAGATAGCAAGCTCGAATGCGTACTGACCGAGTTCACATCAAACGGATTTGTAGCCCCCCCAGCAGGAACGCAGTCTGGTAGAGACAAGCGAACGCCTCGCTGTCGTGTTGGTGCGTCTTCACCGCGGTCTTCGCAATTGTGCCATCTTCACTGGGATGGCCATGCACAAGATTGTCTACTTCCTCGACAACAGCGCGAACGCGATCTGGGCGATCTAGAGCACGAAAGTCGGGACCGTGAGGACAAAGAGGAGGTGCTCCCAAGAGGAAGTCGAGGGACAGTGCCGGGGACAACCACGACACGCCCCGGCACCCCACGCGCTGCTGCGAATCTCAACCGCGGGAAACAATTTGAAATCACCGCTGTCCGGTTGGCCGAAGCGACAGTATTTCAGAGCGCGATGACTGAACCTTACACACCCAGTTGGCGAGGGAGGACCCATGTCCCCGGCACGAGTGAGAGTCTCCGGCGCCATCCGATTCGCCGACGGGCGGTGACGGTTTGGTCTGGCCGCGTACCTGTGCGAGATTCGGGCGATGATGGGGGACTCTAACCATGAATAGTCGCCCGAGACCCGCTCGACCTTTCCACCATGGCTCGGGGGCGTGGTTCTGCGTTGCAGTCGCCGCGGCCGCGGTCTCGATGCTTCTCGTCCCCGCGCAGAGCGCTGGCGGACATGCGCTGCGCGCAAGTGCCATCTTGGCGGGGCCCGTCCCGGTGGCCGAGCGGACAATGGCAATACAAGCTTCCGGCTCGGTGTCAGCTACAACCGCAGCCCCGGCCCCCCGCTGGACGGAACTCCACCCCGCAAACCATCCAACGCCGCGGCAGGATGCGGGGATCACGTATGACGCGGCGGACGGGTACGTGGTGCTCTTCGGAGGGAACAACGGCTCGGGAGGCACGAACCCAAGCTGCCAGGGGGGCGTTACGTGCTGCTTCAACGACACGTGGATCTTTCAGAACGGGAACTGGACGCGGCTCACAATTCCCGAACCTCCCCCGGCGTGCAACCCGGCCATGGCCTACGACCCGGCGGAAGGCTACGTCGTCGCATACATCGGGCTGACGTCGCCCGGCGTGTTCCCGATTCTCAACGAGACGTGGAAGTTCTCGCATGGAACGTGGACCCGGATCGTCACTCCCGAGCCGTACGTTACGGGATACTACGCGGCGGCCACGTATGACCCAGCCCTCAGAGCAGTCGTCCTGCTGGGCCTCGACGATCAGACCGGGTGGCAGACATGGACGTTTGCTCAAGGTACGTGGAGCCAGCTCAACACGACACAGACGCCCGGCGAAAGCATTGGATGGAGTCAGTTGGCTTACGATCCCGTAGACGGGTATCCGGTGATCCTTGGTGTACCACCAGAGTACGCGGCGTTCTGGAGTGTGGCTCCCAATGAAACGTACGGACTTGACGGAGTGAAGTGGATTCGTGAGGGTTACCTTCCCGCAGGGCTAAGCAACTACACGTGGAAGGTAGGGTTCTCGGGGGTCAACGACTGGTGGGGGCTCGCACCGGACCCAAAGGACGGCTACGTCCTCCTGTTCGGTGGCCCGCCCGTGATCGATTCCTCGGGCAACTACGTCGGCGAGCTGAACATGACTTGGAGTTATCGGGGCGGCGTCTGGACGAACGAGTCCATCCCCGGACCATCGCCTCGCTACGGGACATCCATGGTGTTCGACTCGACGGACGGCTACGTGCTCCTCTTCGGGGGGGCCAGTGGCATCGAACGGGCCAGCAATGATCCAACCTATCCGACCGTCTGGAACAACGACACTTGGATCTACACAGCGCCGCCAATGGCGACCCAGTTGTCGGTCCACGTGACCCCCACTGCGGTTTGCAGCGCCTCCGGACCGGACTGCGGCCTCCCCTCCGACGTGGCGCGCCTCACGCTCGGAGTATCGGTGACCGCTGCCTCCGGTACCACCTCGTGGGGGACCGACTCGGGCCTGGGCTCGGTGACCTACGGACCCACCTACTGGCTGGACGCACCGGAACTGACGTTCGTCGGGTGGGGAAACCTCAGCCCCGCAGGGAACCTGGACCCGACGGTGACGTGCACGCGAGATGACGGAGGGCCGAACAACTGCTCGACGAGCCCGGTCGTCGTAGGGATCGGCAACGGAAGCACTGAAGCGCTGCAGTGGTGGTGGAGCACTCCCTCGGAGCAGTGGTGGAACGCCCTGCAGCAGGGGGACACGTGGACCATCTCGTTCAACGTCATCGCCGAGGGCCCGCCCTACGGATGGGTGCCGGTGGACGCCTGCGTGACGTCCGCGTGTCGGAACGTGAGCTCGGGGGCGGTGGCAGGATACTCCACGAACTTCACCCACCAGCCGACGGGGAACGGGACGGGGGTGGGCTGGTCGTATCCGCTGGGGGAGGTGCGGGTGCTGCCGCCCCTGTCGAGCCCCAGCCCAACCCCAACCCCGGCGCCACCGCCGCCAGCGCCCCCACCGACCGGGAGCCCGGCGCCGGTACCCGTGGTGAGCCCACCGACCGCGCTCCCCGCCCCGCCCGTGGCGGTGGGGATCTCCGTGGGAGCGGGGACGGGGGTAAGTCTCTCGATCGAGGCGATGGCGGCGGGGATCCTGAGCGCGGGGGTGACGCGGATCATGCTGCTGCGGCGGATGCAGTTGATGGCGGTCGCTTCACGGGTAGGGGCGCGAAAGGGGGACGCGGTCGCGAGCCGCTGGGAGTGGTAAGGCCCCGGCGATCGCGCCGCGAACCGAGTCCCCACTGAAGGGATACCTTCCGCGTCAACAGACCTTGGCACACCACCCCGCATTGAGCACGGGGCACGGGAACGCGAATTCACGCCCCTCCGGAATCGTTCGCACCGCTACCTACTGGTTGGCAGCCGACGCGGGGCGCCCCCGCGCAACGATGTCACCGAACGAACGCCCCGCCAGCGGAACTTGGACAGCCGGGCTGAATTCACCTCGAGAAACGCGTAGCCCATAGACATGGGCAGTTGCACCGACTCTCGTCTGACCGGGGAGACCCTCTGCACCGGTCATCGAGGACAGTCGTTCGTC
>JAKAOB010000046.1 GCA_021812305.1 Thermoplasmata archaeon
GCCGCGATCGCCCAGCCGTCCCGCGCCGAGCCGCTGCGCTCGGTGTTCGCCGGCGACGGGAGCACCGACCGCTACGCCGCGGAGGTCGCGGACATCGTCTTCGCCCGGCGTCGGCTGCGCCAGTACTGCGAGGCGGCCCAGATCCCCTACTTCCCGTTCGAGGAGTTCGGCCCCGTCACCGCCCAGGTCGCCGCGTGGCTGGAGGGGACCGCACCGCTTCCCGCGCCCCGCCGCCTCGGGGTCGCCTCGTCGGCCTGCCCGATCTCCCAGGACTGGGCCGCGCGCCCCGGCCCGTGACCGCCGCGCCGTGACCGTTCCGGGCGGCCGGGGGCCCGGCCGGTCGGGGCCCGGGCCCGTCCCGTTCAGGAGCGGCGGTAGCGCTCGAGGTCCGCGTCGACCATGATCCGCACGAGCGCATCGAAGCGCGTGCGGGCCGTCCAGCCGAGGAGCTTCTCGGCCTTGGCCGGGTTGCCGCGCAGGTTGTAGACCTCCGCGGGCCGCATCAGGCGCTGGTCGACCCGGACGTGCTCTTCCCACCGGTCGATCCCGGCGTGGCGGAACGCCGCCTCCGCGAACTCCCGGACGGAGTGGGACTCCCCGGTCGCCCCGACGAAGTCGTCGGGCGTCCCGTGCTGGAGGATCTTCCACATGAACTCCACGTAGTCCGGGGCGTAGCCCCAGTCGCGTCGGGCGTCCAGGTTGCCGAGGGTCAGCTCCTGGGCCCGGCCCGTGGCGATGCGCGCCACGGCGTCCGAGATGCGCCGCGTGACGAACTCGATGCCGCGCCGCTCGGACTCGTGATTGAAGAGGATGCCGTTGCTGACGTGCATCCGGTAGGCCTCGCGGTAGTTGATGCACGCCCAGTAGGCGTAGACCTTGGCGACGCCGTACGGGCTCCGGGGATGGAACGGGGTCACCTCGTCCTGCGGCTCGCGGTCGACGTGGCCGAACATCTCGCTCGAGGAGGCCTGGTAGACCCGGGCGCCGGGAGCGAAGGCGCGGACCGCCTCGAGCAGGCGGAGCGCGCCGAGCCCCGTCACCTCCCCGGTGAGGACCGGCTGGGAGAACGACGTGGCGACGAAGGACTGCGCCGCGAGGTTGTACACCTCGTCGGGGGCCGCGGCCCGGACCGCCTGGTTGAGCGAGGTCTGGTCGGTCAGGTCGCCGTCCAGGATCGTGAGCCGGTCCTGGACCGCCCGCAGATGGGCCATGTTCGGGCTGCTGAGGCGCCGGACGAGGCCGAAGACCCGGTAGCCCTTCCCCAGGAGGAACTCGGCGAGGTAGGAGCCGTCCTGCCCGGTGATGCCCGTGATCAGCGCCGAGCGGTCGGCCACACGGGCGGCAGGGCTCTCGGCTCAAGAGGTTTGCCCAGCGCGAACTCCCGGACCGCCCCGGGGGTCGTCTTGCGCCCGTTCGCCGCGCGACACCGTGCAAAAGGCCTATAGGGCCCTCCTCCCCCGGCGGACCGAGGCAGGAACGTGAGCTCCTCCCGATCGGCCCTGAGCCGCCCCCGGTCCGAACCGCCCTTGGTCGGCCGTTCCCGGGAGGCCGGGCGATGAGCCTCGCCCCGCACGGAGGCCGACTCATCGACCGCCAGCTCGGTCCGCGCGAGGTCGAGCGGCGGGAGGCGGAGCTCCGCGATCTCCCGCAGATCCGCCCCTACATCGACGAGGTCTACGACGCGGAGAAGATCGGCACGGGCGCCTACAGCCCCCTCGAGGGATTCATGGGACGCGAGGCGTTCGAGAGCGTGCTCACGCGCACGCGCCTGCCGAACGGACTGCCGTGGTCCATGCCGATCCTCCTCGCCCCGACCGGGGCGGAGAACCTTGCGGTCGTCGAGCGGGTCGGCCCGGGCGACGCGGTGGCCCTCCTCGATGACCACGGCCGCTTCTTCGCCGTCCTTCACCTCGACGAGAAGTTCGCCGTCGACAAGACGGCCTTCGCCGAGAAGACCTACGGCACGACCGACGTGAACCACCCCAACGTCGCGGACCTTCGGGCGACGGGGGACACGGCCCTGGCCGGGCGCATCGACCTGCTCCGGCGGCTCGAGCTGCCCACCGGCTCGAGCGAGCTCACCCCCGCCGCGACGCGGGCGGAGTTCGAGCGGCGCGGCTGGAGGAACGTCGCGGCCTACCAGTGCCGCAACCCGCCCCACACCGCCCACGAGTACATCCAGCGCCTCACCCTCGAGCGAGAGGACGTCGACGCCCTGTTCATCCACCCGGTGGTGGGCCGCCTGAAGAAGGGCGACTACCGGCCGGACATCATCCTCGAGGCGTACCGGGCCCTGGTGACGAACTACTACTCGGAGCATCGGGTCCTGCTCGCGGCGTTCTCCATCGCGATGCGGTACGCGGGTCCGCGCGCGGCCCTGTTCCTCGCGATCGTCCGCAAGAACTACGGCTGCAGCTCCTACATCGTGGGCCGCGACCAGGCCGGCGTGGGGAAGTACTACGACCCGTACGCCTGCCACCGCATCTTCGACGAGTTCCCGATCGACATCCGCCCCCTGCGCTACGAGGAGACGTTCTTCTGCCGGACGTGCGGGTGGATGGCGACGGCGAAGACCTGCTCGCATCCGGTGGAGTCCCGTCTCGACACGAGCCAGACCCGCATCCGCCGGGCGCTCACCGAGGGCCAGGCACCGCCGAAGGAGATCCTGCGGCCCGAGGTCTTCGAGATCCTGTCGCGGCCGAACGTGGTCCTCACGTAGGCGAACGGGCCGTCGCGGCGGAGCCGTCGGCTCCCCGCCAGCTGTCGAGGATGTCCTGGAGCGTCCGATCGAAGGGAATGCTCGGGCGCCAGCCGAGGGAGGTAAGCCGGGAGACGTCCGCGAGGTGGACGGGCTCGTCCACCCGCCGCAGTCGCGACGCCTCCGTCTCCACGGTGAAGTGGGCGCCCGAGAGCCGGATCAGCGTGTCCAGGATCTCCCGCACGTCCCGCGCCGCCCCGCCGCCGATGTTGTAGGCCTCTCCGGGCGTGCCGCGCTCCACGACCCGGACCATGGCGTCCACCGCGTCCCGGACATCGGCGATGTCGCGCTGCTTGGAGAGGTCGCCGACCTTGAGGTGGGGCGCCGCGTCGTGTTCGCGCGCGGCGACCTGGCTCGCAAAGTCGTTGCAGACGTCCCCACGCTTTCCGACCCCGGTCGTGCCGAAGATGCGGTAGCGGAAGACCGGGAGCTCGAAGCTCTGGTGATACTGATAGCAGGCGAGATCCGCGGCGGCCTTGCTCGCGGCGTACGGGCTCGTCGGCCGCAGCGCGGCCTGCTCGGGCGTGGGGACCTGGTCCGGTTCGCCGTACTCGGTCCCGCTCCCCGCGAAGGCGAGCGGCGTCCGCGGCCGGTGGCGACGCAGCTCCTCGAGGAGGTGGATCGTTCCGGCGAAGTTCGTCCCGAAGGTTCCGACCGGATCCTCCCAGGACGGCTGGACGTAGGCTTGGCCGGCGAAGTGATAGACGACGTCCGGCCGGGTCATCTCGACGACCCGGGCGACGTCGGGTCGGGAGTTGATGTCCATGTGCACCGAACGCACGCCCTGGTGCCCGTTCGCCCTCCCGTGCGCCGGTTCGCGGAAGTAGGTCGCGAAGACCTCGACGCCGTCCCGGGTCAGCCGCTCGGCCATGTACGAGCCCAGGAAGCCGCTTCCACCGGTGATGAGCGCGCGGGTCATCGGCTGGCCACCTCCGGCCCCTAGGTAGAGAGCCTCCGTTTCAACCTTCGCCCCGAGGGGAGCCCGAGGGATGGGCCTCCGGTAGGGGCTGGGAAGGCCTATGTAGCGCGGCGGGGTGGGCGGCCCGCATGGCCCGCCGGGCCCCCATCGTTCGCTCGCTCCTCCTTGCGGCCGCCGTGGCCGCGGTCCTCCTGGTCCCCGGCGCGGCGAGCGCCGGGCACGGGGCGGTGCCCCGGGCCCCGGCGGAGGTCCTCCACGGGGTCGGAACGTCGGGGTCCGTGACCTGGCCGATATCGGCCCTGCCCCGGAACCTCACCTCCCTCGCGGGGGTCGAAGACGCCCGGCCGCTGACCACGACGTTACCGGTCTCGGCGATCTCCTCGGTCCCGCGTCCGACGCCCCCCGCGACCACCCCCGTGGTGATGACGATCCTCACGAACTCGACGAACTGCTGCGTGCAGGCCAACTTCACCGCGCCGAACGGCACCTGGGCGATGATCCTGCTCAACTACACGGGCGAGGCGATCGGCGGGGTCTACGATTCGTCCTACCGCGCCTACGTCGACCAGGTCCAGGTCCTCTTCGGGACGACCCCGGAGTACGGGCAATGGAACGTCGTCCAGGACCTCACCCGCTACACGTCCCTCTTCCACGGGACGTTCAACCTCACCTTCCTGCTCGGGGCCGCCACCGTCGGCGGTTACTTCACGAGCTCCGTGTCCCTCTGGTTCTACCCCGTGCCGGCCGGGGCCGCCCCGCCGGTCGAACCGAACGAGATCATCCCCCTGTGGCACCGGGTCTTCGCCTCGACCACGTCCCCCTCGCTCGCGGCCGCGGCGACGGTCCCGCTCAACACCACGAACGCCTCGCTCGAGCTGTGGACGTACGGGTTCGGGCCCGACGAGTTCTGGTACACGAGCCAACCGAACTTCCGCGACCTCCTCGTGAGCGTGGACGGACGCCCGATCGTTTCGGTCCTGCCCTTCCCCTTCATCAACACCGGCGGGGACGACCTGTTCGCGTGGCGACCGATCACGGCGGCCTTCACCCTGAGCGACCCCGGCTACCAGGTCGACGTCTCCGGCGCCCTCGGCCTCATCGAGGGCGCGCACAACTTCACCGCGAACCTGACCGGGGTCACCGCCGGGAGCAGCTGGCTCATCGGCGGGGCCCTGTTCCTGACGACCGGCCCGAACGTCACGGGGGCGACGAGCGATCTCTATTCGTTCTCGGCGACGCCGCCGACGATCTCGACGGACCACACCACCTACTACGACGAGACCGCGGGCTTCACCTACCGCTACGCGTCGACGATCGATGGGGCCGGGGGCGCAAGGACCGCGGCCGACTTCGTCAACGAGACCTACTCGAGCGACCTGCGGCTTTCGACGAACTGGCAGAACCTCTCGGCGTTCGAGTCGACCCAGAGCCACGGCCTCACCATCGGCGGCGGGGTGACGACGAGCACCGTCTCCTCCCTCGCGTTCCCGTTCACGATGGACGCGGGGTCGTACTTCGTCGAGACCTCGACCACGGGCGGCGGGTATCCGATCTACGGCAACTTCAGCTCCTTCCTGCTGAACCTCCACCAGGAGTGGGACTTCAGTTCGAGCACCTTCGCGACCGCGGGGAACGCGACGACCCTGCTCGCGAGCACGACGTCGGACAACCGGGTGACCTCGACCAACGACGTCTTCTCCGGGACCGAGAAGCTGATCAGCTCGAGCGCCGCCGAGCTGCTGTCGATCACGTTCGTGGAGGCCTCGACCACCAACGAGTTCACGCTCGACGCGATCGCCCCCGGGGTGGCGGTGACCTTCGGCCATCTCCTGGTCGGATCGTCGTACCAACCGGCGCAGCCGAACAGCGCCGAGACGATCCTGGTGAACGCCGTCGCGAACCCGCTCAGCGTCTCGGCGGCGACGTCCCTTCCCGTCCTGGACCTCGGCGGCACGACGACCTTCCGGGTCTCGGCCTCGGGCGGGGCGCCCCCGTACTCCTACTTCTACTCGGGCCTACCGCTCGGCTGCGCGACGGCCAACGAGAGCGCGCTCCCCTGCGCGCCGACGGTCACGGGCGCCTTCGACGTGTACGTCACGGTGACCGACTCCGCGGGGGTGAGCGGTCCTCCGACCCTCCTCCCGCTCGTGGTCGAGCCGTCGCTCGCGGTCGCGGTGCGGGCGAACACCTCGAACCTCGACCTCACCGACAACGCCACGCTCTCGGCCGACGTGACCGGAGGGACCCCACCCTACTCCTGCCTGTGGCTCGTGAACGGGAGCGCGGTCGGTGCCCCGACGGCGAACTGCTCGGCGCCCCTCGTCTACGGCCTCACCTTTACGGGGGTCTACTCGTTCTCCCTGGAGGTGACCGACGGCGGGGGCGCCGTGGTCTTCACCCCCGCGGTCAACGTCAGCGTCGCCGGGTTGCCGTCGGTGCGGCTCTCGATCGTCGCCGGGAACTCCACCCTCGTGGTCGGCACCGGGGCGACGGTCAACGCGACGGTCGTCGGCGGCACCGGCCCGCTCGTCTTCCGCTGGTCCGTCAACGGGGTGGCGGTCCCGGGGGCCGGGGGCTCCAACTTCACGTTCCTGGCACCGACGGTCGGCCCGTACCGCGTGTCGGTCAAGGTCACGGACCTCACGGGGGCCGTAGGGAGCTCGGGCAACCTCACCTTCGAGGCGGTCAACGCCAGCGTCCCGGCGGCGCCGGCCAGCCCTTCCCCCGGCCTCTTCGCGACCGGCACCGGCGAAGCGGTACTGCTGGTGATCGGGTTGGCCGTGGGCCTCGTGATCGGGGTGGTGGCGCTGCGCTCGAGGGGACGGCGCGCCGCGGGTCCGTAGCCGCCGCCGAGCGTGCCCGGCCGTGGCCGGAGGGGGGGTCGCGCTAGCCCTGCACGACGGCCGAAAAGGCGTACCGGGCGGCCTCGGCGTGCGTCATCAGGTGCTCGCTGATGTCGTTGCCCTTGAGCGTCTGGAAGCCGCAGACAAGGCAGCGGTAGAGCATGATCTCGTTCGGGCGGGCGCCGACGGGGTCGGAGGGGGGTGCGGGAGCCATCGCCCCTCCGTAGCCGGTCCGGCGCAAAAATAGGTTTGCTTCGAGAGGTGAGAGCCACCGGGACGGGCCCCGGGCCGTCGGGCTCCCCGGTGCACCCACGACGTAGGCTCCTCGGCCCGGCACGGGGGTCGGCGCCCCCGGGCTCGGCTCCTACGGAGGAGAGGCCCCGGCGCACCGCGTTCCCGCGTTGGCAGGCCGACCCCGGGGGGGTCCGGCCGAACCCCCGCCCGGTTCCGCCGGACCGGCGAGCGCGGGGGCGGTGGGGACGAACGACCTGCTCGGACCCGCGATCGTCCCGTGCGGCGGCAGCGCGCGGCCCCGATCCCTCGGGGGAGGCGGTCTCAGGGGGCGGCGCGTGGGGCCGGGGGACGGGCTGCCCCCGCCGGCGCGCCGGCCGCCTCGAGGAGCGGGGAGGCGCCCTCCAGGGTCTCGCGGAGGAACCACTCCATCTTCTCGTGCTCCTGAACGGTCGTCGCGAAGAGGTCGGCGGTTCCGGGGTCGCCGTCCTCCTCGGCCCGGTCGAATCCCCGCTTGAGACCGAGGATGATCTCCCGGTGCGCCTCGCGCAGCCGCTCGATCATCTCCCGGGGGGAGGTCGGCAGGGTCGCCTCCTCCGCGAGGGAAGAGGCCGCCCGGACATCCTCGAGGGTGTAGCCGGCGACCGCGCCGAGCATGCGTTGGCGCTCCGCGAGCGGGTCGATCGTCTCGAAGACCTGGGTCGCGTGCGCGTCGAACATCTGGTGGAGGTCGTGGAACAGCGGGCCGGCCACGTTCCAGTGGTACCCCTTGTACTGAAGGTAGAGCCGCACGGCGTTCGCCTGTTCCCGGCGGAGGTGGTCGATCAGGTCGGGTTTCACACTGCGCGTCATGGGTCACTCTCGGGCGGTCAGGGTGGCGGCGGCTCATCACCCCGGCGTGAAGTCGGAATGACGGCGGTCGCCGAAGGCGGCCCACCGCGGGGCCACTTCACCGACAATGCCGGACCCCGCCGGAACCGGTAGAGTCTCCCGGCGTCCGGGGGGAAGCGGACGCGGCGCGGAAACGCGCCGCCCGCCCGGCCTACGGGCGCCAGACCGGCCCGGAATAGCCCGGGGGAGCCTTGGGGGGAACGTGGCCCTCGCCGTAGGGGTCCGGCCTCGGTTGAGGGGCCAGGCCGTCCTTCCTACGGAGGTACTCGTCGATCGCCTCGGCCGCTTTGGTCCCGGCGGCCATCGCGTGGACGACGGACCGGCCGCCGGCCGCGAAGACCCCGGCCACGTTGGTGGAGGAGTCCGGGTGGATACCCTCCGGCCAGCCCTTCGTGCCGATCTTCAGGCCGAGGTCCGCGGAGAACCCGGTGAGGTCGGCCTTTTCGCCGACGGCCAGGATGACCGTATCGCAGGGGACGGTCTCGAGCGCCCCGTCGATCGGTACGACGCTGCGGCGCCCGGAAGCGTCCGGTGCGCTGAGCTCCATCTTCTGGAACACGACGCCTTCGACGTGCTCGGCGCCCAGGAGGCGGGACGGCGCGACCAGCCAACGGAACTCGATCCCCTCCGGCTCGGTCTCGCGGATCTCCTCCTCGCCGGCGGGAGATTCCCCGCGGGTCCGCCGGTACGCCATCATCACGTGCGCGCCGGGCGACAGGCGCAGGGAGGAACGGACCGCGTCGACGGCCACGTCCCCTCCCCCGATGACGACGATCCTCCGGCCGAGCGTTACGGGGCGGTTCTGGTTCACGTCGTAGAGGAAGTCAAGCGCGTGAAGCACCCCCTTGAGGTTCTCGCCCGGGATCCCCGGGGTGCCGGCCTTGGACGCGCCGATGGCGACGAAGACCGCACGGTAGCCCTCCGCGAGGAGGCTCTCCGGTGTGAAGTCGACCCCGGCCACCTTCCCCTGGACGAACGTCACGTCGAGGTCGCGGAACCGTTGCAGGTCGATCAGCAGCTCGTGGTTGGGCATCCGGTAGTGCGGGATCGCGCCGGCCTGGCCGCCGACGGCCACCTGGCGCTCGAGGACGGTGACGGCGTAGCCCCGCAGTCCGAGCTCCCACGCCGCCATGATGCCGGCCGGGCCGGCGCCGATGACCGCGATGCGCTCGCTGCGCGGGGCGCTCGGGACGTAGCTCAGGCCCGAATCGCCGAACTCGAGGGCGGCCCGCTTGAGGTGACGGATCGCGATCGGGACGCCGCGGCCCTTCATGATGCAGGCGTCCTCGCAGTAGTGGTAACAGACCTTGCAGAGCGTGGTGGCGAGCGGGTTCTCGCGCAGGGTCAGGCGGGCCGCCTCATCGAACTGCCCGTTCGCCACGAGCCCGATGTACCCCCGGCAGTCCTGCGTGATCGGACAGGCCTCGACGCAGAACGGGAGCGCGCACTGCAGGCACCGCTGGGCCTCGAGCATCGCCTCGTCGCGCGAGTAGGAGTGCAGCACCTCCCGGAAGTCCACGGTGCGGACCTCGGCGTGCTCCTCGGGTACCTCGACCCTCGTGTAGCGTGAAGAGGCGGATGTCATGGCCAGACCCTCGGGGAGAGCCGTTCCCCGTCATCGACCAGAGGGCCGGCACTCTTAAACAAATCGTCGCGGATGCGCCCCGGGCCATGCTAGTGCACGTCAGGGTGGGGGAGCGGTCCGATCCTCCCGTGCCCGACCCGTGCTCGGCCCGGGGCCGTCCGTGACCGCGGCGCCGGCGGACCGGCCAAGAACGGAGGAGGCGTCGGCGTGAACGCGGCCGTCCTCCTCAGCGGCATCGCCCTGGGGGGCCTTTCGTTCCTGGCGATACTCCTTCTCCCCGTCGTGGACCCCGGGTTCCCCGGGGCCCGCATCGTCCCGGATATCCTGCTGCTGCCGGCGCTGATGCTCACCGTGCTCGGCGGGGCGATGGACAGCGGCGCGGTCGTGGCGGAGCGCGAGCAGCGAGTGCACGAGGAGCTCCGCGGGCCCCCGGGAGCCTGACCGGGGGGACCCACGCGCACGTATGCGTAATGTCACCTCCGCATCGCGCAACGAGACGATAGCGAGCGCGTCCTTCCCCGGACCGTGTCATCGGATATCAATTTGGTGATGCCCTTCACATCGGTTGGCCCGCACGAGTTCCGTCGCGGTCAACGATGGGCAGATGAATAGGGAGCCGGATGGCCGGGCCCCGGCCGGTGTTCGCGGGCCCTACGGCGCTCGAACGCGAGCGCCGGCGGCGGGGAACGCACAGAGCAGGAAGGACGAAGGAGGAAACCGAATGTATCGAAAGCGAACGGCCGTACTGATCGCGATCGGCGTGGCGGCGCTGATGATCATGGTCCCGGGGGCGTCCCGGCCGGCCACGAACCTCAGCAGCCCGAGCCACGCGGTGCCGCTGGTGTCGTACAACCCGGCCCCGGCGAACCGGTTCCATGCGCCGTTGTCCAGCATCGCCACGATCGCCCTCGCGAAGGCGACGCCCAGCGTGCACAGCCTGGCGGCGATCGCGAGCCCGAACGTCGCCGTGGGCGGCGGGGGGATGACCTCGGTGCCCATCAACGCGCTCCGATTCATCAACGACAACAGCTACATGCCCCAGAGCGAGACCACCGTGGCCGTCGATCCGCAGAACACCTCGCGGATCGTCGGGGGCGTCAACGACGCGCGGATGTTCTTCTGCCCGTCGCTCCCGCCCGCGAACTGCCCGTCCGGCTACACCGAGTCGCTGTCGGGGTTCTCCACGACGGGTAACGGCGGCGTGTCGCTGATGAAGTCGAACGACATCCCGTCCCTCGTCGCGACCCTCTACAACGGAACGGCCCCCTTCACCTCGGTCCTGACCTCCTGGGGGGACCCGATGGTGGCCTACGCGGGCAACGGCAACTTCTACTACGCCTCGCTCGCGATCAGCCAGAACACGAGCGCGAACGGCATCGAGCTCGCGATCTCGAACGGCAACCTCTGGAAGACCGGCCCCGCGTGCGCGACCCCGCTGCTGAACCCGACCACGAACGGGTGCTGGACCGGCGCCCTCGTCTTCGGGAACACGTCGAACGTCGCGGGCTCCTTCGAGGACAAGGACACGATGGCCGTGGACATGGACTCGAGCTCGACGTACTTCGGGGACGCCTACATCGCCTGGGACCACTTCTTCCCCAACGGGACGAGCTCGACGTACCTCGCGCGGTGCACGCCCAGCCTGACGTGCACGATGCTCTCCGGCGGGAGCGCTTCGGTCATCTCCGGCGCGAGCCCGTTCGTCGCCTTCTCGACCGTGGTCGTCGGGGCCAACGGTAACGTCTACGTCAGCTGGTGCAACTTCGGCACGTTCACGACGACGGGCCCGGTCACCTGCTACGAGACGACGAGCGGACCCGGCGGCACGAGCTTCGGGGCGATCCACCAGATCGTGAGCTTCATGGGCGCCGGCACGCTCTATCCGGGCTTCAGCGCGCTCAGCGGGTACGCCACCGAGCAGTTCCGGACGGCCTCGATCGACACGCTCGCCGTGGACACGAGCGGCAATTCGAACAACCTCTACTTCGCGATCGACGTCTGCACGGGCGGCAACTACTACGCGTTCTATTCGCCCGCGCTGCCGGGGGACTGCGGCCAGTCGGGGATCATCTTCGCTCGGTCGACGAACGGCGGGGCGACCTGGGCGAAGACCGCGAACATCGCCACGGGCGGCTCCGTCAACGTCCAGCCGTCCGTCAGCGTGGACCCATCGAACGGCGACGTGGTGGTGACCTACTACACCACGGCGTTCGACCCGTTCAACCACCGGACGGACGTCGTCTCGCAGGTCTCGACGGACCAGGGGAAGACGTGGACGATGGTCCGCGTCACCTCGACGAGCGACGAGCCGAGCGCCGACCCCGCGATGTACAACTACCTGGCCGCGAGCGGCTTTGGCGGGTCGTTCATCGTACCGCAGTACGGCGACTATCTGACCTGTGAGGCGTTGGACGGGACGATCTACGTCACGTTCACCGGCAACTACCAGGTCGAGCTCGGCACCTTCCAGGCCGACCCGTTCCTCGGAATGGCGGAGGAGTGAGGATCGGGGACCCGCGCTTTTGCGCCCGAGGCGCCGGGCCGCCGCCCGTCCGGGCCGGCCCAACCCCTTCCCGCCCGGGCCGGCCCGTGGCCGACCCGGGTCGACCTTCCCGCCTCCGGAGGAGCCCCCGGTCTCGCACCTTTCGGCGGCCGCGCCTCGGTCCGTCAAAACGGCCAGGGCATAGGCCGCCGTCGTTCACGCCATAAGCCCGATTGTCCTCGCATGTCGAGGGGACCCGGATGGGGGATGTGGCGTCCGTCCGGCGGTTGGCGGCCTACAACCGCACGGTCTTCGACCGGTTCGAGCGCGCGGTGGCCCGTCGGGGATGGAAGGAGGCGGCCGCGAACCGAGAGATCGGACATCTGTCGCTCAAGAACACCCTCGTCCACATCCTCAACGTCCACGAGGCCTGGCTCGTCGCCGTGGCGCAGGATCGGTGGGAGGTGTTCGACGCCGCGGGACGGCGGCCGGACGACGTGGGGTCGTTCCGGGACCTGCGCCGCTACCGGAGCCGTGTCTGGGACGGGGTCGACGTGCTTCTGAAGGGTCTGACCGACGCGCGGCTCCGCTCCCGGGTGGCGGCGCCCTGGATGCCCGGCCGCTACACGCTCGAGGACGCCTTCTATCAGGTCTCCTTCGAGCAGGCCCACCATCTCGGCGAGATCATCGGGGCGCTCTGGCAGTCGAACTGGCGGCCGCCCGAGATGACCTGGATCCGGAACCTTCCGTAGGGAGACGGCCGGCCCGAAGGGTCGGGGTTCGCTGGGGCGAGGGACAACCCCCGAGCGTTCCCCGGGTCGGATCAGCCGGAGGGCAGGGGCTCCCCCTCGGAGTCCGCGGCCTCGCTCGACCCGTCGTCGGTCCGGGCGGGTCGGCGAGCCCCGCAGCGCAGGCACCGGTCGGACGACGAGGGGGTCAGCAGATGACAGCGGGGACACATGACGAGCGACGGACGGACCGAGGCGGTGGTCGCGGGCCCGGGCGCGGGCGACGGAGCTGGCGCGGGAGCGGGGGGCTCCGCGAGGTCCGGGGGTCGCCCGAAGCCGGTGCCCCCGTTCGCCTCAGCGGGGCGCCGAAGGGTCGGGTCCCGGCGACCCGGTGTGGGCGGACCCCACCCCGGTCCCGGCCCAGCCCCGCCCTCAAGGGGACCCAGGGGGCACGGTGCCTCGGCGGTGGGCTTCACCGGGGCCTGAGCTCGGGAGGGAACGTGGCCCGCGCCGCGGATATTGTCGGCGAACGCGGGTCCGGGCACGGGGCCACGGAAGGGTTCGGAGACTTCAGAGCTGCGGGCCCCGCGGATCGGAGCGGCGCGGGGCACGGCCGGTCCGGCGGCCCGCGTCGCGCCGCCCGACGCGCTACGGGGACGGCGGGGTCGGTTCGAAATGGAGGGAGATCGAGTTGACGCAGTGTCGGACGTTCCGCGGCGTCAGCCGCTCCCCTTCGAACACATGGCCGAGGTGGGCCTGGCAGCGGGCGCATTGGATCTCGGTCCGCTCCCCATCGGCATCCCGCAGTCGGAGGACCGCCCCGGGCAGCTCCCGGTCGAAACTGGGCCAGCCGCACCCGGAGTCGAACTTGTCCTCGGCGCGGTAGAGGGGGGCCCCGCAGCGTCGGCAGCAGTAGGTGCCGTCGGCCCGATGATCGAGGTATTCCCCCGAGAAGGGGAACTCGGTGCCCTTGTGGACGATGACGCGCTCCTCGGCCCGGGAGAGCGGTCGCCAGCCCGCCTTGCCCTCGGCGTTGGCCATGGGCTCGGGAGCGCCGCCGGACTCATTAGGTTGGCTTCGCGACGGCCGAGCGTCGGGGCCACGCCGATCGGCCCGCGACGCCCGCTGCCCGGGAACCGCGGCGGGGTGCGACCTAGATCGCCGTGACGGTCCCGCTCATGTAGCCGGGGGCCGCCATCGAGTTCGGGTCGCAGGGTGCCTCGCAGAGCCAGGTGTACTGTCCCGCCGGGAACGTGATCGTGAAGTGCGTGACCGACGGAACGTTCGCCTCGCCCGCATGCGGGATCGCCTCGCTGATGTCGAGCTTCGGGATCGTGAAGGTGTGGGAGGTCCCGTAGGGCATCCCCGTGACGTTGTTGATGCCGGTGTCGTAGTTCGTCACGGTAATGACGACGGCCTCGCCGCTCGGCACGGTGAAGTTGGCCGGAAAGTACTGGTCGAGCCCGTTGATCGGGTTCGTCGCGATCGTCAGGTTCACGTACGCCGTGCCCCCGCCGTTCGTCGATCCCCCGCTCGCGGCCGGGGAGATCGACCCGAGGTAGAAGGCCACCCCGCTCACGGCCAGAACACCCACGATCAGAAGCCCGGCCACGATGTTGTACCAGTGCTGGTCCTGCACTCCACTCACCGGAGGCCCCGTGGGAGGGCGGGACGGATAAGCTCGGAGTCAAGTCGGATTGACCTATTCTTAACCCCCACCCCGCACGGGCACGGGGGACGTTCTCCGGGGACGATCGCGATCCCGATCGCGGGCGCGAAGCCCTCTTCATGCCCGGTGGGTGTCGGGCCGGCATGAGCGCACCCCGCCGGATCGAGATCCCTCTTGCGCGTCGGACGATCGAGGGCTACATGGCCGAACCCGAAGGGACGCCGGGCCGCCGGCCGGCGGTCATCGTCATCCATGAGATCTTCGGGCCGGACGCCCACATCCAGGTGGTGGCGCAGCGCTTTGCCGCCGAGGGATTCGTCGCACTGGCCCCCAACCTCTTCAGCGGGGAGATCTCCGGGCTTCTGACCCCGGCGGCGGTCACCTCGGGAATGACCTTCCTGCGCTCGCTCCCCCCCGAGGTCCAGCGCGACCCGGCCGCCATCCGTGCCCGCATCCAGGAGCGCCCGGAGGGGGAGCGCAAGCTGCTCGAGGCCCTGGGCCGCATCCAGGACCCGGAGGAGCATGGGCGGTTCGGGGAGGACTTGGTCGGCGTCGCGGAGTTCCTGCGCGCCCAACCGACGGTGGATCCCCACCGCGTGACCTCCGTCGGATTCTGCTTCGGGGGAGGGATGAGCGCCCGGCTCGCCACCCGGGACCCTCGGCTGGCCGGGGCGGTGATCTTCTACGGCAACGCGCCGCCGGCGGTCGACCTTCCGGGGGTGCGCTGCCCGCTCCTCGGTCTCTACGGCGCGGAGGACGCTCGCATCACCGACACCGTCCCCGACCTCGTGGCCGCGACCGGGCGCCTCGGCATCCCCTTCTCCTACCACATCTATCCCGGTGCGCCGCACGCCTTCTTCAACGACACCCGACCGAACTACCGGCCCGAGGCGGCCCGCGACGCCTGGGACCGGGTGCTCCGCTTCTTGCGATCGCCTCCGGTGGGCGGCCCCGCGCCGGGAAGGGCCGGGGGCGCTCCCTGACCGGACGGACGGGAGGGCGCGGGCGGTGTGCGGTGCGGACGGGGCTCCGGCAAGTTCCCCGCGCCGGCCGAGGCCCGCGGGCCCGGCGGTAACCGGGCGTACCCACCGGATCGGGCCCTGCCGGGGCGGGAGGCCGGACCGTGAAGGACGGTGAGATCCGGCTCCGCGTCAACGCGCAGGACCGTCACGTGCCGGTACTGCCGGACCGGTCGCTGCTCGGAGTGCTCCGGAACGAGCTCGGGCTCACGGGGGCGAAGTATGGGTGCGGCGAAGGCCAGTGCGGCTCGTGCACGGTCCTCGTGGGCGGCGTGCCGGTGCATGCCTGCCAGCTCTCGCTGCGGGAGGTCGGCGATGCCGAGGTCACCACGATCGAAGGACTCGGAAGACCCGGGGCCCTG
>JAKAOB010000139.1 GCA_021812305.1 Thermoplasmata archaeon
CGGTGATGTAGCCGGTGAGGTCGGAGATCGGGTGCGTGCGGTCGTCGGCCGGCATCGTGACGATCGGGAACTGGGTGATCGAGCCCTTGCGGCCCTTGATCTTCCCGGCCCGCTCGTAGATCTGCGCCAGGTCGGTGTACATGTACCCAGGATAGCCGCGCCGCCCAGGGACCTCCTCACGGGCGGCCGAGATCTCTCGGAGCGCCTCGCAGTAGTTCGTCATGTCGGTCAGGACGACCAGCACGTGCATGTTCCGCTCGTAGGCGAGGAACTCCGCCGTGGTGAGCGCCATGCGCGGGGTGATGACCCGCTCCATCGCGGGGTCGGAGGAGATGTTCATGAACACCACCGTCCGCTCCAGCGCACCGGTGTTCTCGAACTCGCGGAGGAAGTAGTTCGCCTCCTCGCTGGTGATCCCCATCGCCCCGAACACCACGGCGAAGTTCTCCGAGGAGTTCAGCACCTTCGATTGACGGACGATCTGGGCCGCCACCTGGTTGTGGGGCATCCCCGCGCCGGAGAAGATGGGGAGCTTCTGGCCACGGACCAGGGTGTTCATTCCGTCGATGGCGCTGATCCCCGTCTGGATGAACTCCGAGGGCTGGTCCCGGGAGTACGGGTTCATGGCGTTCCCGACGATCTCGAACTTCTCCTTCGAGACGATCTTGGGCCCGCCGTCGCGGGGCTGTCCCAGGCCGTCGAAGACGCGTCCCAACATCTCGTCGGAGCAGGCGAGCCGGGCCACCTCGCCGGAGAACTTCACGGTGGTCGCCGTGTCGTTCATCCCCAGCGTGGGGCCGAACACCTGGATGATCGCGAGCCCGCGCCGGGACTCCAGCACCTGGCCCGTCCGGGGGGTGCCGTCGGGCAGCATGATCTCGACGATCTCTCCGTAGGCGGCGTTGGAGACGCCCTCGACAAAGAGCAGCGGCCCTGCGATCCGCTCGATGGTGCGGTAGTCGACCGGCACCGGCGGGAGGGCGGAGGCGCTCATGGGCTGACCTCCTTGATCAGTTGGGCGAGCTGCGTCGTCGCGTCCTTCGAAACGCTCTCGATCGGGCCGAGCCCGCCCTTCTCGCTCATGGTCTTTATCCGGGCGATGCTCACGCGCGCGGGCAGCTGGGAGATCTTCGCCACCTGGACCCCCTTGCTCACCGCGTCCAGTTCCTTGCGGCCGAAGTCCAGGATGGTCTTCAGCATCCGGTACTGCTTCGCGATGGACGCGTACGTGTCGATGTCGTCGTAGGCGCTCTGCTGCAGGTAGTCCTCCCGGATCATCCTCGCGGTGTCCAGGATGGCTTTCTCCTTCTCAGGCAGCGCGTCCGCGCCGACCAGCTGCACGATCTCCTTGAGCGCAGCCTCCTTGTCCAGGATCTCCAGCGCCTCCTTGCGCAGGTCGATCCAGTCCTTCGCGACCTTCTCCCCGTACCACGAGGCGAGGTCGTCGGTGTAGAGCGAGTAGCTCGTCAGCCAGTCGATCGCGGGGTAGTGCCGACGGCTCGCGAGGCCGAAGTCCAGCGCCCAGAAGACGCGCGTCGCCCGCAGGGTGTTCTGCGATACGGGCTCGCTCGTGTCGCCGCCCGCCGGGCTCACGGCCCCGATGACCGAGATGGAGCCCGTCCGCTCAGGGGAGCCGATCGTCGCGACCTGGCCCGCCCGCTCGTAGAACTCGGCCACCTTGCGGCCGAGGTAAGCGGGATAGCCCTCCTCGCCGGGCATCTCTTCGAGACGTCCGGAGATCTCACGCAGCGCCTCGGCCCACCGGCTCGTCGAGTCGGCCATGAGCGCCACGTCGAGCCCCATGTCGCGGTAGTACTCCGCGAGGGTGATCCCGGTGTAGACGCTCGCCTCCCGGGCGGCGACGGGCATGTTGGAGGTGTTCGCGATGAGGATGGTCCGCTCCATGAGCGGCCGCTTCGTCTTGGGGTCCTCCAGGTGCGGGAACTCGGTCAGCACCTCGGTCATCTCGTTGCCGCGCTCCCCGCAGCCGACGTAGACCACGACGTCCGCCTCGGCCCACTTGGCGAGCTGCTGCTGGGTGACCGTCTTCCCGGTCCCGAAGGCCCCGGGGATGCAGGCGGAACCGCCCTTCGCGAGGGGGAAGAGCGTGTCGATGACCCGCTGGCCGGTGATGAGCGGGATGCGCGGAGGGAGCTTGCGCGAGACGGGACGGGGGACGCGCACCTGCCACTTGTGCGAGAGCCCGAGAGAGACGTTGCCCTTCGGGGTGTCGACCGAACCGATCGTCTGCCGGACGGTGAACTTCCCGCTGTTGAGCTCCTTGAGCGTGCCCGAGACGCCCGGGGGCACGAGGACCTTGTGCTGGATGAGGGGGGTCTCCTGGACCGTTCCCAGGATGTCGCCGCCCTGGACCTTGTCGCCGGCCTTCTTGGTCGCGGTGAACTCCCAGACGACCTTCTCGTCGAGCGGGCTCGTGACGAAGCCGCGCGCGATGAAGTCGCCTCCGGCCGCCTTCAGGACGTCCAACGGGCGCTGGACGCCGTCGTAGATCGACTTGAGCAGCCCGGGTCCGAGCTCGACGGAGAGGGCCTGCCCGGTGTTCTCGACCTTGTCACCGGGACGGATCCCCGTGGTCTCCTCGTAGACCTGGACGGTCGCCTCGCCCTCGACGAGGCGGATGATCTCCCCCACGAGACCGAGCTCGCCCACACGCACGACATCGAACATGCGGGCGCCGGTGAGACCTTCGGCGATGACGACGGGGCCGGATACCTTGGTGACCACGGGTTCGGTCATGGACTTGGATCAGGGAGACGCGAGACGGTCCAGCGAGACCCCGAGCACCCTTCGGGTGAGGTCCGCGACGCTCTCCGGCTCCTCTCCCGCCCCAGGGGTCGGGAGGAACACTACGAGCGGATCGATGGATTGCTCGGCCGCGCGGCGGAGGTTCTCCGGCAGACCGTTCTGGAGCTTGCGGCTCGCGAGGATGAGGCTGTGCATGCCGGACTCGAAGACCTTCTGGAAGTCCCGGGCCGCGCTCTTCTCATCGGTGATGACCGTGTCCTTCACCCCGATCAGCCGGAAGCCGATCACGAGCTCGCGCTCTCCGATCACAGCGGGAGGTTTGCCCTCCTCGGACTTCCCCGCGGGCACGGCGGTCGCCTCGGGGCTTCAGGCTATAAGAGCCTGGCGGGGGGCGTTCCACCGATAGCCGGCGGACCGCCCCGGAAGTGCCCCTCCCGGACGTCCGGCACCCCCCCCGAACGGCGCACCTCCGGGGAGGGGTATCCGCGCCGGACCCCCGAACCCTGCCCTCCCGGTCGATGCCCCGGTATCG
>JAKAOB010000140.1 GCA_021812305.1 Thermoplasmata archaeon
AATCGGTACGTTGACCAGGTTGTACTGGCTCGCGTTCGATGGGAGCAGGTACGCGTCGGTTCCGCCGATGTCGACGACGCCGGACTCGGCCGAGCTGATGCCCGTGCCGCTACCGGTGGAGGCGGGAGACAGGAAGATGCGGGGACACTGGGCGGTGTAGTTCGGCGACAGGATCTGCAGGTAGGGGTAGATCAGGCTCGACCCCGTCTCGGTGATCGTGGTACTGCACCCACCGGCGGTCGTCGTACCCGCGGACCCCCCGTAGTACTTCCCCACGGCGTACCCGGCCCCGATCCCGACCAAGAGAAGGACGACCGCGATCGCGACGGCCGCTCCGGCCGAGAGCGTGCGGCGTCGGGAAGTCCGGGGGAGGGACCCCGTCAGGCTGTCGTTCGTCGAGGGCGTGCTCGCTGCTGGGCTGCTCATGGTTTGGTTTTACCTCCGGTGGCGTGTGCGTGTTCGTCGTGGGCCCGCGAGAGGCCGCGCGGCCGCGGACCGCGTGCAACCGACCGTGCGAGGGCTCCCGCTCGACGTCGGCGCGGAGCCTGCGGCCGGTCTCCGAAGAGGCCGTTCCGGCTCGCGCGGAGGTCGGCGGAGGTCCGATCGACGTCGGTCAACGGCCGTTCGAGCCGTGCCGATGATATATAGAAGATGACGTTAGAATGTATAGATTACAATAGGTCAATATTTGTGACAGAATACCATGGGGCGGCCCGCCCGCGCTCCGGCGGGCGAGAGGCTTAGCGCCGGAGGGGCTCGGAGGCGCCACGACGCGCTGGCTGGTTCGCTTCGGCTACGACGGCGTGCTGCTGCACGGCTGGGCCCGCCAACCCGGAGTGCCGACCGTGGAGGGGACGCTCCGCGTCGGGATCGCCCGGCACGGGATCGCACGTTCGGCGGACGACGCCTCCCTGGAGGTCTCGAGCCGGACCGACCGGGGCGTGAGCGCGGTCGGGAACGTGCTCGCGATCTCGTCGGACCTCTCCGGCCGGACGCTCCTTCGGTCGCTGAACGGGATCTCGCGGGGGGTCTTCTTCTCCGCCGCCATCCCCTGTCCCGAGGGCTTCCGGGTGCGGCGCGCGCTCCGCCGGACCTATCACTACTTCGAGCCGGCCCGGGGGCACGACGTCGCCCGCTGGCAGTCCGCGGCCCGTCTGTTCTCGGGGATGCTCGACGTGCGCTCGCTCGGACGGGGCCTCGACCCGCATTCCCCCGTCTGGAGGACCGTCGAGTCCGTTCGGGTCGAGGACGTGGGAGGAGGGCTGCTCCGAATCGAAACGCGGGCCCCGTCCTACGTCTGGGGCATGGTGCGGAAGATCGTGGGGGCGTTGCGGGAGGTCGACGCCGGGCGCCTGACGCCGTCCCGCCTCGCCGGAGCGCTCTCGGGCCGAGAACGGCTCACGCTGCCGCTCGCCGAGCCCGAGCGTCTCCTCCTGTGGGACGTCGACCTCGGTCTCGCCTGGGAGCACCGATGGACCGGACCGAACCGCCACCAGGCGCGGTACTGGGAGGAGGGGCGGGAAGCGCTCTCCGTCCGCGACCGCGTGCTCGCATCGCTCTCCGACCGGGAAGCCAGCCCTCCGGCCGCTCGGGCCTAGCGGGTCGCGGATCGCGCGGTCAGCCGACCCGCTCCCAGCGCTCGAGCTTCTGGACGGCGCTCAGCGTCGAACCCCGGCGGATCTCCTCGCGGACCCGGTTCTCGTGCTCGAGCACGTCGAGCGCCCGGTTCGCGATCTCGGCCGCCCGCTCTCGCGGGACCACGACGAGCCCGCTGGTGTCGCCGACGATCCAGTCGCCGGGCCGTACCCGTTGGCCGCCGACGATCACCTCGACCCCGATCTCCCCGTGACCCTTCGGTTCGCCCGCGTTCGGGCTGACGAAACGGCTGAACGCGGGGAGTCCGAGGTCGAGGATCGCATCGAGGTCCCGGATCGCGCCGTCGATGACGACGCCGGCGACGCCCCGACCGTGGGCGCTCCAGCTCGCCAGCTCCCCCCAGACCGCGGTGTGCCCGCTGCCCGCGTCGATCACGAGGACGTCGCCGGGGCCGGCCCGGTCGATCGCCTCCACCGGTTTCGCCCAATCTCCGTCGCGGGTGACCACGGTGACGGCGGGGCCGGCCATGCGGACCGCGCGGTCCTTGAGGCGCGGCAGGATGTCGTGCATCGCCCCCTGCCGCTGCATCGCGTCCGTCACGTTCGGGCTCGAGACCTTGAGGAAGGCGGCCCGCACCTCCCCGCCGGAGTACCGGCGGAACAGCTCGGTCGCGACCTCCTGGCGGGAGGCGATCGCCTCGCGGATCCGTCGGGTCGCGTCGACGATGTTCGGGCTCTTCGTGATGGCGCCGCCGACGATCAGGATCTGCGCCCCCGCGCGGGTCGCCTCGGCGACCGTCTCGCTGTTGAGGCCGCCGGCGACCGCGACCGGCAGGCTCGACGCCTTCGCGAGTTCTCCGAGGACCGCGAACGGGGTCTTGCCCTGCATCTGCATGTCGATCCCGACGTGCCAGCAGACCGCGGCGGCGCCGAGCGCCTCGGCCCGTCGGGTCCGGGCGACCGGGTCCGCGACGCCGAGCAGGTCGACGACGACCTCGGCGCCGTAGAGCTCTCCGCCACGGACCGCCTCCGCGATGGTGTCGTCGTCCGCCGCCCCCAGGACCGTGACCAGGTCGGCGCCGGACTTCGCCGCGATCTCCACCTCGAAGGCCCCCGTGTCCATGACCTTCATGTCCGCGACGATCCGGCGGTCCGGGAACGCCTTCTTCAGCTCGCGGACCGCGTCGAGGCCCTCGCTCTTGATGAGCGGGGTCCCGGCCTCGATCCAGTCCGCCCCGCCCTCGACGGCTTCCCGGGCGGCCGGGAGCGCGCGCGAGAGGTTCTCAAAGTCGAGCGCTACCTGCAGGACCGGTCGCTCGAGCCGCATGCGCGGCCGAGGGGAGACGACGGTATTAACCGTCCCCGGGGGTGGCCCCGAGGGTGCCACCCTCCGCTCCCGCCGCACTTCAGCTCCTCCACGGCGACGCCCGTCATCTCCCTCGCCTCCCGGACGCGTCGGTCCACCTCATCGTCACCTCGCCGCCGTATCCGATGATCCCGCAGTGGGACGACCTCTTCCGCCGCCTCGGCGCCCGGGACTACGCCGGCATGCTCGCCGTCCTCGGGGCGGCATGGAAGGAGTGTCACCGCCTGCTCGTCCCCGGCGGGATTCTGGTCGTCAACATCGGGGATGGGCTGCGGGCGGGGAAGGACGGCTTCCAGCTTTGGCCGAACCATGCCGAGACGCTTCTCG
>JAKAOB010000047.1 GCA_021812305.1 Thermoplasmata archaeon
AGTCGAAGTTCGACGCGCTGCGTCGCCAGCTCTGGGACCTCTACTACATCCCCCAGATCCGGCTCGAGCGGGGCGAGCACCTCGTCGAGGTGGTCCGCCGGCCCGTCCAGCGCGGTTGGGGCACCGTCGTCAACGCCATCTTGCTCGGGGTCACGATCCTCACGACGGTGCTCGCCGGCGGCTTCATCTGGCAGGCGTACGTCGGCCAGCCGTCCCTGTCGATCGGCGACCTCGGATGGGGCGGGCTGACGTTCGCCCTGCCGCTCCTGCTCATCCTCGGCCTCCACGAGCTCGCGCACTACCTCACGGCGCGCCACCACCACGTCGAGGCGTCGCTCCCCTACTTCATCCCCGTCCCGCCGCCGTTCCTCATCTTCGGGACGTTCGGGGCGTTCATCAGCCTGCGCGAGCCGATCCCGAACAAGAAGGCGCTGCTGGATATCGGCGCCTCGGGGCCCCTGGCGGGCTTCGCCGTCGCGATCCCCGTCACGATCCTCGGGATGTTCCTCTCCGCGCACGCGCCGAGCCTCTCGCTCACGAACTGCGGACCGTCCTTCCTCGGCGTCCCCTACGGGAACTTCCTCGTCGGATCGTCCCTGTTCTGGTACGCGCTCGCCCAGTTCGTCCCCGTCGCGTTCGTGAACCTCCACCCCCTCGCCCTCGCCGGGTGGGTCGGCCTCCTCGTCACCGCGATCAACCTGCTCCCCGCCGGCCAGCTCGACGGGGGCCACGTCTTCCGCGCCCTGCTCGGCGACCGGTCGCGCTGGGTGAGCTACGCGGCCGTCGGCCTCCTCTTCGTCCTCGGGGTGTACGCCTATCCCGGCTGGCTGATCTTCGCGTTCCTCATCCTCTTCCTCGGGATGCGGCATCCGCCGCCCCTCAACGACATCACGCCCCTCGACCTCAAGCGCTGGGGGATCGGGCTCTTCGCCGCCGCGGTCCTCGTGACCGGCTTCGTCCTCGTGCCGCTCGCCAGCCCGACGGGCCAGTTCGACCTCTCCGGCCAGTCGGCGACCCCCATCGCGGGCGCGCCCGGGCTCGAGGAGAACCTGACCCTGCGGGTCAACAACCACGACCTCGTCGACCACGCCTACCTTCTCAGCGCGACGATCCTCACCGTCTACACCTCGGTCAACGGGCCCCCCCTCAACGCGAGCGCGCTCGCCGATTTCGAAGCGAACACCACCTGGACCGTCTACCTGCCGAACGGCAACGTCTCGACGAACGTCGGTGGCAGCTTCGCGCTCCCGCCGGGCGGCTACTTCTCCGTTCCCGCCACCGGCTCCTCCCCGCTCGTCACGACGTTCTCGAACCCGCAGGCCGCGATCGTGACCGTCGAGCTCACCGTGAACGAGATCTGCTCGTACGCCTCCGGCCCGGACCAGTCGGCGGACTTCACGATCCCGTAGGGGCGCGGACGTAGACGCGGAACTCCCGCGTCAGGCTCCCATGGACCCGGTCCGGCACGCTCGCCGCGCACACCCAGGGCTCCGAAAGCGGGTGGGGGCCGCCCGGCGTCACCAGGACGATGCGGCCCCCCGGGCGGATCCGCTCGGCCCAGGACGGGAGGACCCGCGCGAGCAGCGCGGCGGGCGGCTCGCCCCCGCTGCCCGACGAGCGTCCGTACGGTGGGTCGGTCAGGACCGCGTCCCAGCCCGGCCCCTCCGAGGGGGAGAACGCCTCGCCCGCGTCCCCGGCGACCAGGCGCTCGGCCTCGACGTCGAGGTGCGCGAAGTTGCGGATCGCACCCCGAACCATCGTGGGGTCCCGGTCGACGCCGCTGACGCGGGCCCCGAGGAGCGCCGCCTCGAGAAGGAGCGCGCCGGTCCCGACGAAGGGATCGACCACCCGGTCCCCCGGTCGGACCTCGGCCAGGTTCGCGGCGACCCGGGCGAGGTGGGGGGCGAGGCTCACCGGCCGTTGGAACGGCAGTCGTGGCATCCGTCGCGCGTCGAAGGCCCGGCGATCGGTCCGGCCCGCCTCCTCGGCGATCCAGAGCCGGCCGGTCCCGTCCCGGGCCACCGAGAACCGGCGCTCCGGCGCGCCGAGGTCGATGCGCCCGCCCGCGGCACGATACGCGGCCGCCAGGTCGAGGATCTCGCGGTCGGCGAGGCTCCCGCGCGGCGCCGCGAGCCGGCGGAACGCGGCGGAGCGTCCCTGCGCGCCCTCGCGCCGCAGGCGTCCGACGATGCCCGCGGCATCGGACTCGGGCCACACGGCGAAGAGACGGCGCGCCAGCGCCAGCCGGTCGCTCAGGGCGCGCGGCGGCACGGTGGACGGCAGCTCGAGGAGGACCAGCGGCACGGGCAGGTCGTCCGCCCGGCCCACGACGCCGCCTCCGAGGGCGTGCGAGGCTCCGGCCAGCTCGGCCGAGGCGAGCGCCGGGTTCGCTCCGGACAGCTCGACGGCATACGGGATCACGGGGCGACCCCGGGCGCGATCTGGGCCAGCCGCTCTCGGATGCGGGCCGTGTGCGAACCGTCCCAGTAGCGGTGCCCGCAGCGAACGCAGGCGAAGACCGCCAGTCCGCCCTCGACCCGTTCCCGCGGCAGCTCCTCGGGGAGCGGGACGCCCGGCGACGGGCGCCACGGGGCGAGCGGCCCGTTGCAGAGGCTGCACCGCTCGAACGCGACCTCGAGCCGAAGCGCCGGGTAGGCGGCCCGGACCGCGCGCAACTGGTCCGAGAGATCGGCCGAGGTGAGGAGGAGGGCCCCCGGCACGCCGGCGGCGAGCTGCCGGTCCCGGGTGAGGAGGATCCGCCCTTCGGCGAGCGCCCGTCGGGCGATCTCGCGGTCGTCGAGCCCGCGGACGTACTCGGTGTCGTACCCCAGGAAGCGAAGGTACCGACCGAGGCGGCCGACCATCTCGTCCGCCAGCCAGCGAAGGTCCGTCACCGGCCGGGGCAGCCGGCATGGGACTATACGCTCGAGGTACCGCTTCGATAAACCTAAGAACCGGGCCGTACCCCCTACGACCGTGCGGCTGTTCGGGACGAACGGCATCCGGGAGGTCGTCGGGGAGCGGTTGACCGCTCCGTTCGTCACGGCGGTCGCCGGGGCCATCGCCCGCACGATAGAACCGGGGCGGCCGATCGTCGTGGGCTGGGACGGCCGGACCTCGAGCGTGGCCTTCGCCCGGCTGGCCGCATCGACCCTGGCCCTGGGCGGCCATCGCGTCATCGAGGTCGGCCTCCTACCGACCCCGGCCATCCAGTACAATCTCCTCGCCCTGCGCGGCCAGCTCGGGGTGATCATCACCGCCTCGCACAATCCGCCCGAGTTCAACGGGGTCAAATGCATCGCCCCCGATGGGCTCGAGGTGGAGCGCTCCGTGGAGGAGGCGATCGAGGAGGCGGTGGAGCGGGATCTCGGGCGCACAGTGCCGTTCGATCGCGTCGGGGAGGTGAGCGTCGACGGCGACGGCGCCCGTCGCTATGTCGAGGGGATCCTGGCCCAGGTCGACACGGAGGCGATCGCCCGGCGCCGCTTCACGGTGGTCCTCGACTGCGGGAACGGGGCCTCCGCGGTGACGAGCCCGACGCTGTTGCGCCGTCTCGGTTGCCATGTGGTCACGCTCAACGCCCAGGTCGACGGCACCTTCCCGGGCCACCGGTCCGAGCCGACGGAGGCGAACCTCGCGGACCTGGCGCGCACCGTCCCGGCGATCGGGGCGGACCTGGGGATCGCCCATGACGGGGACGCCGACCGGGCGGTCTTCATCGACCCCACGGGGCGGTTCCTGCCCGGCGAGCGGATCCTCACGCTGCTGGCGCGCGAGTTCGTCCGCCGGGGGCCCGGCGGGGTCGTGGTGACCCCGGTCTCGGCCTCGCAGAGCGTCGAGGACGTCGTCAAACCCCTCGGGGGCGAGGTCGTCTACACGCGGGTCGGGTCCCCCGTCGTGACGCGCGAGATGCAACGGCGCCACGCCGTCTTCGGCGGGGAGGAGAACGGCGGGCTGATCTTCCCGTCGTTCCAGCTCGCCCGCGATGGGGCGATGACCGCGGCCGCGGTCCTCGACCTGCTCGCCCGGGACGGGCGCTCGCTCGCCGAGGTCGCCCGGGAGGTTCCCCAGTACACCCTCGTGAAGGAGAAGGTCGCCTGCCCCGTCGAGCAGCGCGGCCGGGCCTTGGAGGAGCTCACGCGGGAGTTCTCCAACGAGGGGTCACCCGTGGTCACGATCGACGGGCTCAAGGTCTTCCGACCCGACGGGTGGATCCTCCTGCGCCCGTCCGGGACCGAGCCGCTGCTGCGCGTCTTCGCCGAGTCCCGCGATCCGGACCGGGCCCGCCGGCTCGCCGAAGAGGGGCTCGCCCGGGTCCGCGCGATCCTGACCCGGGTCGCGGGCTCCCCGGCCTGAAGGTGCTCCGGGTCCCCGCCTCCGGACCGGACGCGGCGGCGGGCATCAACCCGCCTCGACGGAGCCTTTAGGAGTCCGCCCGCCGGACGCGGCCCCGTCCGACGATGCGGCTCTGGGGTGCTCTCTATCTGCTGACCTGGGTGGTGGTCCTCGAGTTCATCCTCGGCCTCGTCCCCCTGGACCGGAACCTCCTCGACTACCTGCATCTCGCGCTCGGGTTCCTGATCATCGCCCTCACGTACAGCAACTACCGCGCGCTCCGCGGCACGACCGTCATGGGGCGGATCAAGCGGACCAGCCGCGCCTCGTACCAGCTCTCCTACGTCGTCGGGGCGACCGGCCTGCTGATGTTCTTCGGGATCGGGTCCGGCTGGACGCTCCTCTTCGGGATCTCCCTCTTCGGAGCGTTCATCTTCGTCCACCTGGTGCTCGCGCTGGCCATCGTGACGCAGGCGGCCGCGGTGGCGATCGGCTACGACATGTGGGAGGAGAAGGAGTTCGCGGCCGAAACGGTCGCCGGGGAGGTCCCCGCCCCTCCCGTGCCTCCGGCGCTCGCGAGGGCCCGCCCTCCGCCGACGGCTCCGACATCGGACCGCTAGGCCGCCGTCCTTCCCCGGCGCCGAGCCGGACCCCTCGCCCCGCGCGGCCGTGGGCGGTCCCCGACCGGACCGTTCGGGCGGCCCCGACCCGCCCACGAGAATCGAAGGGGCCCGCGGGACGCGTCCCACCCGGGCCCCGGGGAAAGGGTTGGCTCCGAGGGACGGGGCTACCTACGGGAGCGGCGCGTAGTCTCCCCCGTTGTAGAGGTACGTCGAGTAGTAGTAGCTCGGCCCGTAGACGTAGAGGATCAGGGTCGTGGCGTTCTCGACGTACGGCAGGCTGTGGAGCGGGTTGACCGCCCCGTTGTAGGAGTTCGTCGTGCCGTAGTCCCACCAGAAGTTGCCTCCCTGCAGCCGCGAGCCCACGATGCTGCCCTTGAGCGGGACCAGCGGGAAGCCCGCGGCGTAGTGGACCACCGACGCCTTCTGCACCGAGATGTTCCAGGTCTCCGTGTAGGCGAACGGCGTCCCCGAGTAGAGGTTCAGGGGGAGCATCCACGCCGTCGTGGGCGTCGCGACGTAGTTGTTGTAGATCAGGTCGTTCTCCTCGGCGACCTGGATCCCCATTCCCACCGCGAGGCCCGACCAGTTGGCCGCGACGCTCAGGGTGGAGGTCGGGGCGGCCTGCTCGGTGAACGTGTTGCCCCAGATGGTGTTGTTCCCGCCGCCGACGTTCACGCTGCCGAAGATCGTGCCGCCGCTGAACAGCAGCAGCGCCTGGCCCTCGGTCGCGAAATCGTTCCCGGCGATCAGGTTCCCCGACGACTCGTAGAAGATGACGTTCGACGTGTCGAAGACCGCCGGGTAGTACGTCGTCCCGCCGAACCAGCCCGAGATCATCGAGCGCTCGAGCGCGACGCCCGAGACGTTCCAGAACCACAGCTGGAGCTGGTTGGTCGCCGGGAGATACGGGCCCGGGTACTGGAAGGTGCTCGTCTGCGTGGTGAAGCTCGCGGTGCGGTCCGCGGCGACCGACGCCGTCGTCCCCATCAGGAAGATCCCGGGGAAGACGGGGAAGACGTAGTCGTTGTACAGCCCGAACACCGGCGGGAGCGCTCCGTGCGCGTTGTTGAACAGCACGTACGGGCTCGTCGGCGTCCCGCTTCCGGACGACGAGATCGCCGCGAGCTGGTTGTTGGTGAACGCCCAGAGCGGGGTGTAGATCCCGGTCCGCGCGTCCGGCTTCAGGTGGATGGTGAGCGTCAGCGGTCCCGTGAGGTCGATCCCCACCCGGAACGGCTGGTAATCGCTCAGGCCCACGCCCAGCCAGTACTCCCCGGCCGGGAGCCAGTAGGTGCTGGTGTACACGCCCGGCTCGGCGACGCTCTCCGAGATCAGGAAGTTGGCAAGGTGCGCCGAGTTGTTCGCGGCCGTGAACACCTCGAACGCGTTTCCCGGCTTCACGTTGAGCGTGAGCGGGTAGCTCCCCATCGAGGCGCCCGCGTTCCAGAGCCCGCGCAGAATGCTCGGGCCGGTGGTCATGGTGCCGTAGTCCGCGAGGCCGCCGGGCCCTCCGCTACCGGAGTTCCACGCGACGCTCGCGCCGGTGACCGTCTCGCCCGTCTCGCCGCCGTAGCTGTAGGCGGCCGGGGTGGGCTCGTAGGCGTGCTTGGCCGCGTCCCAGTACGCCAGCCCCAAGGTGGCGTCGGCCGAGGCCAGGTCCGCCTGGCTGCCCCCACCGGGTCCCCCGAGGATGACCTCGAAGTCGTTGGTGAGGCCGAGGGGGTTGTAATGGAAGCCGTCGGCGGTGTAGTTGGAGGGCACCGTGAGCGGGGCCGCGTTCGGCAACGTCGAGTTGAACACGACGTAGTCGTACGGCAGGGTGAGGTTCTCGCCCGGACCCGAGATCGCCACGGTGAAGTTGACCGCGTCGCGGCCCCCCACGATGGAGGAGTTCATGTACAGCGAGAGGTTGAACGGCTGCGTCACGGGCATCGGGACGAAGTACTCGGCGTAGTAGAACCCGAGCGCCCCGTAGGCGTTGGTCCCGTACGGACCGTGGGCGTAGAGCGCGTTCCCCGACAGCGGGCCGCCGGAGAAGTTCCAGACGTTCGTCACCAGCACGAGGAAGTTGGAGCCCGCGTAGTACTCGACCACGTTCTGGGTCCAGAACGAATAGCCCGGCTGGCCGAACAGCGTGATGTTCGTTGCGACGGCGTTGAGCTGGATCCCGTAGCTGTCGGGGGAGCTCTGGAAGAGATCGAGCGGCTGGATCCCGGTTCCCTGCGTGTCGACCTGCGCCCAGAGGCTGGTCGTGTTGAGGATGGAGGGGACGACCTTCCCGCCGGCGCCCTCCTTGAGACCGTAGTACGCGAGGCCCATCGGCGCCGGCGTCCCCGTGTACAGGGGCGACACGTGGCCCTGCGAGGCCGCCTGCGCGACCTGGCCCGGGGAGGCCGACGGGCGGGGCACGAAGGCTTTGTTGGGGCTCAGGCCGGCGGCGTGCGCGGCCGAGAGCGCGTGCGTGGCCATCTCCGACGCGACGTTCGGACCGCTGCTGACCGTCGCGGCCGCGCTGGCCGGTACGGAAGGTCCGAAACCGGCGGCCGCGAGCTCCGCGGTCACGTCCGGCGCCGCGGCGGCCGGCGCCGTGGGGGCGAGGACCGCCGATATCGGCATGAACAGCATGGTCGCGATCAGTCCCAGAGCGACGAGGGTCACTACGCGAAGTCGATCCATGCGGGGCGCGAGCCACCGGCCCAATAAGAAGCCTCGTGCGAGCGACGCGATCGCGCCGCAAAGCGCCCGCTCGCCTCTCGTTAAAGAGCCCATCGTCGCGCTCTCGCGGAAGGGCGTTCCGTGAGAGTCGCATTCTCCGCCACCGATGAGATTTGGGATGCCGACCACCACCGGCTGCGCGCTGCGAACGGCCTTCCCTGGAGCCGACGGGAGAGAGCGTACCGAGCTCGATGGGTCGCGTTCATCGCCGAGGGCGTGGGCGGGCGGGACGGCGGAGGACCCCGACCGGTGAACGGCGGGACTCCCCTCGAGCGATCCGCCGGGAGACGGTCTCCCACGGCGGAAGCTCTCGGTCCAGCAGGCCGAAGAGCACCATGTCCATGCACTTCCCCGCCACCCAGATGGCTTCGCGCGCCCGGCCTTCTCGCACGAATCCGAGGCGCTGGTGCACGGCGAGCGACGCACGGTTCTCTTCGAGCGCCGACGACGTGATGCGCCGCATCGCAAGCCGTCGGAACGCCGCGTCGCAGAGGTACCATGATGCCTCGGTGGCGTAACCGTGGCTCCAGTGCTTCGGGTCGATCCAGTAGGATAGACTCTCCACGCAACGGTGCGACCAGTCGAGCCCCCGGAGTCCGACCCGACCGACGCAGATCGGGGGATCCCGCAGGATCACGGACAGGGAGAGATGCTCCCCGCGTCGGTACTCCCGTCGTGTCCGGGAGATCATCAGCGCGGGGTTGTTCCTCTCGCTGCGAGAATGTAGGTAGGCTCCAGCGGCCCGGGCGGTTCGAGGGTCACGGAAGCTCCGACGGAGATCGGGCACGTCCTTTCCCGAGGGGAGTCGGAGCGTCAACCGTGGTGTTTCTATCGGAAGGCGGAGGGCGGACCAGCGAGAGGCCATTCGGATCCCCCCGCGACATACGATGGGTTCGCAAATCCCTGTCGGCGTGCCGGGAAAGCGCATCGGCGGGACACCGCTCCGGGTGCGACGCGGCTGCCCGGTCCGTCTAAGGCATCGGGGGGCAGTTGAGCCGGATGCGACCCGGCCCGCGGGCGACGTCTGACGGGCGTGGGGGGATTCGAACCCCCGGCCGCCGGGTTAGGAACCCGGTGCTCTATCCGGACTAAGCCACACGCCCGACCTTGAGTCCGCCTTCTTCCATATTAGGTGAACGCGCCCGGCCCTCGGGGGACGGTTCACCCCGGCCTCGCCGTGGGGACGATGCGGTCGTACCGATGGTCGACCACGGGCGCGAACCGGGCCGCCGACTCCTGGACGACCTCGATCCCCTCGAGCGCGGCCTGAAGGGTCGGCATCACGGGCCGCCGGGCCGGCTCGGCGCGGGGGAGCTGCTCGGCCTCGATCGGGCCGGCCCGTCCCAGCGCCCCGAGGAGCAGCCGCCCGCCGTGGGTCGCGTACAGGAACGGGTAGACCCGGCATTCGCGGGTCAACGTCGCGAACAGCTCCTCGGGCCGGACGCCCGTCCGAAGGTCGCCGAGGACGAACACCACCTCGTCGGCCGCGCGCCCGCGATACGACGGGAGCCCCGAGGGTTCGAGGAAGACCCGATGCGTCACCCACCCTTGCCGGAGCAGCTTGACCTGGGAGAAGGGCAATCCCAACGGACCGACCAGGTGGCCGCCCCTCCCCTGCGTCGCGGCCACGAACGGGCGGTGCACGAGCTCGGTGGCGGCCCAGCGCTGGTGCGCGGTAAGCGGTGGGGGGTCCTCGTCGGACTCGGCGAAGGCGCCTCCGAGGCCGTTCGGATAGGTCGCCGCCCCCGGAATGTCCGCGAGGTGCGTCCAGAGCCCCTCGTAATCGAAGTACACCGGGACCTCGGGGCCGGTGACCCGCGCCGTGACCCCGGTGAAGGTGCTCGCCAGCCGGGCCGAGGCCAGCTCGTCCCGCAGTCGGGCCGCCTCCTTCTCGGACGCGTGAAAGAACACCCCGAGGGCGGTCTGGGGGCTCGCCGAGATGACGACGTTCCCGGGATCCCTCTTCCATCGCTCGATCAGGGCCTCCCCCCGATCCGCGAACGGCCGTGCGATCAGGAACGATACCCACGAAAGGCCGAAACGCACCGGATCGGGCACGTACCGATCCCTCAGCCACCCCTCCTCGTAGGCCCGACGACGGGCGGCGTGGTAGGTCGAGCGGGGCACGTGCACGCGCCGCAGCCGTTCGCGCTCGCTCTCTCCGGCGCCCCCGAGGAGGACGGCGATCACCCGTCCCTCCGCCTCCGTCAGGGCCCGCACCCGAATTCCACCTTCCCAGCGAGAGACCGTAGCACGGGGTCCAACGGCCCGTGCTGCGCGATGTACATTAGATTATGAACGGATGGCTTCATCGGTTCCTCTGGGAGGCGACCCGGCTCCCGGAACGGAACGCATGCGGCAGCGACGGCCCCCGGTGCTCCTGGCGGCGACGGCGGTCACGGTCGTGCTCCTCCTGGGAGGGTCCTACATCGTCGGTTCGGCCCGGGCGAGCCCGGTGCCGGCGACGCCGTTCTCGCCGGCCTGGGCGTTCGGGGCCCATGCCAACTCCACCTTCTCCGGCACCGGCGTCAAGGGCGCCTACGTCTACACCTTCCACGCCTTCTTCGGCTGGGATACCATCCTGACCCAGACGAACACCTCGGCGACCACGTTCCTGCTCGAGTCGCAGCGGACGGTCGGCGCCGACTTCTACGTCTCGGAGTGCCGACCGACCTGCTCGCAGCCGGTCAGCAACCTCACCACCACGTACCGGGCGTGGGAGGTCGACACCGGGTTCGCCAACTACACCTCCGCCGGCACGGTGTACGTCGCCGGGCAGCCGGTCCCCGCCTACGCGCTCCTGGACGGCTCGTTCTCGGTCCGCGCCAACGTCACGACGGGGGGCAATTCGACCTACCGCGGCGTCCTCAACGTCCTCCACGGTTCCTTCTCCTCGTACGTCTCCGCGACCGCCTCCAGCTCGATCGCGTTCACGCCGTACCTCGGCCTCTACCCGATCTCCCCGAGCGTCGGGGAGAGCTGGAACGCTTCGAGCGGGTACGCCTCGAACGGATCCTGGGCCTGGTCGTTCGTCTTCGAGCAGTCGAAGATGGACGGTCTCGTGATCGACGACAGCAATCACTCCTCGGGCAGCCTGCACTCGAGCGGGAACGTCTCGCTCTCCGGCACGGACGGCGGGACCCTCGCCCTCGACGGGGGCCTGTTGACCCACGCGATCGCATTGACCACCGGTGGGGACTTCCCCTTCCACCTCGGGGACGGCGTCTTCTTCCTGCCGCAGCCGACGGACATCTTCTCCGACAGCGGCCAGGCGTGGCAGGAGCCCCAGCCCGGCAACACCTCGGCCGCCACCTACGCGATCAACGTCGCGGCCGGCGAGCAGGGGCACTTCTCGCTGTTCGCTTCGGCGACGACGTACATGCCGTCGTCGACCGACGTGGCCCCGGCCAGTCCCACCTCGATCGCTCCCGCGGACGGCCCCGCGCCGGCGACGCTCCAGGCCCAGCCGGAGTCGGTCAGCCTGGCCCAGTCCAACCAGGCCTGCCTGGTCGCCGGCAACTGCCCGTCGCAGGGTCCCGCCCCCGCGGTCCGGACCCCGGACCTCGTCCGGCTGGGGATCGTCGTCGTGGGCGTCGCGGCGGTGCTGGTCGCCGCCCTCGTGGTCGTGGAGCGCCGGCGGGAATCGCCGCCCGCGCATCCGAACGCCCGGCTCTATCCGCCCGAGGGCTCCCGGGGCCCGACGGCCGCCGGCTCCGCCCCGGCGCCCCCCCGCGGGGCGGTCACGGGCCGCCCGAACGGCGAGCCGGAGCCCGACCCGCTCGGGCATCTCTGGTAGGCGGCGGGACGGTCGTCCCGCCGTCCGCTCCGGTACCGCCCCGCGCCCCGCCCGGCCCGCGGCTCACACGTACTGGGCGCAGTGATAGCAGTAGTACCGCCCGTACTGGGCGACGAGCGACGTGGGCTGGCCGCAGCGGGGGCAGGCGGGACCCGCGGCCCCGGCGGTCGCGCCCGCGGGCGGAACCGATGCGGCCGGGTCGGCGGCTCCCGAGGGGGGCGTCGGGCCCGGGACCGAGGCGCCGGCGGGCGGCGGCGCCGCGGCGCCGGGCGGCGGCGCGGCGACATAGCCCGGAGCGGAGGGGGGCGGCGCGCCGGAGCGGCCCGCCAGCTGGTCGAGCCGCAGGAGGGCGAGGAGGAGCAGGATGCCGTTGATGATCCCGAACAGCCAGCCGAGGATCATCCACAGGAGGAGCTTTTCGCGCGCGGCCGCGTACTGCCGCTGCTCGACCTGGGTGCGGATCTCCTCGACCCGGTGCCACATCAGGAAGTTGACCACGGTGAACAGGATCTCGTAGACGAACCAGCCGGGGCTGAACGCGAAGATCCCGAAGACCAGGAGGAAGAGCGAGACCAGCCCGACGATCACCGAGAGCCCGCCGATGATCCAGAAGACGAGCGCCAGGATGCGCGCGACGTTCAGGTACGATCGAAGGGTGACGAGATCGGGAGGGTCGGCCGAGTAGCCGGCGGGGGCCGCCGGCGCGGGGGTCGGTGTGGCCACGAGCGTTGCACCTCGCCGGAACGACGGTCGGGGGGGGTCTTAATCGTGCGCATCGCGGCGAAGGCGCGTCGGCGCCTACGGCGCGGCGGGGCGGGCCTGGCGCCGGGCCATCGGGTAGCGGAGGAGCGCCGCCACCCCGCCGAACGCCTTGCGGAGCATTTCGCCCTCCTCGCTCTCCCCCGAGATCAACCGGACGTTCGCGCCGGAAGCACGGGCCCGCTGGAACAGACCCTCGACGTAGTCCTCCGCCCCGGTGACGGTGAGCGGCGTCGCCCCGCACGTCGGGCACTTTCCGTCCCGTACCGTGTCGACCTCCTCGTCGGGGACGGCCCGGGCGAACGCGGCGCCGCAGGCCGGGCAGCTCAGCGCGACCCGCTTGCGGCGCAGCCCCTCGGAGACCAGCAACGTGTCGACGGCGCCCGCGTCGAGCGCCGCGGCGACGTCCCGCTCGCCGTAGGCGGCGAGCCCGAGCTCCGCCCGCCGGATCTCGGCGAGGAGCTGCTGGACGATCCGCTTCTCCTCCGTGAGCTCGAGGCCGTGGAGGGTCTGGGTCGCCTTCTCGACCATCTCCTTGAGGCCGTGCTCGTCGGTGTAGCCGGTATCGAAGAGGGGCTGAACGACCTTCTGCTGGAGCTCGTAGTGGAGGAACCCCTCGTTGAAGAAGAACTCCTTCGTCGCCCCCGGCCCGCCGAGCAGGATCCCCTGGAACTCGTCCTTCTTGGGGAGGAAGATCTCGGTGGACATCTCGGCGATCCGAACGAAGAAGTCGTGCGCGGCGTGCTCGATCATCCGCTCGAACCGGTGGGCGGACTGGCCGCCCCGGCCGTGCTTGCTCGGGACCTGGGACTCCTTGTTGCGGAGGACCTCGATCCGCTTGCCGCGGAGCACCCCGATGGTCACCTCCGCCCGGTCCATCACGATGAGGCCCCAGATCTCGGGCTCGTGGACCATCGAGAGCAGCGGCTCCAGAAAGAACGTCGAGTCGCAGCGGTAGAGATAGGTGTTGAGCGGCTCCGGCGGCTCGACGATGAAGGTGACCGGCTCGGACTTGTCCGCGCCCACCGCCTTGCTCCCCACGAAGAAGGCGAGACCGCTCGCCGGCGCCTCCTTGTACTGCCGGACCCGGCCCATGAGCGACTCGATCGCCCACATCACGTTCTTGCGCGTCGTGCGGCTCTTGATGTTCGAGCTCTGGGCGTACTCGTTCCTCAGGTACGCCATCACGTCCGACAGCTGCTTTCCCGGCGGGACGTAGAGGGAGATCAGCTCGGTCGCGCGGCCGCGCGCGAGCGCGATCTCATCGAGCTTGCGCTTGAAGGAGTACCGCGCGAGCTGGAGGTCGGCCGAGTCGGCCATTCAGGCCCCCGCCGCCGTCGGGGCGAGGACACCGGCCGTGGTCCCGCCGGGGCGCCCGTGCCCGGGGCGGGAGAGTCAGAGGAGCTTCTGGATGTGCTCGTCGATGACCTCTTCGGGGTAGGCCCCGACGATGCGGTCCACGAGCTTGCCCTGCTTGTAGAACAGGAGCGTGGGGATGCTCATGATCCCGAGCGCCCCGGCCTTCTCGCCGTTGTCGTCCGAGTTGAGCTTGCCGAACGCCACACGGCCGGCGTAGCGGCCGCTGAGGCGGTCGACGATGGGGGAGACCATCCGGCACGGCCCGCACCAGGGGGCCCAGACATCCACGACCGCGACCGAATTCTCCGATGCGAACCGGTCGAACCCTGCGCCGTCCAGCTCCTTCACGACCATCTCCGCGCCTCGCTGATGTTTTGATGGTCGGGCGGTATTAAACGGTTCGCGGACGGCGGCGCCACCTCGGTCCGGGCGGCGGGCTCGCGCGGTCCCTACGCACCTTCTATGTATCCGTCGACCATCGGTGGGGCATGTACTGGAATTCGAACCGGGTAGCGGCCACGCCGCCCGGCGCCCGTGCGGGTCCGACGGCCCGGGGAGAGGCGGTTCCCGTCCCGGCGGCCACCCGGCGGCCGGTCCTCATGAGCCGCGCCACGCGCAAGGCCGTCCGTCAGCGGATGCTGCTGCTGCGGCAGGCGTCCATCGATCGGCTCTCGGCGCTGACCGGGGCCCGGCCGGCCGATTTGCGACTGCTGCGGCGCGAGCTGGCCGAGAGCCCGCTACCGGACGCGCTCCTGTCCCGGGGGGCGAGCCTCGCCTTCACCCGGGAGCTGCCCCAGGCCGGCCTGCTGTACCTTCTCGTGCGCGCGCTCCGCCCGAACCGGGTCGTAGAGACCGGGGTGCGCCCCGGCTACTCGACGGCGTGGATCCTCGCGGGCCTCGAAGCGAACGGGGCCGGCGAGCTCACCTCCCTCGGACCGGGGCCGACGACCGGCCGGGCGACCGGGGTCCGGGAAGTGACCGTCGGACAGTTCGTGGCGCCCTCCCTGCGCTCCCGCTGGACGCTCGTGCTCGGCAACACCGAAGAGCGCGTGCGCGAGATCCTGGAGCGCCAGCAGGGGATCGACCTGTTCCTCTACGACAACGGACCGGACCCGGACCGCGCCCGCTTCGAGCTGCGGACGGCCTGGACGGCGCTCTCGGCGCGCGGGGTGCTGCTCGCCCACCACATCGACGCGAACCCCGCGTGGGGCGAGTTCTGCCGGGTCCAGGGGCTCCCCTCCCAGATCCTCGACGCGGGTCCCCCTCCGATGGGGGCCCTGTCCGCGCGCGTCGTCCGAGGGGACGGGTCCGCCTAGGAGCCCGTAGCTCTACCACTCTCGCGCGAGTCCGGTAACAGCTCAGCGGCGAAACGGTCGATCGGACCCCTACGGTCCGGCCCTTCGGGCTCTCACCCGAGGCTCGCCACGTGGAGCTTTCGGACGTTGTGGGTCAGGCACCAGAGCTTCCACTCCGCTCCCGCCTTTGCTTTCCCTCTCAGGAGGAACTGCCTCAGCCCCCGTCCCTGCTTGATCTGCCCGAACACCGGCTCTACACTGACCTTCCGCCAACGATACTCCGCCCGTCCCCGACGACTTCGCACGATCCGACGGAATCGCTGCTTGATCCCCTCATCCCTCGGTGGTCGCCCTCGGGGACACGGGTTCCCGTCCGTCACCCGCCACGAGTCCGGGGGACAGTAGACCCGCACTCCCCTCGACTCCACCGCCTCGATCGCCGCGG
>JAKAOB010000048.1 GCA_021812305.1 Thermoplasmata archaeon
GGCGGGGCGTACGACGTGATGTGCTCGAAGCACCTGGGCGGCGACCTCAACCTCGCCTGGCCGACGGCCGAGATCGCGGTGATGGGCGCCGACGGGGCCGTGAACATCCTCTTCCGGCGCGAGCTCGAAGGGACCCCCGAGGCGGAGCGCTCGGTGCTGCGCGAGCGCCTCGTCCGCGACTACCGCGCCGAGTTCCTCAACCCGTTCCTCGCCGCCGAGCGCGGCTACATCGACGAGGTCATCGACCCGCCGGCGACGCGCGCCCGGCTCCGCGCGGGGCTGCGCATCCTCGCGACCAAGCGCGAGGACCGGCCGGCGCGCAAGCACGGGAACATTCCGCTGTAGCGGGAGGGCGGCGGCGATGGTCGGCATCACCGAGACGGTCCTTCGGGACGGGCACCAGTCGCTGATCGCGACCCGGATGCGGACCCGGCACATGCTCCCGATCGCCGAGGAGATGGACGGGATCGGCTACCGCTCCGTCGAGGTCTGGGGCGGGGCGACGTTCGACGTCGCGCTGCGCTTTCTGCGCGAGGACCCGTGGGAGCGGCTCGACGAGCTCAAGCGCCGCTTTCGGCGGACCCCGCTGCAGATGCTCCTGCGCGGGCAGAACCTGGTCGGCTACCGCCACTACGCCGACGACGTCGTCCGGTCGTTCGTCGCGGAGGCGGCCCGCCGGGGCATCGACATCTTCCGCGTGTTCGACGCGCTGAACGACCCGGGCAACATGGCGACGGCGATCGCCGCCGTCCGCGCGGCGGGCGCCCGCTGCCAGGCGACGATCTGCTACACCCAGTCGCCGGTCCACACCCTGGCGTCGTTCGTCGCCCTCGGCCATCGCCTGGCCGAGATGGGGGCCGACGAGCTCTGCGTCAAGGACATGGGGGGGTTCATGCCGCCGGTCGAGGGCGGGGCCCTCGTCCGGGCCCTGGTGGGCGAGGTCGGGCTCCCGGTGGTGGTCCACACCCACTCCTCGAGCGGGATGGCGAGCCTGACCTGCCTCGCCGCTGCGGAGGCCGGGGCGACGGCCGTCGACAGCGCGCTGTCGCCGTTCGCGGGGGGCACCTCGCAGCCGCCGACCGAGACGCTCGTCGGCGCGATGCGCGGGACGGCCAGCGACCCGCATCTCGACCTCGCGGCGCTCGCGCACCTCTCCGAGTACTTCCAGGGGGTCCTCGAGCACTACCGCCCGCTGCTCGAACTGCGCTCGCTCCAGACCGACCCGGGCATCCTGACCCACCAGGTCCCCGGGGGGATGCTCTCGAACCTCCTCTCCCAGCTCAAGGAGCAGGACTCCCTCGCGCGCCTGACCGAGGTCCTCGAGGAGATCCCCCGGGTGCGCGCCGACCTCGGCTACCCGCCCCTCGTCACCCCGACGAGCCAGATCGTCGGCATCCAGGCGGTCTTCAACGTCCTCACCGGCGGCCGCTACCGCACGATCACGCAGGAGGTCAAGGACTACGTGCGCGGCCTCTACGGAACGCCCCCCGGCCCGATCGACCCCGCGCTCGCCCGCGCGGTCCTCGGCGCCGAGCCGATGCGGTCGGGGCGGCCGGCCGACCTCCTCCCGCCCGAGCTCGAGCGCGCGGCCGCCGAGGTCCGCGGGATCGTCCCCGCGGCCGACACCGCGGAGGTCCTCTCCTACGCGCTCTTCCCGCTCGTCTTCCGGGCCTACCGATCCGCGCTCGACCGCGGCCTCGACCCCGGGGTCCTCAACGCCGCCGCCGTCGGGGTCGTGGGGGCGCTGCGCGCCCCGGCGACCCGACCGGTGGCCGCGACCGAGCGGGCGGAGGCGGCGCCCGGGGTGAGCGCCTGGGCGCACGAGGGGCGCAGCCGCCTCCAGGGCGGACGGAGGTGGGTCGATGAGGCTCGACGTCCTCCTCGACGGTGAGCGCGTCCCGGTCGAGGTCGACCTCGCGGCCGGCGAGGTCACCGTGCGGGGGCGCCGCGTCCCGTTCACGGTCGTCGCGCGGACGTCGCTGAAGGTCGAGCTCGACCTCGGCGGCGAGCGCGTCGTCGTCGAGGGCTGGCCCGAGGGCCTCGAGGCGCCGCCGGGCCCGCTGTCGCTCAACGGCGAGCGGTTCCGGGCCGAGGTCGAGCGCACGGGAGGCGGACCGGAACGCCCGACCGGCCCCGCGGCGTCGCCGACGGCGCGGCCGCCGACGACCGGGGCCGCGGCGCCGGCCCCTTCGACGGCCCCCGGCGGCGGGGTCCCGGTCCTCCCCCCGATGCCGGGCAAGGTGGTCGAGGTCCGGGTCGAGAACGGCCAGCACGTCGAGGCCGGCACGGTCCTGCTCGTCCTCGAGGCGATGAAGATGCGCAACGAGGTGACGGCCCCGGTGAAGGGCCGGGTCGAGGGCCTGCGCGTGCGCGCCGGGGCGAGCGCGCCCGCGCGGGAGCCGATGCTCTACCTCGTCGCGGAATAGTCCGCGGCGTCCGCGTCGTCCCCCGCGGCGGGCCGGTCGACCAGCGGGTCCCAGTCGTCCCCGTCGTCCTCGTCCGGTCCGACGCCGTCCCCGCTCGTCCCCGGACCGTCCCCGGGCTCGGAGGACGTCTCCGGCCCGGGGCGCGCGGCGTAGCCGTGGAGATACAGGGCGGCGAGCGCCCCCGGGATCAGGAGGAAGGCGAGGGCGAGCGGGCCGGCCCCGACGGCGACCAGGCCGGCGACCCCGACGACCGCCAGGGCGCTGAGCAGGCCCACCGCCGCGGGGAACGGGAGATCGCCGAACGACGGCACGGCGCCCCCCTCACGACGCGGGCGGGAGGGAACGGCCGCACTGCGGGCACTTCGGCACGCCGCGCTCGATCGGGCTCGCGCAGTACAGGCAGAAGTCGAGGTCCGAGAGGAGGGCGGGCGACCCCGAGGGCAGCGCCGGCGACGGGCCGGCCGCGGGAGCCGGGCCCGTGCGTCCCGAGCCCCCGATGGTGCGGGACATCACCGGCAGCCGATAGACGAACAGGCTCGCGACGAACCACCCGAGCAGGCCGAACAGGACATAGGTCGAGACGGCGGGGAAGAAGAACTCGAGGACGATGAGGCCCACGAACGCGATGAGGCTCGTGTACATGACGAGCGCCCGGACCTGCATGGCCTTCGGCCCACCGACCGGGGGTATTAGGTCTTCCCGGTGGCGGGCGCCCGGGGACCGCGTCCGGTCCGCCTCTACCCTCTAATAGGCCGTCCCTCTGCCGCCGCCCGTGACCCGCGTCCCGCCGCTCGTCGCCCGCGACGAGTTCACCTGGGAGATCCCGGCCGGTTCGGTCCCCGGGATGCGGGTGCCGGGGATCCTGTTCTCCAACCGGGCGCTCCTCGGCGCCGTCGAGAGCGACCCGTCCCTCGAGCAGCTCGCGAACGTCGCGACCCTGCCCGGGATCGTCCGCAGCTCGCTCGCCATGCCCGACATCCACTTCGGCTACGGCTTTCCCGTCGGGGGGGTCGCCGCGTTCGACCTCGCCGAGGGGGTCGTCTCGCCCGGCGGGATCGGCTACGACATCAACTGCGGCGTCCGCCTGCTTCGGACGTCGCTGGGCGTCGACGACGTCCGCCCCCACCTCAAGGCGCTCATCGACAGCCTGTACCGCAACGTCCCGAGCGGCGTCGGCTCGCGGGCGGGGGTGACCCTCAGCCCCTCGGAGATGGAGGAGGTCCTCGCGAACGGGGCGCGGTGGGCCGTCGACCGCGGCCACGGGCGCCGCGAGGACCTGGCCGTCCAGGAGGAGGAGGGCCGTCTCGCCGGGGCCGACCCCTCTGCCGTCGGCGACGGCGCCCGGCGCCGCGGGGTCCGCCAGCTCGGCACCCTCGGCAGCGGCAACCACTTCCTCGAGGTCCAGGCCGTCGACGAGATCTTCCACCCGGAGTTCGCCCCGGTCCTCGGCCTAACGCCCCGGCAGGTCGTCGTGATGCTCCACACCGGCTCGCGCGGCCTCGGCCACCAGGTCGCGACCGACTACATCGCGACGATGGACGCGCGGCTCGCCCGCGAGGGGGTGACGCTGGTCGACCGCCAGCTCTCCTGCGCCCCGATCGCCTCCCCCGAAGGGGAGCGGTACCTCCGCGCGATGGCCGCGGGGGCCAACTTCGCGTGGGCGAACCGCCAGCTGATCACGGATGCGGTGCGGCGCTCCTTCCGCGAGGTCTTCCACCGCTCGGACGCCGAGATCGACCTGGCCGTCGTGTACGACGTCGCCCACAACATGGCGAAGGTCGAGGAGCACCGGGTCGACGGCGCGCCCCGCCGGCTGCTCGTCCACCGCAAGGGGGCGACCCGGGCCTTCCCCGCCGGACGGCCCGAGGTCCCCGAGCGCTACCGCGCCCACGGCCAGCCGGTCCTCATCCCCGGCGACATGGGCACCGCGAGCTACGTCCTGGTCGGGCTGCCGGGCGCGATGGAGCGGTCGTTCGGCTCCTCGTGCCACGGCGCCGGACGCCTGCTCTCCCGCCACGCGGCGGTCCGCCGTTTCCGCTTCGACGAGGTCACCCGCGCGCTGACCGAGCGCGGGATCGTGGTCCGCTCGGCGTCGCGCGAGGGGGTCACCGAGGAGGCGCCCGGCGCCTACAAGGACGTCGAGGAGGTCGTGAAGGTCGCCGAGGGCGCCGGCCTCACGCGCCGGGTCGCCCGGCTGGTGCCCCTCGGGGTCGTCAAGGGCTGACGACGGGGCTCCGTCCCCGCCGCCCGAGGAGGAACGCGACGGCCCCGCACGCCGCGCCGACCGCGGCGCCGGCCCCGATCAGGAGCGCGGGGAGCAGCGCCGGAAGCGCGGCGGCGGTCGGGCCGCCGACGGTCACGGCCACCGAGGCGAACCCCGTGAAGTTCGGGCCGACGGCGATCGCGTAGAGGGCGTAGGCCCCGGCCGTCGGGGGGGCCGCGACCTGGAAGTCGAGCACTCCGGTCGCGTTCGGAGGACCGGAGAACACGGTGAGGTTCGCGGGGCCGACCGCGGCCCGCCACCCCAGGAGGATCCGGACGGTGCCGGGGGCGCAGCCGGGCACGCTCTGCGGCCCGCACGCGGGCACGACCCGGACGGTGCCGTTCACCTCCCCTCCGACGCGGGTGGTGTTGCCGACGGGGCCGAAGTCGAAGGCGACGGCGGTGACGTTGAAGACCGTGATCGAGTAGGTACGGCTCGACCGGGTCCCGATGCGGTCGGCGACCGTCAGGTTCGCGAGGAACGTCCCGGCGCGCAGGTAGCGGTGGAGCGCGACCGCCCCCGACGCCGTCGCGCCGTCGCCGAACTCCCAGAGGTACGAGTACGGTCCTCCCGCGCCTCCCGAGGCGGAGGCGGAGAAGTTCACGGTCAGCGGCACGAGCCCCTGGGTCGCGTTCGGTCCCCCGGCGACCTGCGGCGCGACGCGGGGCGGGCCGGAGATCGCGATCGCGTGGGTCCGGAGGAGCCGGTCGCCGGCCGGGTCCGTCGCGACCTCCACGACCGTGTAGTTGCCGGGGACGAGGTACTGGTGGACCGCCGTCGCGCCCGTGGCGGTGCCGCCGTCACCGAACGCCCAGGAGACCGACGCGCGGGGCATTCCCGACGCGTTCGCCTGTGCCACCAAGAGATACGGCGTCCTCCCACCGGTCGTCGGGACGCTGTCGTTGAGGACGAGCGCGCTCGTCCGGCGCAGGACCGCGCCGGGGAGCGCCACGACCGCCGACGAAACGTTGCCGCCGGCGTCCGTCACGGTGAGCGTCGCGGACAGCGGGCAGGTCCCCGCGCCGAGACAGCCGGTCGCGGAGAACGTCTCGGTTAAGTTCGGGCCGAACGACGAGCTCCCGTCGCTCAGGTTCCAGCGGAAGGCGTAGCCCCCCGCCCCGCCCGACGCCGTTGCCGAGAACACGACCGGGGTGCCGGCCGGGACGGCGAGGGCCGGACCGATCGTGGCGGAGATCGCCAGCGGCCGGCCGACCGGTCCCAGCGCATCGATCAGGAACGCGCGGCTCGCCTCGCCACCGAAGCCGTCGGTCACGTTCGCGACCGCCACGTAGAGGCCCGGGTTCGTGTAGGTGTGGTTGACGTCCGCCCCGGCCCCGGTCGTCCCGTCCCCGAACGACCAGCGGGTCGAGGCGGCGCTCGCGTTGTGCCCCCCGGAAACGGCGGCGGTGAAGTGGACGGCGAGGGGGGCCGTGCCGATGCCCGGGGTGGCGGTGAAGTTCCCCGCGAGGGCCGGGTAGACCGTGACAAAGAGCGTGGCGACGGTCTCGTCGGTGACGCTGTCGTTGACGTAGGCGCGCACCGTGGCCGTCCCCGGCGTATGGAAGATCCCGCACTGGCAGGCCGTGACGTACGGGTCGGTCGAAACGAAGTGGGTGGTGTACGGCGGGGCGCCGCCCGCGACGGAGAGCTCGAGCGGCAGATCGCCCGGCGCGTCAAAGGCGCGAACGGTCGTCGCGAGCGTCGCGCTCAGCGGGGGGGTGTTCCCGCAGCCGGGCACGCCCCCGCCCCCGACGGCGATCCCGACGCGCGGCGAAACGCCCCCGTCCTGCGGGGAGCCGGAGTCGCTCGCCACGACCGCCGCGCAGAACGGCCCCGCGGCCCCGAAGGCGTGGGTGATCGTGGTCGAGGTCTGGTTGAACGCGTAGGTCCCGTCGCCGAAGGCGTACGTCAGGTCGTACGGGGCCGTCCCCCCGACGAGCGTCACGTTGAACGTCACGTTCGCGCCGACGGCGGGGGTCGCGTTCGAGACCGTGAGCGTCACGTTGAGGGCAACGCCGCCGCCCACGACGACGGCGATCGGCGCCGAGACGGACGAGTTGCCGTACGGGTCGAACGCGACGGCCCGCGCGACGAAGACCCCCGCCGCCGTGTAGCGATGGGTCACCGTCGCGTTCGTGGTCCAGGTGGCGTTCCCGTCGCCGAAGTCGACGTCGTAGCTGGCGCCGGGAACGGCGGTACCGTTCCGGCTCGCCGATACGTAGAAGGTCGCGGCCAGCGGGGCGGCGCCAAAGCGGGGCGACGCCTTCAGGCCGACGGAGAGGTTGGAGACGGTGAGCGGGGTCGCGGCGAGCAGCGGGATGAGGGCGCTCGCGTTCGGGCTGCCGAGGCCCGTCACGGGATCCCAGCCGGTGCCGGCCAGGTAGCCGTTCGAGCCGCTCGTGACGTCGTGGAAGGCACGGCCGTAGGCACTGCCGCGCGCGATCGCATAGAGCGCGGGGTTCAGGAAACCGAGCGCGGAGCGGTGGGCCTGGTCGGCCACGGCTTCGATGCCGGCCCACATCGGGGTCGACATGCTCGTGCCCCAGAGCGAGAGGTTGACGCCGTTGTAGACGACGTTCACGGCGGGCCGCCCCCCGACGATCGAGACGTCGGGCACGCCGCGGAGGTCGGCGTGCGCCCCGGTGGTCGGAAGGCCCGGGGCCTTCTGCCAGAACGGTCGAGGGGAGGGGGCGTAGCCGCCGCCGCTGCCCCCCTGGTTCTGGCAGCCGGGGGCGTACGTGCCGAGCGCGTTGCCCGACCAGGCGACCTCGTGGGCGTAGCCGCTCGCACTCGTGAGCGTCAGGTTCGTTCCGCCGACCCCCGTGACGGCCGGGTCGGAGGCGGGATAGTCCGTCGAATAGCCTCCCGTCCCGTCGGCCGAGCCGCAGTCGCCGCTCGCGACGAAGACGCCGATCCCCTCCAGGGCCGCGGCGACGAGGACCGGGTGGAGCAGGGTGTACGAGCCGTCGGAGGTCGCGTTGCAGGCGAAGCTGCAGGCGCCCGCGTAGGTGTTGTAGGCGCCGACGTCGGGCTCCCCCCAGCTGAGCGACAGGACATCGACCGCATGGTGGGCGACGAGCCAGTCCACGGCGCCGTAGAGTCCGGTCGTCGGGTCGGGGGCGAACGTCATGTCGATCCGGGCCCCGGGCGCGATCGCGCGGGCCCACTCGAGGTCCAGCGCCTCCTCCTCGCCCCAGCCCGTGCTCGTCGCATTGAGGTTGTGCGAGGTCGGGATCGGGTAAAGGTAGTCGACCCCGCCGGACGGAAGGCCGTAGAGGCCGGTGAACGTCGCGAGGTCGCTCGCGAGCGTCGCCTCGGGCTCGCTCCCATCGTAGGTGTCGACGATCCCGATGCGGTAGCCGGTCCCGTTGTCCCCCACGCTCCACAGCGACGAGAGATTGTAGGCGAGGCCGAGGTTGCACGGATGCAGGGACGAGCCGACCGCGCAGGACGGAGCCGTCGGGGCCGGGGCACCGGCGGTCGACGCGACCGCGGGTTGGAGAACGGTCTCGTTGCCGAGCCCCAAGGCGCCCGCCCACGGGACGGTCGCCGGCAGCGTCGCCGGGGTCGGGTGGCTGAAGAACTCCCGGGCGCCGTCCTGGTAGAGGCCGAAGGTGGTGTGGAAAGCGGCCGCGACGTCCGTCGACGGGCCCCGCACCTCCATCCACCACCGGTCGGGGCTCGTCGTGACGTTGAGCCCGTAGGCCTCGAAGTACGCGACCGCCCGCTGATAGACGAGCGGGCTCGCCCCGTAGCGATCGGCTATCTCGGCCGGGGTCAGGTACTGGTGGTACTCCGGGGTCCCCGGGGTGTAGGTCAGCGCGAGCCGGGCCTCGAGGCCGGCCGGGTCGGAAGGGGCGACGGCCACGCCCACCGATAGCGGGGTGGCGCCGGGCAGCGCTCCGACCCACGCGACCCCGCGGCCGGGCACATAGGCCGGGGCAACGGACACCTCTCCGGACGAGCCCACCCGGTCGGTCGACGTCGAGGGGCCGGAACGGACGCTCAGGCCGCCGAACGCCGAGGCAAGAACGACGAGGGCGATCGTGACCGCAACGACCCGCCGGCCGACCGCCCGGCGTCGCTCCCGAGACGGCCTCCCGCCCACAGGTCCGCCTAGGCCGGGAGTACTATTAGGGAGCGGACCCTTCCTACACCCTGTTCCCCTCGGGAGAACGTCATCGCCCGCGGGGGGGCCGAGCCTATAAGCGGGGTCCGCTCCCACCCTCCGAGGGGGGCCCCGCGATGGCGTACGCGGTCAGCGGCTGGGACATCGCGATCGTTCTGGTCCTGCTCTACGCCGTCGCCGTCTACCTGCTCTATCGCCGGGGCTGGATCGGCCCCGCGAAGAGCCTCACGCTCTTCGGCCCGGCGCTGATGATCAAGACCCAGCGCGGACGGGGCTTGCTCGATCGGTGGGGAAGCCGGACGCGCTTCTGGACGGTCGCCGCCGATCTCGGGATCGTGCTCGCCGCCGTCGCGATGGTGACGATCGTCGTGCTCCTCGTCCTGGACGCGATCGTGGCGACGCGCGTCCCGGCGAGCGCCGCCCCGACGGTCCAGCAGGCGCTGGGGATCCCCGGGATCAACCCGATCATCCCGATCGGCTACGGACTGGTCGCGCTCATCCTGGGCGTCGTCCTCCACGAGGTCTTCCACGGGATCGTCGCCCGATCGCAGAAGATCGGGGTCAAGAGCCTCGGCATCCTGTGGCTCGTGATCCCGGTCGGCGCGTTCGTCGAGCAGGACGATGCGCAGATGCAGGCGGCCTCCCGCCGCAAGCGCGACCGGGTCGCGGCGGCCGGCGTCCTGGCGAACTTCGCCTTGGCCCTGGCCTTCTTCCTCGTCCTCTCGCTGGTCCTGACCACCGGCATCCAGCCGAACGCGAACGGCGTCGGGATCGGCTACGTCCTCCCGGGCACGCCGGCCGCGAACGCGAGCCTGGCGGCCGGCGACATCGTCACCGCGGTCAACGGCACCCCGACGCCGACGAACACCGCGTTGTTCGATGCCCTCGCCTCGGCGCGGGCGGGCGAGACGGTCCGCGTCGACTACTACAGCGCCAGCGCGAACGCCCCCCGGTCCGCGCAGATCACCCTCACCTCGCTGGAGTGGTACACGCACGACCCCGCCGACGCCACCAAGGGATTCCTCGGGATCTCCCTCGCCTTCCTCACCCCCGCCGAGCTCAAGACCGAGCTCTCCGCGCCCGTCGCGAGCCCGTTCGGCCCGCTCATCGGCGTCACCGACTGGCTCGTCCTCCCGCTCGCGGGCCTCGAGCCGGTCGCCGGAACGACCGCGGGATTCTACCACCTCACGGGCGTCTTCGCCGGCATGGACCCGGGGACGTTCTGGATCGGGGCGAACCTCCTGTACTGGCTCGCGTGGATGAACCTCCTCCTCGGGCTCTCGAACGCCCTGCCGCTGTTCCCGCTGGACGGCGGCCTCCTCTTCCGGGATTTCGCCGCGTCGGTGGCCGCCCGGGTCAAGCGCGGCTGGGACTCCGCCCGGCTCGACCGGTTCGCGGGCCGGGCCGCCGCCGCGGCTTCCCTCCTCGTGCTCTTCCTGCTCGTATGGCAGTTCGTCGCCCCTCGGCTCTGAGCGATCGGGAGCTGGGGTCCGCCTATCCCTTCCTCCCCGGCGCCGAGGCGATCGTCACCGAGCTCGCCCCGTCGCTGCGGGACCTGATCACCTCCCCCGTCTACGACACGGCCCGCGAGCTCGGGCGCGCCCGCATCCGGACGGCGATCGACGACCCGACGGGAGGGACGCCGGTGCCGGCCCTCGACTCGGCCGCGCCGGAGCTGCGGTACCTCTCCTTCCTGTACGCGCGGCTGCTCCTGTCGGCCGCCCCCGCCGCCGCCCCCCTACGGCGCTGGGCCGTGGCCGAGGCGAAGCAGGGGTCCGGCCGCGTCGCCGCGGCGCCGATCGACGAGTTCCTCGAGGTCGGACGGCGGCTCGGCTTCTCCCTCACCGGCACGGCCGAAGGGATCCTCGTCCCGCTCACCGACTATCTCCATCTCGCCACACCGATCCGGGAGGGCGACTACCGCCTCGTGCGCCAGAGCCTGCGGGCGGGCCAGGTGCTCGTCGCGCGCGACCGGGCGGCGCGGCTCCTCCAGGAAGGGATCCGGCTTCGTCTGACCCAGCCGCTCGCCGTCGCGGACGACGCGCGGACGGCGCTCACGGAGGGCGACTCGGAGTTCCTGGCCGACGTGCTGCGGCGCGTCCCGGCGCCGTCGACCCGGCTCGGGAGCGGCGGGGGCCCGCTGCTCCCCGACCGGTTCCCCCCGTGCATCCGCCGGATGCGCCGGCTCCTGGAGTCCGGCGAGAACCTCTCGCACGCGGGACGGTTCGCTCTCGCCGCGTTCCTGCACCGCGGCGGGGCGAGCTTCGACACGATCGTGGACGCCTACCGCGGCGCTCCGGACTTCGACGAGTCGATCACGCGGTACCAGGTCGAGCACATCACGCAACGGGACGGCGGGATCGGCTACGAGCCGCCGGAGTGCGCCACGCTCCGCTCCCACGGGCTCTGCTACCGGGACGGAGACCCGACCGGGCCCGCGCCCGTCGACCGGGCGCCCGACCCGCTCTGCCACGAGCCGTTCCTTCGCCACCCGGTGCAGTACTATCGCATCCGCGGTGGGTCGGTCGTGGAACGGGGCGCCGGGGACGGGGGTCCGTTGGGGGGAGGCTCGAGCTCGCGGTAGACCGCGCGCGCTCGGGCGAGGGCGGTCCACTGCCCGGCCACGACGAAGTAGGCGAGCACGACGTCCAGCACCGTGAAGGTGACCCCCGCGAGCGTGATCCGGGCGAGCGGGGCGGTGGGAGCCCAGGGCCAGGGGAGGGAGAGGTCGAAGACGAGAAACGTCGCGACGGCCAGGAGGACGAGCCGGTCCGCGCGGGAGAGGAGCCCGCGGTACATCCGACCCACCCCGACGGCCTGCGCCTGGGTCCCCATGTAGCTCGTGAGCAGGAGGCTCACGAGCGCGAGGAGGGCCAGGATCGGGTAGGCGTAGCCGGAGACCGCGATGCCGAGCAGCAGGGCGAGGTCGGCGTAGCGGTCGAGGACGTGGTCGAGGAAGTCGCCCCGGCGGCTGGCGCGTCCGGTCCTCCGGGCGACCTCGCCGTCCAGTACGTCGAAGACGCCCCCGAAGAAGATCAGGAGTGAGGCCGGGAGGAAGAGGAGGTAGCTTCCCCACGGGACCAGGGCGCAGAGCACGGCGGCCAGGACCGTGAGCCCCAGCGCGAGGGCGCTCAGGCGGTCCGGCGGCCAGCCGAGGAACGGGCGGCTCATCCGGTCGAGGTAGGGTTGCACCCGCGAGCGATACCCCTCGACGACCATCGGCCCCGCTACGGCCCGTGGCGCAAAAGATAGTCGGTCACGCCGGGCTCGGCGAGCCAGTCGACCCGGGGAGGTCGCCGTCGGGGGCGCCCGGAAAGGAGGCCGGCGACCTCCCGGGCGACGGCGGCCACCGGTCGCCCCGTCGTGTCGACCTCCGCCACCGGCCGGCGAAGCCGCGCCGCCTCGACCCGCAGGACGTCGAGCGCCTCGGCGAGGGCGTTCTCCGCCCGATCCCGGGGTCGGCCGCGGCGCGCCCGGCCCAGACGCCGCGCGAGCTCCACGGGGTCGCATCGCAGCAGGATGACCCGGCGGACCGGGAGCAGGTGGGCCAGGTGGCCCACCACGACCTCGACCTCGGGGGCGGCCCCCTCCGAGATCCGGCGGGACAGCCGCTCGAGGTCGACCTCGACCCCGCGACCCCGGCCCCGTGCGCATCCGAGCCGGCGGGCGAGGTCGCCGACCTCGATGAACCGCGGCGATCCGCCGAGGCGACGGGCCACGGCGCTCTTTCCGGTCCCGGGGGTGCCGGCGAGCGCGATCAGCGCCCGCCCGCGGCCCCGCTCCGGTCGTCGGGGCCTTGCCACCGTCCGCACGTGGTTCTCCGCCGAGAAGTGGACGAAAAAGGGGCAAAGGTGTTTAAAGACCCCCTAGTATGGCACGAAAGCCCCGCCCCCCCGGCGGAGCCCAGCCGCTGGAGAGAGAACGGATGAGCAGTCTTTTGGCCGGCGACGCGCCCGCCGCGTCGCACGGGAGCCCGAGCCCCGCCAAGTACCGTTGGACCCTCGCCGCCGTCGTCGCGATCCTCGCGGTGACGAGCCTGTTCGCGGTCCCCGGAGCCTCGACGACGCTCTCGGCGCCGACCGCGATCTCCGGCGCCCCGGTCGCCTCCCCCGGCGCGGTCCTCAGCGGAGCCGCGCTGGCCGCCGAACCGTACATGACGGCCCCCGGGACCCCGCTCTCCACGCTGCCGAACGCCAGCGTCCAGGCGCCGGTCGCCCCCGACTATCCGATGTCCTTCACGATCGGCTTCCCGATGCAGCATGCCCAGCAGCTCGCGCAGGTCATCCAGGCGCAGTCGACCCCGGGATCGCCGATGTTCCACCAGTGGCTCAGCCTCGGCCAGATCGAGAGCCAGTACGGGGCGGACCCGGTCGCCTACCAGAACACGATCAACTACTTCACCAGCCTCGGGTTCCACGTCCAGACCGAGGGGACGCTCTCGGTCTCGTTCTCCGGCTCCGCCTCCCTCGTCGATCAGGCGTTCCGGACCCAGGTCTCCACGGTCAGCTACGGTCAGGGGCAGAGCGCCGCGATGAACTCGCAGCCGCTGTCGCTCCCCACGACGCTCGCCTCGGCGATCTCGACCATCAACGGGATCAACCAGGAACAGATCGCCCACCCGGAGCACCTGCTCAACCCGCTGGTCGCGAGCGACCTCGGCATCTCGCCGACGAACACGAGCATGGCCCCCATCCCCGGCGCGGCGCTCCCGCTGGCGAGCGCACTCGCCCAGTCCCAGTACACGAACATCTCCACGATCTTCAACGCGAGCAACCACGCCTTCTTCTGGTTCTACTACTACTCGCACCACTCCCGGTCCTACCACTACTGGCAGGACATCACCCCGGGCTCGCTCAGCTGGCTCTACAACGGCACCCAGCTCACGCAGCTCGGCTACACGGGCAACTCGACCGGCAGCCCCATCACGATCGCGATCGTGATGGCCGGGGGGATCAACCCCAGTGACCTGCGCGGCTACGCCCAGCTCGCCTGGAACAATCCGAACCAGATCATGGACCGTCTTACCGCCGTACCGGTCGACGGCGCCTTCACGACCAACGGCACGGTGACCTACACCGACGGCGCCTCGGGGGAGATGGCCCTCGACATCGAGTACTCCAGCACGATGGCGCCCGGCGCCCACATCATGCCCGTGTACGGCCCGTGCCTGTGCACGAACGTCCTCGACGACGACTACGCCACGATGAGCACGATGGTCAAGGTCCCGAACATCATCTCCAACTCGTGGGGCGGGGACGAGGACGCGTGGCCGAACCTCTACGGCCCGAACTGGCAGAACGACCTCACCATGCACGATTACATCATGCAGCTGACCGCCCGCGGCTCCACGGTCCTCGCGTCGAGCGGGGACGGCGGCGGCTTCGACACCGGCTCGGGGATCCTCTCGGGCAGCTACCCGGCGACGGACCCGTACGTCCTCGCGGTCAACGGCCTGCGGACCGCGGCCGAGCAGAGCACCGGAGGCGTCTTCCCCGCCAACACGACCTACGGGCTCGCGAACGTCTCGCTGGGGACCTCCGCGCAGCAGCCGTTCCTCTACAACTACCCGCTCCACGTGGGCCAGGCGGACAAGATCGCCTACCAGTCCTACTGGTACGAGCCGATCGCGAACACGACCCTCTACAACGCCCCGCCGTCCGGCTCGGGCGGCTTCGGGACCAGCTACTGGTTCAACCAGACGTGGGTCGAGCACGGCTACACCGTCCCCGACCTCGGCCGCTCCCTCGGCAGCGGCGTCGCGGCGGAGGCGGACTTCAATGAGTCGATCTTCTTCGACGGCAACTTCGAGTTCTTCTACGGCGGGACGAGCTTCGCGTGCCCCACGACGGCCGGGATGTTCGCGCTGATCGAGGACTACCTCCTGGCCCACGGCCACAACCCGTACCTCGGGGAGGGGAACGGCCCGGTCTACGACGTCGCCAACGCCTGGTACAACGGGAACCTCAGCCTCGTGCCGTTCTACAACATCGCCTCCCGCCCGGGGATCTCCTCGAACGGGACGAGCTACTGGGGCAACTACGGGGTGCTCCAGGGCTACTCCTGGCCGCCCGGCCAGAAGTACCCCACGACCCCCTCGGGCGTGGTCACCTACGGCAACACGACCCCCGGGTACAACTTCCCGACCGGCTGGGGCTCGATCAACGCCTACAACTTCGCGGTGGACATC
>JAKAOB010000049.1 GCA_021812305.1 Thermoplasmata archaeon
CCGGATCGCCCGGACGCGGCCCGCCGCGGGCCGCGGCACCGGCGGGAGTCGCCACCAGGACGGGTCCGCGTGCCGGGGGACGACCTCCGAACGGAAGCGCCGCTGCTCCGCGGGGGTCGGACGTCCGGGCCGCAGCCGGACCGATGGCAGGGCGGCGAAGGCCGCCCGGAGGTGGCGGACGAGCTCCGCCGACGGGAGGGGGCGGCCCCGCTCGGCGGCCACGGAGGTGAGCGCGCGACGCATCTCCCGGCGGACCAGGGCGCGGAACCCCGGGCCCGGAGCGCGCAGGACCCCGGCCATCGCCGCCGCGTCCGCGGTCCCGAGAAGTCCGCCCTGGACGATGCGGGCGCCCTCGTGCACCCCGCCCGCGTTGCCGGAGACCTTCCGGTCGCCCACCACGAGGTCGCTCGGGGCGCGCAGCCGCGCGGGCAGGCCGAGGGAGCGCAGGGCGGCGAGCGGAGCGGCGAGCCATCGCGCGAACATCTCCGGTCCCGGGGCGCTCGATCCTTCGGCCGCCGCGACGATCTCGTAGAACGCCTGGCTCGGGTCGAGGTAGGTCGTGCCGCCTCCCGTCACCCGGCGGACGACCGGCAGCCCGTGCCGCGCGAGGTACCGCGGGTCGAGCTCCTCGTCGTAGGACTGGTGGAAGCCGAGGGAGACGTACGGGCGGCTCGGACGGGCGAAGAGGACCGTCGTCGGCACCTCGTGGCGTGCGACCGAGACGGCCACGCTCTCGCAGAACGCCTGCGCGACGAGCGGCGGGGCTCGGCCGAGGTCGATCGCGCGCACGTCGACGGGCCGGGCGGCCCGCGCTCCGGTCGCCCGCGTCACGCCCGGCCGTGCGGGGGACCGGCGGGTCGGGTGGGCGGGGAGCCCGCCGGCGCGACCGCCGCCCGGAGCGCTTCGGGCCGGTCCGGGCGCAGGCGCAGGAGCCACCCTTCCCCCTCGGGGTCCCGCTGGACGAGGGGTGGGTCGGCGACCGCGGCCGGGTTGGTGGCGACGACCGTGCCGGCCGCGGGGACCGAGAGGTGACCGACCCACTTCTCCGACTCCAGGCTCAGCGCGGGCTCGCCCGCACGGATCCGGCTTCCCTGCGCCGGCCCGCGGACGTGCACGAGGCGACCCACGCGCTCGCTCGCCGAGCGGGTCAGCCCGAGGACGAACTCGCCGGCGGGCCCTTCCCGGGCCCAGAGCTCGCCGCCCGGGAGCGGGCAGGCGGCCGCGACGGCGGGGAGCGCGGACGGGGGAGCCACGCGGGTCCTACGGCGGCGGGGCGGCGGGGGCGCTCGCGCGCCCCAGCCGCTTGAGCAGGACGAGCGCGACGTGCAATCCCCGCTGGATCTCCGGGTCGCGGACGGCGCGGCCGAGGCTGAACACGCCGTTGATCGGGGGGATCGCCGCCGCCTCCCGGTCGAGGGCCGCGCGGTCCTTGAGGATCTCGACGGAACCGAGGAGCGCCTGGACCGACGGGGCGTTGTCGCGGAAGCTCAGGAGGAGCGGCTCGACCTCCTGCCAGGGCGGCAGCCCCTGGACGAACCGCATCGCGCCGATGAAGGAGCTCCCCGCCTCGGCGACCATGGAGTCGGTCGTCGCCTGGGACAGGCCCACCAGCCCTTCGGCCAGGGTCGCGAGGGTCTCGAGGGCACCGGTCTCCTTCCACTCGCCGAGGCGATCGACCAGGTAGAGGAGCCCCTCGCGCGTCCGCTCGTCGCGGGCGATCGCGTCCAGGAGCGAGAGGGCGTTGATCAGCCCGGCGCCCGCGGAGGCGACCATCTGCTCGGAGGTGGCGTCGGCGACGCCGACGAGCCCCTCCACGAGCGAGAGGACGCGGTCGAGGGTGCCGTCGGCCTCCCATCGATTGAGGCGCTCGGCGAGGGTCTTGAGGCCGTCGGGCGCGGGCGGGGGCGCGGCGGGAGCAGCGGCCGAAGCGGGGGGGGTCATCGCGGCCTCAGAACATCGCCCGGGCCGTCATGTCCCAGTACGCGCGGTTGTAGATCGTCTTGTTCCAGTAGTGCGCGAACGACGGCGTCGGCGGGTGCGGAGGGTGGAGGTAGTCGAACTTGATGTACGTCGCCTGGGTCAGCCCCGTCATGATCCAGCAGTAGACCCGGCCCTCGTACCGGGCCGTGGGACCGCCGCCCCGGACGACCGACGCGACGTTCTGCGCCACCACCTCCGCCTCGTAGTCGGCCGTCGAGCCGGCCTTGGAGATCGGGATGTTCGTCGCATCGCCCAGGACGAAGATGCCCTCCTTCCCGTCGGCGGTGAGCGCGTAGCGGTCCGTGGGGACCCAGTTGCCCTTGTCCCCGAGACCGGAGGCCTGGAGGAAGTCCGCCCCGCGGTGGGGCGGGATCCCGACCAGGAGGTCGAAGGTCAGCGTGTCCCCCTCGAGGGAGGTCATCGACTTCTTCGCGGGGTCGATCGTCTGGACGTTGAACGGAACGTGGATCGAGATCCCCCGGTCCACCATCAGCTTCTGCATCACCGGCGCGACCGTGTCGATGCCGAAGACCTTCGGGATCGGGTAGGTGTAGTGGATCTCGGACTTGTCGCGGATCCCGCGGCTGCGCAGGAAGTCGTCCAGCATGAACGTCACCTCGAGCGGCGCGACCGGGCACTTGTAGGGAAGCCCGGCGACGTTGACCACGATCCGTCCGCCCGGGAAGCTGCGGAGGGCGTCCCTCAGCTTCTCCGCGTTCGAAAGGTCGTAGAACGTGTGGGCCGCCTCGCTGAACCCCGGGACCAGTTCCGGGTGGAGCACGGAGCCCGAGGCGATGACGAGGAGGTCGTACGTCATCTCGCGCCCGCCCTTCAGGAGGACCTTCTTCTGGGCGGCGTCGACCTTCTCGACCTCCGCCTTCACGAGCTCGATCGACCGGTGGAGCAGGTGGCTCTCGGCCTGCTTGGTCTCCTCCGGTCGCATCTTGTCGAAGACGACCATCAGGAACCCCGGCTGGTAGGCGTGGATCCCTTCGCGATCCACGACCTGGATCTGGACCTGACCGCCGGCGACCTCGTTCGCCAGCAGGCGCCGGATCCGGTTCGCCACCGTCGTTCCGCCGATTCCCCCGCCCAGCACCACCACGCGTTTCATCTTCGTTCTCCTCCCGGTTTCGTTAGCGGACCTTCCGTATCAGGTAATGATCGACGCCGCCCTCGCTCGTCATCCCGACGAGCGTCTGCCCCGCCTTCTCCAGCCAGAGCGGCACGTCCTTGCGCGAGCCCTCGTCCGAGGAGAGGAGCTCGAGCTCGGTCCCGACGTCCTCCTCCCGGATCGCGGCGATGAGCTCCATGAGGGGCCCGGGGCACCAGCTGCCGCGGGCGTCGATCACGCGGCGGGGGGAGGACGCCGGGGGGACGGTTTCCGCGCTCATACGAAGTAGGTCGCCGACGCCCCCCGCGTCCGGTCGACGAACGTGGCGATCCCCACCACCTCGTCGACCAGGTCGTCCAGATGCTCGCGCCGGAGGCCGAGGACGTCCATCGACTGCGAACAGGCATAGACGTGGACCGGCCCGACCCGCTTCGCGGCGCCGAGGATCTGGCGCCACCCCGGCACATGGCGGTCGACGAGCGTCCGCTCGAGCGCCGCCCCCTCGGCGCCGTGGCCGGGGCTCACGGGCGGGTGCGCCTCCGCCGGTCGGGACCGGCGCAGTGCGTCCAAGCCCCAGTAGCTCGCGAAGACGTGGACCTCGTAGCCCATCGCGACGGCGCCGCTCACGAGCGTCGCGAACGGCAGCAGACGGTCCGAGGTGCCGGCGGCGAGCACGATCGCCATCGTCGGGGGGGTCGCGGGGTCCGACAACGCGCGTCCCCCCCCGGGCCCGGCGCTCAGATGAAGAGCGCGAGCGCGTCCGGCTTCGACGCGAGCTCGAGGAACGTGCTCGCCCCGATGATGTCGTCCGCCTCGGCGACCAGGTTCTCCTTCGTGAGTCCGAACATCTGCATCGTCGGCGAGCAGGCGTGGATGTGGACGCCGGCCTGCTTCGCCTGCTGCATGAACTGCTCGACCGTCGGGAAGGTCTTCGCGAGCTTCGCCCGCATCTCCGGCGGGAAGACCTCCATCGACTTCTGCCGTCCCTCGGACGTCAGTAGCTGCATGCCCCAGAACGTGAAGTACAGATGCGACTCCATGCCGAGGGCACGGGCCGTGGTCGCGAGGATGAGCGAGGGGTAGGCCATGTCGGCCCCACCCTTCGACACCACGAGGACGAGGGACTTCTTCCCGGACTTGTGGGCGCTCTCCAGCATTTCGGACTCTTTCGACGGTGCGTGCGCGCTGCTCATCTTCGTTCGGACCTCTTCACTTGTGACGGATCAGGAACTTGTACACCCCGCCCTCCTCCGTCGAAGAGAGCAGATGGTGGCCGGTCTGCTTGGCGAACGCGACGAAGTCCGGCGGCGCGGCCGGGTCGGTCGCGAGGACCTCGAGCACCTCCCCGCTATGGAGCGGCTGCATCGCCTGGCTCGCCCGGAGGATCGGCATCGGGCAGAACAATCCGCGCGCGTCGAGCTGGGCGTTGGACCGGACGGTTTCCGGGCTCACTGCTAGACCCCGCACCGTGCGAGAACGTGGCACACTATTTACGACTTTTCATTTGTCCAGTTCCTTCTCGGTGGACCCGCCGGGAGCAGCGGGGAGCGCACCGTCCCGATCCGGGGCCCGGCCGGGGCTCGTCGGTCGCGGGTTAAGGGTCCTCCGTTCGAGGAGGCTCGCCTTCGGGATCGTGAGCACGTGCCGATAGGAGGGGAAGAGGTCGCCCCCGAAACGCTGGGCGTACTCGGGGTTGTCGACGGCGAACGCGATCTCCCCGAGCGCCAGGAACTCCTCGTCCTCCCGCAGCAGCACCCCCGCGGCGTGGAAGATCGGGCCCGGCAGACGGCCCCGTTCCCCCGGGAACTCGAGCGGGTCGGGGTCCCGATAGCGCACGTAGACGACCTCCACCGGGGACGGCCCCGGGCCCGCCGGCGACGCGGTGGGGAGCGGCCGCCCGGCGATCGGCAACGGAACGAACGGCGTCCGGCCCCCCTCCTCCGGATCGCTCATCCGAGCTCCATCACGCGATCCGCTTCGAAGAGGAGACGAACGAGCTCGGGGTAGTCCACCAGTCGGGCCCCCAGCGCGGGGCGGACCCCCCGGCCCTCCACTTCCTCCCGGAGGCCCACCACCTCGGCCGCCCCCGGGGAGGCGGCCTCGAGATCGTAGGTCGCGCTGCCGAGGAGCAGGACGGTCAGGACCGCCCCGGCGGCCCGGGCCCGTGCGTCGAGCGCCGCCAGCAGGGCGGCGTCCTCGGTCCCGGCCCGCGAGCGCCGGGTGACGAGCCAGCGACGCGGCGAGGGACTGCCGGGCGGCTCCGTCACAGCGGCACCACCCGGTCGCTCCCGGCGAGCCGCTCGGCGAGCTCCTCCGCCCCGACGACCCGGAACGGTACCTCGGGGGTGAGTCGCGCCGGGGCGAGGCCCCGCTCCGTCAGCGACCCCCGGTCGACGAGGGCGGGGGAAGCGGCGGTGACGATGCCCCTCAGGAGCGAGCCGATCGGCGGGCCGAGGAGATGAGGGGCCTGGCCCCCGGCGAGCGCCCAGACGCCGTCCCTCACGAACGCGAGGGTGACCTCCGCATCGAGGGCCGAGGCCATCGCCGCGACCCGGATCGCCTCGGCAAGATGATTGGTGGTGTACGGCGGGTGCCGCACCCAGAGGAGCACCCGCGTCACGGAGCGTCCTCGGTGGAGAAGGTGAGGAATCGGTCCGACCCCGCCAGGAGCTCGCTCAGGTCCTCGAGCGTCCCCAGTCGCCCGTTCGGGACGAGGTCGCCCTCCGCAAGGCCCCGAAAGCGCGCGCACGTCGTGCAGCTCACCAGGTCCGCGCGGGGGCCGAGGGCGGCCAGGCGACGCACGGGGTTGTCGTCGCTCACCGCCGCGATCGCACGGCTCGTGTTGTAGACCCCGTCGCCGAGGCAGAAGATCCGGACCTCGTGGCCCGCGTCCGCCGCCGCCCCGGCGATCCCCGCGACGGTCTCCGAGGCCCGGTGCTGGACGGGCGAAGTGAACAGGAGGATCCCGAGCCGCCCCATCGCGCCCGGTCACCCCGGCGCCGCAGCGACCCGCCAACCCGAACGCGTGCAGATGTACGTCCATCCCTCGATCCGGACGATGCCGCCGATGTCCACCGTCGAATCGTAGAAGGCCCGATTGAGGACGGCCACGTGAGCGGGCCGCGTCGCCGGCGGACCGGCCTCGGCCGCTTCGGCCTCGAACGGGTCGCCGATGCGGCGCACGATGACGGCGGCCGCGTCCGTCATGCCGGGCTCCGCGCCGTGGGGTCGGGCGAGGCGGTGGGCGGGTGCCGCGCCCGCGCGAGCCGGTCCGCCAGGAGTCGGACCCGGCGGGCGAGGACCTCGGCCTCCGGCATCCGCAGCTCCTCGATCCGACCGGCGTCGCACAGCGCCGGGACCTCGGACCGGATCGGGAGGCTGCCGAGGAACGGGACTCCCATGCGCGCGGAGAACTCGCTTCCGCGGGACGGGCCGAAGACGTCGACCCGCTCGCCGTGGGGGCAGGTGAGGTAGGCCATGTTCTCGACGAGTCCGAGGATGGGGGCCTCGAACGTCTTCGCCATCGTCGCGGCCTTCTCGACGACCTCGGCGGAGAGCTCGGTGGGTGCGCTCACGAGAATGACCCCGTCCGGGTCGAGGGACTGGAAGACGGTCATCGGCGCGTCGCTCGTCCCCGGCGGGAGGTCGACGAGCAGGTAGTCGAGGGCGGGCCACGCGGTATCCTTGTAGAGCCCGCGGATGGCACTGTTGACCATCGGCCCCCTCCAGATGAGCGCCACCTTCGAGGTCGCGGTCACGAGGGCCATGGACATCACCCGGACCCCGGTGGAGCTCTCCGCGGGACGGATCGTGCGGCCGTCCTCGTTGAGGGCCGGCACCTCCGACAGGCCGAACAGCCGGGCGACGGAGGGGCCGGTGATGTCGGCATCGAGCACGCCGACGCTCGCCCCGGCCCGACGCAGCTCGCACGCGATCTCGCAGGTCACGAAGCTCTTGCCGACGCCGCCCTTGCCCGACACGATCGCGATCACGCAGCCGACGCGGCGGCGGTCGAGGCGCCCGATGGAGAAGGTCGCGTCGGCCCGGGCCGCCGGGGGCGGCGGGGTGTCGACCATCCGGAACGGGGTGGGATCCGGTTCGGGCATGGAAGTGGGGGCTCGAGCGCGCGGTCCGCCTTAATCCTGCGCCTTCCGGTCGGACAATCGTCCAACCAAGAGCTTTTTAGCGATGGGTCGACTCGCGGACGGTCGCGGGCATGAATCCCCCGGACGAGCCCGAGCCACTGACTCCCAAGGAGTTCGACCGGCGCATGAACGAAAAGGTCCTGGCCTGGGGACACCGCCGGGACGGTTCGTGCCCGCGGTGCGGCGAGGTCGGCTATCGGCTCATCGCGGACTCGGAGTTCGTCGCCCTCTACGCCTGCCGTCACTGCGGGCTGCAGCAGCAGGAACCGCACGAGCCGCGGTCGGAGGTCGAGCGGCCGTTCCGGGAGTACCGCGAGGGCCGGGGACTGATCGCCGGCTACGAGGACGAGGCCGGGGGGACACCGCAGTGAACGGGGGGAACCGGACGGGCTTCCCGGAGCGAAACGGACCGGCCCCCCGCGCGCCGGGGGCCGCCCGGAGCGGACGCTTTCGACTGGACCGGCTCGATGTGGCCATCCTCCGCGCCCTCCAGCAGGACGGACGGGCCTCGTTCCGGCAGGTGGCGCGCGTCGTGGACGCGAGCGTGACCACCGTCAGCACCCGGGTCCGCCGGCTGCGCCGTCTCGGGGTCCTCACCGGATTCGTCCCCCTCGTCAACGCCCAGCGGCTGTCCGACGCGGGCCGCTCGCTCTGCTGCCTGTTCTGCTCGATCCGGCCGTCGAGCGACGACCCGGCGGAGATCGCACGGCTCGCCGAGCGGGTGGGAGCCTTCTCCGAGATCTGCTACATCTTCGAGGTCGCCTCCCACCGCGAGCTGATCGCCCTCGCCTCGACCCCCTCGGTCGAGGCCGGCCAAGCGCTCGTCGCCCGCCTCGCGGCGCTCAAGGGGGTCGAGTCGCTGACGACCGCCCCGATCGAGCGGGTGCACAAAGAGCGCCCCCGCCACCCGATCCCGGCGGTGCGGTTCCGGACCGCGAGCGGCGCCACCGGCCGGCCGATCGAGATCCCCGGGTAGTCGCGCAAGGTACGGCGGCCGTCCGGCGGAGGGGGGGGCCGCGACGAGGCGTCGCGCGGGTCCGGTGAAACAGATGCCCCAATCTAAGCGAAACGGACCGAATCGAATGAAGAATCGACGGGGGCCCCTTCGCTTCCCGCGCCGGAGCCAGTAAGGACCCGAAGTTTATCAGCATCCAGTCCATAGACCCCGCGGGGCTGCCGGGGCCCCGCCGTTCCGGGTCCGACGCGACGGCGGGGAGCCCACCGGTGGACCCGGGCGGACAGTGCGGGGTCGGCACAGGGGGTGGGCGGCCGGCGGGGCCGCAGCGGTCCTTGTGGCCCTCCTCACGACCTCGGCGACCGTCGTCGGCCCGGCGCCGGTCGGCGCCGGCGCCTCGACCGAGGGCAGCTCCATCGATCCCGCGCAATTCCCGATATCGCACATCGTGGTGCTCGTCATGGAGAACCGGGCCTACGACAATTACTTCGGAACGTACTGCCTCGTGACGGGGACGTACTGCCCGTACAACGCGACCGGTATCCCCTCGGGCCTCTGCATCCCCCTCAACCCGGCCAACGATTCGGCCGGTTGTGTCCGGCCGTTCAACTACACCGCGGCGAACCTCACGATGCCGAAGACCGGGCTTCCCCACGACTACACCTCGTCGATGGCCGCCTACGACAACGGCTCCATGGACAACTTCTACCTCGCCGAGAACTCCGGGCTCACCCCGTTCGGCCACTACAACGGATCGACGATCCCGATCTACTGGGATCTCGCCGAGGAGTACGGGCTGGGCGACCATTTCTTCTCCTCGGCGTTCTCCTATTCGCTGCCGAACCACTGGTACCTGCTCGCGGGCCAGTCCCCGCAGATCGCGATCTACAAGATCCCGAGCGGCCCCGGGAAGGCCGGCGCCCCGCTGTCGTCGACGGCCGTGACGTACCTCAACGAGTCGAACCACACGTCGTCGGTCGAGGACCTCATGATGAACGCCACGGGGGTCTCGTGGAAGTACTACGACTACGCCTTGCCCAACTACACCAAGGCGATCCAAGCGAAGGACGGCCCCGACCGGGTCGGAGCGTACGACTTCTGGAACCCCCAGGCCGCCAAGGCCGAGTCGTACACCGCGGCCCTGGCCTCGCATTTCGTCAACCGCAGCACCTTCTTCACCGACGCCAAGCAGGGGGCGCTCCCGAACGCCTCGTGGATCATCCCGGGGTTCGCCCAGTCCGACCACCCGCCGGCGAACGTGACCCACGGGGAATCGTTCGTGGCCCGGGTCGTCAATGCGATCGAACGGTCCCCCGAGTGGAGGTCGACGGCGCTCTTCGTGACGTGGGACGACTACGGAGGGTTCTGGGACCAGATGACCCCGCCCTCCCTCGACTCGCTCGGGCTGGCCTTCCGGGTCCCGCTGCTGGTCGTGAGCCCGTACACCCCCGCGGGCTACGTCTCGCACGACGCGGAGTCGTTCGAGTCGCTGCTGGCCTTCATCGAGTGGCGGTTCTCGCTGGGCTGCCTCACCGCCCGCGACTGCAACGCCCAGATCCCGTTCGAGTACTTCGATCTCAACATGACCGCCCGGTCCCCGATGGTCTTCCCGACCTCGCCGACGTCCGCGTACTATCCGATGAATCTGACCGCCTCGCCGGCCCGGGTCCCGATGGGCGGGCCGACGCTGCCCGCCGGCGGGACGTTCAACTACTCGAGCTACGACGGACCCACCCCGTCGGCCGACCTCGGCTACATCGAACCCGGCGACTGAGCGGCCGGCCGGGGCGGCCCCGCCCGCGCGCGCCAAGGATTAAGGCCCCCGAGAAGGATGGTGCATCCTTCGGGACCGGGGATTCGGGGGTGCAGGGATCGGGTCCGCGGCACGGTACCACCGTGATGGCCTACGGCCGACCCCGTTCGGCCGTCAACTTCGTCGCCGGCGCGGTCGCCCGGGCGATCGACCCGGCGGTCCTGTGCCTGGAGATCCGGGAGCACGACGGGCCGACCGGCGAGGTCGCGGAGGCGATCGCCCGGCGCGTCGGAGCCGGCCGCACCTTCGTCGCGTTCGCCCCCGAGGAGCCCGCCCCCGGAGCACCGGCGCCGTCGCCGGACGCATGGAAGGTCCTCGGCCCCGTCGAGGGCGATGGCACGGGGTCCGACCCGATCGAACTCGGGCAGCTTCCCGAGGTGTTCCGGGCGATCTGGAGCGCGGGAGAGCCGCTGGCGCCCCGCACGGTCCTCGTGCTCAACACCGACATCCTCACCCGATTCTATCCCACGGAGGCGCCGGGGCGGAGCCCGGCGATGCAGCGTCTCACGGACGAAGGGGTCACGTTCGTGGGAGGGCGGACCGGCGAGGTCGCCCTGGAGGAGCGCACCGACGAGCACGTCTTCCGCGTCGCCCCCCATCCGGACAACGACTGGACCCTCGCCCGCATCTCCACCGTGCGCGGGACCCGCTGGCACTTCGACGACCAGCCGATCCGCGGCGTCCCGCTCTTCCAGGAGTACTTCCGCGTGCTCGGGCTGCGGGACGTCTTCTGAGGGGGGGCCGCCCCTACACGACCTCCAGCGTCGACTCCCGCCGCAGCATCGTCCGCGCCTCGGCGTCCGGCGGGACGAGGGACGGGTCGCCCGGGCCGAGCCGTCGGCGGTCGAGCGTCGCGATGCGCTGGTAGAGCCATTCGAACTCGTGGAACACGAGCGGGTCCCGCAGGTCCTCGCGCGTGCGGCCGATGTGGTCGACGGGGTGGCGCAGGGCCCAGTAGTAGGCCGTAACCCAGGTCCCGAACGCTTCCCAGACGAGGTCATCGTCGAGGACGCCGCGGTGGGTCAGCGCCCCGAGGAGCTCGAGGAACGTGGCGACCTCGACGCTGACGATGTCGCCCTCCGAGCTCGTGAGCAGGTGCGTCGCGAGGTCCTTGCGGGCCTTGCGCATCCGGGACGAGTCGAACCGCTCGCGCAGCGTGATGACCGCGTTCGCGCTGTTGAGCTCCTGGTTCTTGCGGGTCTGCCAGTACATCAGCACGATCGTGCCGATGACGAGGGCCCAGGTCCCCAGCGCGGTCCACGTCGCGAGGTCGATCTGCACCATCCGGGAGCCGGCTCCGGCCGTCCGGCCGACCTACCGGAACCGCGCGAGGGATAAGGGTTAGCGTTCTTCGAGCGGAGGGGGGGGACGGGACGTGCGGTCGGACCCCGCGGCGACGCTCGAGGGTGCGGTCGCCGGCGGTGGACCCCTTCGGCCCCGCGCGGGAGACGTCCGGCGGTCCGCGCGCAGGTGGGCTAGGACGATAAGGGCGAACACGGCCGTGGCGAGCAGCCCCCATCCGACGAGCGGGCCGGTCTCGGCCGAGAGCGGGATCCCCGCGGCCCGAGCCGTGGCGGCGGGAGCGACCACCTCGACCAAGGACGCCACGGCGCTGACGTTCGCCGCGTCGGTCACCGCGACGCTCACCCGGTAGGCCCCCGGTCCCGAGTAGGTGTGCGTGACGTTCGCGCCGGAGGCCCCGGCCCCATCGCCGAAGTTCCAGGCGTAGGCGAACGGTGCGCTCCCTCCCTGCGTCGTGGCGTGGAACGATACGACCGCACCGACGGCTGCCGCGGCGACCCCGGACGACAGCGCCACGGTCGGGGCGGCCTCGACGTTCACGAACTCGGTCGTCGACGCGAGCGCCCCCCGGGCGTCGGTCACGGTGATCGTGGCCCCGTACCGTCCTGGAGCCGCGTAGGAGTGGACCACTCCCGGGCCGCTGGCGACCGCCCCGTCGCCGAACGCCCACTCGTACGACCACGGGCCGACCCCGCCGGTCGTCCGTGCCAGGAGCGTCACGACCCCTCCCACGTCCGTGGTGAGCGGCGTGGCGGCCTCGGCGACGCCGAGGGCCGGGACGATCTCGATCGGGATCACCCCGGTGGCGGTTCCACCGGAGGCATCGGTGAGCGTGGCCGTGGCGCTGTAGTTGCCGGGGGCGTTGTACGCGTGCTCCGCGCCGAGACCTACGGTGCCGGAGCCGTCGCCGAACGACCAATTGACCGAGTACGGCGCCACGCCGCCGGAGGCGGCGGCCGAGAAGGCGACGAACTGGCCCACCTCGGATTCGCGGACCGAGGAGGCCAGGGTGAGGAGCGGGCCCTGCGCCACCTCAAGCAGGAGACGTCCGGCGGTCGTCGCGCCGGCCGCGTCCTGCACCGACACCGAGACCGGGGACAGGCCCGGGGTCGGGAAGACGTGGACGACCGACGCACCCGTCACCGGTGGGCCACCGGAGAAGTTCCAGGTCACGGCGAACGGAGCACTCCCCCCGGTCACATTGGCGGTCAGCAGCACCCCGACCCCGGCGTCCGGCACCACGGGGTCGGACACGATGGCCACGCGGGGGGCGGCCACGATGGCGACATCGACGGAGGCGCTCACCTCCGCCCCGCTGCTGTCGCGCGCCCGCACCGTGAGCCCATACATCCCCGGAGTCGCGTAGGCATGGGCGATCGGGGCGCCCGTGCCGTTCGTTCCGTCGCCGAAGCTCCAGTTCCAGCTCAACGGGAGCAGGCCCCCGTGCGGGGCGGCCGAGAACTCGACCGGTACGCCGGCGTCCCCGAACGTGGGCCCGGGTCCGCTCGGGAGAGCGAGCGGGTCGAAGTAGGCCCACGTGTCGTTGAGCTCGGGAGAGTCGAGCACGTTCACCGCCCCTCCGAAGACGACCATGGCGCCGAGGGAAGGGTCCCAGCCGCCGGCCGCCTCGTCGCGCCCGCCGGGCGCGGCGGAAGTGGCGATGGACCTCCAGGAGCCGTTGAGATAGCCCCAGGTCCCCGTGGGGAATCCGCTCGACGTTCCCCCGGTACCGCCCGTGAGGACGGCGTACCCACCAACGGGGTCCCACGCGGCCAGGCCCGCCGACAGGGGTGGGGGTGCGGACGCGGCCGGCTTCGGGGTCCAGGTTCCGTTCGAGAAGGTCCAGGTATCGTTGAACTGGGCCGAGCCACCGGTTCCGCCGAACAGGAGCACGCCGTCCGCCGGTGGGTAGGTCGTGGTCTGGGCGAAGGCCCGCGGGCTCGGAGCGGTCGGAGTCGAGAGAGGAGACCACCCCCGGGCCGTGAACGACCAGGTGTCGTTCACCGGTGAGAGCGATACCGGGAACGAAGAACTGTTCACCCGGTCGCCCCCGAACAGGATGAGCGCGCCGCTCGACGGGTCGTAGGTGAACGACTCCCCGATCCGTGGGGCCGGGGCCACGGCCGCCGACTCCTCGGTCCAGGTGTCGTTCGAAAAGGTCCAGGTGTCGTTGAGGTAGGACTCGAGGGACGTGTCGTACCCCCCGAACAGGACGACGGCCCCCAGCGCGGGGTCGTAGGCCATCGCCGCGTAGCTGCGGGCCGAAGGGCTGCCGGTCGTAGAAAGGAGATGCCAGGCGTCGCCGGCGTAGGCCCACGTGGCGTTGCTCGCCGCGGCGGGCGGGGGCCCCATTCCGCCGAAGACCAGTAGCTCGTTCGAGGCCGCGTCCCACGTTGAGGCCGTGCAGCACCGAGGTGAGGGAGCGACCGGCGACCGGGCGGAGAGATTGGCCCACGTGCCGTTCAGCGCCGAGGAGCTGGCCTCGGCGCGGGGGACACCGGGGGCCGGAGAGCTGGCCCTCGCGGCATCCCTCATGGCCTGAACGGCGAGCCCCGGACCGGCGCTGCGGTGCGGGGCCAAGGGCCCCGCGCTGGCGAGCATGGGAACCAGCAGGCCGAGCGCGACGGCCACGGCCCATAGGGGAGGGGATGAAGACACCCGGCGCCAACGCACGCGTTCGTGCGGTCCCGCTTCGGGAGGGCCCGTACCTCCCATCGGTCGCGGTAGCCCGCCCGGGGAGATAATCTTTGGACCCCTCCCCGACCGTAGACGCTCCTGCTTCGAGGCGGCCGGCGCCCCCCCGTGATACGCCGCGGAAACGCCAGGCCCGGCGCGCGTACTGACGTTACCGCGGAGTATCTTCTCTGACGGTATTTGAACGAAGTCAGCACCCAAGGAAGTCCGATGATCGGGCACGACCCGCCGAATGAGGGACCGACTTTGCCGACCGCGACCAAGGACCCAGGGTTCGGCGAGGACCGACCCGAGCTCCACCCCCGTCACCGCCGCCCGAAGCCACGGCTCGCCCTCTGGCTGATCGGCGGACTGTTCACGATCGCGCTGGCGGTCGCCTTCGGGCCCCACCTCGCCCTCGCCCCCGGTTCCGCGATCGGGGCGAGCCCTTCGGCCGCCGGCGCGCACCCGCTCGACGGGGGTACCGGGGGGAACGATGGCGGCAATTCGTCCGGAAGCACGGACGGTGGCTCGGGGAACGGCTCGGACGGAACCGGTAACAGTACCGGCAACAGCTCTGACGGGAGCCCGGACAACGGTTCGGGCAGTCTGGACAACGGGACCGGCAACAGCTCCGACAGCAGCCCGGACAACGGCTCGGG
>JAKAOB010000050.1 GCA_021812305.1 Thermoplasmata archaeon
CTCTGACCCCGGGTCGGGCGGTAGGGACCGCGGAACCGCGCCCGCTCTCCCTCCCCCCTTAGCCGACAGCGCGCGCCGTCCGAACGCTCGTTCCTTCGCGTCCGGACCCCACCCGTGCCCGGCCCCTTGGTCGACCGTGACGACCTCCCTCGCGCACGCGGATCCGCGGAAGACCCTGCCCCACGGCCCGGACGGACCGCACGCGGCGGTCCGGACCGAAGGGACCCTTCGCGGGGCAGTATCTGTGCGCCGATGGGCGCGCGGACGGCGGCACTGAAAAACAGTTCGGTCCCCGGCGGGGCTCCGCCGGGGACAGGAAAGGGTTGGTCCGTGCGACCTACCGCCTCGCCCCTTAGACGACCCCGTTGCCCTGGATGGTGTACCAGGTCTGGTCGCCGCCGCCGCCGATGCACACGTTCTGGTTGATCGAGTTCAGGTTGATCCACGAGGCGCCCGAGAACACCAGGTTCTGCTGGCCCCAGTAGACGTAGAGGGCCAGCCCGTTCGCGATCTGCTCGATCTCATTGTAGAGCAGAACGCGTCCGGGCCCGACCGGCGCCACCGCGGCGACGCCCATCGCGTAGAGCATCGACTTGTACGCGATGCCCTGGCACGCCTCCGGGATCCCGCCCGTCGTCTGGGCGACGTTCGACCAGTACGTGTAGTTCGTGGTGCTGGACCCGCAGACCGTCGTGTTCGAGAACTGCGGCAGGGAGAGCTGCTCGACCACCGCGTCCGACCGCGTGTACGTGGCATCCGCCTGATACATCGGGGTCACGTAGTCGGTCGGGTCGGGGTAGTCGGGGGCCCACCCGAGGTTGAACACGGGGAGCGGGTTCGTGCCCGGCGCCGAGCTCGTCGACAGGATGACCTCGTCGACGAAGTTGATGTCGATCGCCGTCGGCTTCACCGCTCCGTTCGTGATCGTCTCGATCTGGCTGATCCACAGCGCGATCCGCTGGTCGAGGTCCGGCGCACCGGTCTGCCCGAAGAGCGGCAGCTGGCAGGGGTTCGCGCGCGTGCACATCGTCGAGATCTCCTTGGAGTAGTACGGGGTCCCCTGGGTGGTCGTCTGTTGCCACCACCACGCGGCGCTGCCGACGAGGCTCGGGTTGTCGACCGGGTCCCCGCTGGGCCAGCTGACGTTCGTCGGGTAGTAGTTCGCCATGAACTGCGGGATCGCTCCTCCGTAGTTGAAGAAGTACTGGATCCCGCCCTTCGTGTTGATGTTCTGCTGGATCGTGTTATACGGGTACGATCGAGCGAACGTCTCCCGGACGCCGACGTGACTGAAGAAGTCCGCCGGGATCGTGATCGGGTTGCTGGTGTACTGCGCCGCTCCCGACAGGCTCGTGTTCATGTCGAACGGGAAGAAGAAGATGCTGATCGACGGGAAGCTCGTCGCCGACAGCTTGCCCTGCGCCACGAGCTGCAGCAGGAACGATACGTCCGTGGACGGGATCGTGGCGAAGTCGGCCGTCCCCGCCGCGTACGCCTGCTCGCCGGGCACCTGGTTCGTCTCCCACGTCACCGACACGTTCCCCGCGTACGTCCCGACCGCCGGCCAGCAGCCGGTCCACGTGCACAGGGGGTTCGGGGTGTAGGCAGGGTTCGTCCGGAGGAAGTAGCTCACCCCGGGCCGGAGGTCGGCCATGTAGTACGGGCCGCTGCCGGCCATCGCCCACTGCACGTTGCCCCAGTACGGCGCCGAGTTCCCCGAGAGCTGCCAGGTGTCCCAGGCCTTCGGGCTCATCGCCGAGGGCGCGACCCCGTAGCCGGTCGACCCCGGCATCCCGCAGGGGTGGTCGCCGTTGCCGTTCACGTTCCCGTAGGTCCAGTCGGGGATCCCCGCGCTCTGCGGGGCCGCGCTGAACCAGCCGCACGGCACGATCGAGGCCCCGAGGGGGTCCGCGATCAGCTCAAGGAAGTACGGCCAGCTGAGCCCGCCGCCCACCGCCTGGAAGGTGATGCAGCCGTGGGCGTTCGTCAGCGCCGCCGCCGGGCAGCTCGTCCCGTTGACGATCATGTTCTGGAAGACCCCCTGCGGCGTGTTGTTGTACGGCGCATGGATGCCCCCGTCCCACGAGGCGTTGCCGTTCGGCAGCAGCGACTGGGTCAGGATCCAGCCGTTGTTGCAGCCCGCGCACGGAAGGTCCGCGAACGCCATCGTCCGCGCGATGCTGAACAGGACATCGGTCGGGTAGACGCCCCAGCTGTTGCCCGTGTTCGGGTCGTAGAACTTCGCGTTCGGGCTGATGACGAAGGTGTAGTTCGTCCCGTCCGAGAGGCTCGAGCCGTAGAGGCTCTGGCAGTTGTTCGCGCCCGTCGTGCTCCCCGGCACGCACGTCGCAATGACGGGGACGTAGTCCGTCGGGGAGGGGCCGGTCCGGGTGCCGTTGTAGGCGACCAGGGTCTGGTAGACGTTGAGGATCGGCTCGTACCCCAGCGTCTCGTAGTCGATCGCCGGGTCCTCCGAGTTCGAGCCGCCCGGGGCGAGCTCGTAGACCGAAAGCGTGCCCTTGTGCGGGCTCGTAGTGACCTGGGCGTTCGCCGCGCCGGCGTGCAGGCCGGTCGGGGCGACGAAGACGGTCCAGGTGTAGTTCTGGTAGGCGTTCGCGCTCGCGCTGGTGGCGAGGCCGACGAACGTCACGGTGAAGGTTCCCGGGTTGGGGAAGGAGAAGGACGCCGCGGCGCTCGACGAGGTGTTGGAGGCGCTCGTCGGGGTCGAGGGTCCCTTGACGGTCGGCGGGGCGAGGGAGAACGCGGGGTTCGTGGGGGCTCCGGTGTAGGAGCCCGAGAAGCTCACGGTCCCGCCCGGCGCGAGGATCGCCGTGGGGTTCGACGCCCCGGAGGAGTTCGCCGTGATCGCCCCGGCAACGCCGGGGACGTTGGACGACTGCGCCGAGGTGAACGCCGCCGAGACGGTGATGATCACGAGGCCGAAGTAATTGTCGTGGACGGCCCCCTTGACCAAGGCGGTGACGCTGGCGATGTACGTTCCCGGGTTCGCGTAGCTGTGCGTCACGGACGATGTGCTGACCGTGCCCGAGTTGGTGCCATCACCAAAAGTGAAATTGTAGCTGGAGGCGGTCTCTCCACCGGGGAGAGTGGCCGCAAAGGGAACAGGGTTACCTTGCTGGACGCTGCGGAACGGCACCTGCAGCGAGATATCGTGCGCAGCAGACCCCTGGGAACACTGTGCGCTGGTCGCGGGCTCGCACGAACTCTTCGTGACGACGCCCGGTTGGGCCGCGTTCAGCCCGACATAGCCCAGTCCGCCGACCACGAGGATCACGACGATCATGATGATCGCCGCCGTGGGCGTCGAAAGGGCCCGTTGTCCGGCCCAGCGACCTACGCTCACCCGATTCATCTCTTCCATCGATTTCACCCAGAGTTTCCGTCCCCCGGAAACCTCGGCCCTTGACCTCGAAGGTCCTATTTATACTCTTACGAAATCCGCCCACCGTGTCCTCTACGGTCCGCGCTCTTCGGCTCGCGCCGTCGCTGCTGAGCGCCGACTTTGCCGACCTCGCGGGCGCGATCCGCGCGGCGGAGGAAGGCGGCGCCGACGCGTTCCACCTGGATGTGATGGACGGGCACTTCGTCCCGAACCTCTCCTTCGGACCGGATCTGGTGCGGGCCGTCCGGGCGAGGACCCGGCTGCCGCTCGACGTCCACCTCATGATCGAGCGGCCCGCCCGCTACGCCCCGGCGTTCGCGAAGGCCGGGGGCACCACGCTCGTCTTCCATCTCGAATCCGCCGACGAGCCGGGGGAGGTGGTACGGGTGGTCCGCGACCTGGGGGTCGAGGTCGGCGCGGCGCTCAAGCCGGGCACGCCGTTCGACCGGGTGCAGCCGCTCCTCGACCGGATCGACCAGGTCCTCGTCATGAGCGTGGAGCCCGGTTTCTCCGGCCAGCGCTTCCTCCCCGCCGTCCTTTCCAAGGTCCGGGCCGCCCGGTCCGGTCTCGACGCGATCGGATCGCGGGCCGACATCTCCATCGACGGAGGGGTGACGAGCGAGACGGCCCCGGCGGCGGCGCGGGCCGGGGCCTCCTTCTTCGTCTGCGGCAACTCCGTCTTCGTCGGCGGCACCGTCGGCGACAACCTTCGGGCCCTGCGGCGTGCGGTGACGGAGGGAAGCACTTCGTGAAGTTCGCCGAGCTCGTCGCCACCTACGACCGGCTCGACGCGACCACGAAGCGGCTCGAGATGCGGGCGGTGCTCGTCGAGCTGCTCGGTCGGCTCTCTCCGGACGAGCTCGGCGAGGTCCTGTACCTTTCCCAGGGTCTCTTGCGGCCGGAGTACGAAGGGATCGAGCTCGGCGTCGCCGACTCTCTCGCCGGGCGGGCGCTGGCCGATGCGGTGGGAGCGCCCGAACCACGGATCACGGCCGCGGTCCGCGCCTCCGGGGACCTTGGATCGACGGCCGAGGCGATGCTCGCCCAGGTCCCGCCCAATCCGCCGCCGCTCGAGGTCACGGAGGTCTACGCCGGCCTCTACGCGATCGCACGGGCGAGCGGGGAGGGCTCCCAGGAGGCCAAGGTCGGCTTCCTGGTCGCGCTCCTCCGGCGGGCGACGCCCACCGAGGCGAAGTACATCCTGCGCATCGTCCTCGGGCGCCTGCGCCTCGGGGTCCGGGAGATGACGATCCTGGATGCCCTGGCCGAGAAGTACGCGGGGGGGTCCCGCGCCGGCCGAGTGCGGGTGGAGGCGGCGTACAACGTCTCGAGCGATCTGGGCCTCGTCGCCCGCCTCCTCGCCACGGAGGGGGTCGAGGGCCTGGGGAAGGTCCGGCTCGAGGTCGGCCGGCCGATCCGCGCCATGCTCGCGGAGCGTTCCCCGGACCTCGCGGACGTCCTCGAGCGGATGGAGGGCCGCACGGCGCTCGAGTACAAGTACGACGGGCTCCGCGTCCAGGCCCACGTCTTCGAGGACGGCACCACCCGGCTGTTCTCCCGCCGGCTCGAGGACCTGAGCGGGCAGTTTCCCGAGCTCGTCCGAGATCTTCCGAAGGCCCTCGTCCGCCGGCCGGTGATCGTCGAGGGCGAGCGTGATCCGATCGACCCCGACACGGACGAGATCCGTCCGTTCCAGGAGGTCTCCCGCCGCCGAGGGCGAAAGTACGACCTCGAGCGCATGCAGGAGGAGGTGCCGGTCTGCCTGTTCCTCTTCGATGTCCTTCTGGCACCGGAAGGGCCGCTCATCGACCGCCCGTTCCCCGAGCGGCGGGACCGTCTCGTCCAGCTGGTGACGACCGACGAACGCATCCGGGTCGCGAAGCAGCAGGTCGTCGCCTCCGTGGAGGAGGCGCAGGCGTTCTTCGACGAGTCGATCGCGGCGGGCTGCGAAGGCGTGATGGCGAAGTCCCTCGCGGACGGCAGCGCCTACCGGGCGGGCGCCCGCGGCTTCTGGTGGATCAAGTACAAGCGGGAGTACACCCAGGGACTGGCGGACTCCATCGACGGGGTCGTCGTCGGCGCCTTCGCGGGGCGCGGGCGACGGGCCGGCCGGTACGGGGCGCTCCTCCTCGCCGTCTACAACGAGCGCGAGGACCGGTTCGAGTCGTTCTGCAAGGTCGGCAGCGGCTTCGACGACGCCGGGCTCGCGGAGCTGCCGAAGCGGCTCGGGCCGTTCGAGCTCGACACGCCCCCGGAGGACGTGGTGAGCGGGCTGACCCCGGACCGGTGGTTCCGACCGGCCCTCGTCCTCGAGGTCCGGGGGGCCGAGCTCTCGCTGTCGCCGATCCACCGGGCCGCCTTCGGAGAGGTCCGGCCGGGGACCGGCCTCGCGCTGCGCTTCCCCCGGTTCACCGGCCGCTATCGGGACGACAAGGGGCCCACCGACGCCACCACCGCCGCCGAGCTGCTCACCCTGTACCGATCCCAGGTGAAGCAGCCGGCGCGCACGTCCGAGGCGGCGGCCGGCGCGTGAGCGTCGCCCTCAGGGGGGGGCGTAGGGGGTGCTGCCCATCCCCGACCACCACAGTCCTCCGGGGACCTCGTCGAGGAAGTAGGCGATCATGTCCCAGCCGTCGACGTCATTGATCGAGTGTACGCCGGTCGGCTCGTAGACGTACCGGTACTGGTACTGGGCGGGGTCCTTCCCGGCCAGCGCGGCGAACGCCGTGGTGCAGTTCGCGGGCTCGCTCAGGTTCGCCACGGTCAGGCAGGTCGAGCTGAGGATCGTGTCGTTCGCCTGCTGGAACGGGTAGATGGCCGGGTTGTTCGGGCAGCGATCGTCGAGCGCCCCCTGGACCGCGTAGAGGCGGACGCCGGAGAGGTTCTGCGGGTAGAACCGGAAGGCGGAGAGGTAGTAGGTCTGCGCGAGGGAGTAGCCGCCGGCGCTCGGGAGCTGGCCGCCGACGGTCTGGAGGTACGGCCCCATCGTAGAGAGGAGGTTCGCGTCGATGCGGTACTGCGCGACCTCGAACAGGTCCGGGCAGGCCGACACGATCCCGATCCCCGCGACGAGCCCCGGGTGGTGCTCGGCGAGGGAGAGCGCCCCGATCGTGCCCATCGATGTGCCCCAGAGGTAGACCGAGCTCACGAGGTGGCGCGCCTTCTCCGAGGCGATGGCGTCGAGGACGTCCTGCTCCTGCGGGCCGGTGTACGGGGAGTTGACGTAGAACCCCGTGTTGGTCCGGGTGCAGAGCGACGCGACGATGAAGTGGCTCGCGTTGCCGGCGGCGATCACGCTCCGCCCGCCCGTGGTGTTCTCGATCTCCGTACAGTCGTTCGACTGGCCGTGCAGGTACAGCAGGAACGGGTAGGCCCGGGCGGGGTCGTACCCGGCGGGGAGCCACTCGAGATAGCTGAGGGCAGCCCCGTCCACGGAGGAGTTGTAGGGGACGAGCGAAAAGACGCTCGGGGTGGTGCTCGAATTGTTCCCGCTCGACCCCGACCCCCCCGAACCTCCGGTGCCGTTGCCCGCGGATCCGTTCGACCCCGTGCCCGGGCTCGAGGAGTTGGTGGAGTTCGTCGGCGCGGGCGGCCCGCTGCCGGTGGAGGGGGGCGTCGACGCCCGTGGGTGGAGCGGAGCGATCCCGAGGAACGGCAGCCCGAGGGCCAGCAGGACGAGCAGGAGGGCGACCGCGATCGATACCGCCCCGACGACGGCGGCCGAAAGCCCGATCCGATTCATCCGACCTCAGGTGCGGGGCCACGGGGCCGGGGAACGCCGGGCCGCACTCGAACGTTCCGGTGAGGCTCTACTAGAAGAGGGTTTGTCCCGCCGCCGTCCCGCGGGAGCGAGGGGGCCGCGGGCCGGCCGGCTCGCCCTCCGATGCGAGCAAAGACATATGAAGTGGGATGGTCGTCTTCGCGGCAGGAACCGGGTCCATGCTGGTCGAGATGACGGAACTCCTGGGTCGACAGCTCTACACGCCCGACGGGCGGCTCCTCGGCGAGATCGACAACGTCGTGGTGGATGTGGAGGGCTCGAAGATCGACGGCCTGTACATCGCGGAATCGAGCCCGCTGTTAGTCGACGACTCGAAGCCCGTCAATGTTCCCTACCGCTGGGTCTCGGCGGTGAACGACGTGGTGCTCCTCAAGTACTTCCCGAAGCGGGTGTCGATGAAGCGCCCCGCCCGAGCCGCGAAGGAAGAGGCGCCCCCCACGCCCGTGCCCGCCCGGTAGGGGCGCGGGGATAGCCAAGCCCGGAAACGGCGCGGGACTTAAACCGCCGGGAGCCCCCCGGCGTGGGAGATCCCGCCGCGCAGGCGTTCGCCGGTTCAAATCCGGCTCCCCGCATTCCCGCGGGACCCCGCGACCACGGCGGATATAGGCGGCGTGCCCGTGGACCCGGAACGTGACCGATGGAGGGGACGCCCCCCCGCCGTACCGGCGGTCGGTGCTCGTGCGTCGGCTGGCCGCGCTCCGCGGTTTCCCGTCCCCCGACCCCCGTCGCGAGCAGGTGGGAACCCCGCCCGAGGCGGCCGCCACCCTTCTCGAAGCGGCGCTGGCGAGGGAGGATATCGCGGGCCGCACCGTCCTCGACCTGGGCAGCGGCACCGGCGTGCTGGCGATCGGGGCCGCCCTCCTCGGGGCCCGGCGGGTCACGGGCGTCGAGGCGGAAGCCGGGGCGATCGCCGCCGCCCGGGCCAACGCGGAGGCCACCGGGGTCGAGGTGGATTGGCGGCTGGCCGAGGTGGAACGTGTCGCGGAACGGGCCGAGACCGTGGTGATGAACCCGCCGTTCGGCGCCCAGACGGCCCACGCCGACCGCCCGTTCTGGGATGCCGCGTTCGCCTCCGCCGAGCGCCGCATCTACGCGTTCGCCCTCGCCGACTCCCGAAGCTTTATAGCGCGCCGAGCGGTCGCGCGCGGCGCTAAGGTCGAGGCGACCGTCGCGGTCCCGTGGGAGCTCCCCCGGACCTTCCGGCATCACCGGAAGGCCCGGGTCGACCTCCCCGTGGACCTCTGGGTCCTCGCCCCCGCGGAGATTCCCCCATGACCCCCCCCACCGAAGGCGAGCTGGTCCTGCCCGGCGACCTCCTCGGCACCGCCGAGGAGTTCGTGCCCGGCCACGGGACGTACGAGGACGGCGGCCGGATCTACGCCGCGCTGATGGGCCGACGCACCGTCGACCCCCGCGACAAGGCGGTCCGCGTCGAGGCCGTCCACCCGATCCCCACCATCGCGGAGGGCGATCTGGTCTACGGCCGCGTCGACGAGGTGAAGAGCGCCATGGCGATCGTCACGATCCTCGCCCTGGCCTCCGGAAAGCGCGGCATCCCCGGCTCCCCCGAGGGGACGATCCACATCTCGAAGGCGAAGGAGGGCTACACCGAGACCCTCGCCGAGGAGTTCGCCGCGGGGGACATCGTCCTCGCCCGGGTCCTCCAGAGCCATCCGACGGTCAAGCTCACCACGGCCCCGGCGAACCTCGGCGTCGTGTCGGCCCGATGCCAGGCGTGCCACGGCCTCCTCACGCTCGGCGGGAAGGAGATCACCTGCCCGCGCTGCGGCAACCGCGAGCACCGCAAGTCCGCGAAGGGCTACCTCGGCCTCGGTCACCCGGCGGCAGAGCATGCCCCCGACCCCGACTGACGAGGAGCGGCGGCTCGCCCGCCTCGTCGCGGGCCACGAGCGCTGGCGCGGGCGCGGCGTCTTCAATCTCCTCCCCAGCGAGAACGCCCTCTCCCCGATCGCGCGCCGGTATCTCGCGAGCGACCTCGCCGGCCGCTACACCCTGCCCCTCGACCTCGACGACGGGGGGGACCACCTCGACAACAGCTACGCGGGGACCCGCTTCACCGACCGGATCGAGGCGCTCGCGAACGCGGCGGCCGCGCGGCTCTTCCACGGCCGCTTCGCGACGACCCGTCCGCTCTCCGGCCACATCGCGGCGATGGCGGCGCTCGCCCCCCTGGTCCCGCGGGGCGGCAAGATCCTGGCCATCCGTCCCGAGGAGGGGGGGTACGACGGCTACGCCCCCGGCTACCTGCCGGCCCTTTTCGGCCTCACGGTGCGCCCGCTGCCTGCGGACGGACCCGGCCGGACGGTCCGGGCCGAGGCCGCCGTGGCGGAGATCCGGCGGGAGCGGCCGGACGCCGTCGTCCTGGGCCAGAGCTTCTTCCTGTTCCCCTATCCCCTGCGGGAGATCGCCGAGGAGGCCCACGCGCACGGCGCCCTGGTCCTCTACGACGCCTCCCACGTCCTCGGCCTCATCGCGGGCGGGGTCTTCCAGGACCCGCTGAGGGAAGGAGCGGACGTCCTCTACGGCAGCACGCACAAGTCCTTCCCCGGCCCGCAGGGGGGACTGCTCGTCACGGACCGGGAGGATCTCTTCCGTCAGGTCGACCCGGCCCTCGTCTGGCGCGTCCTGGACAACGCCCACTGGAACCGCATCGCCGGCCTCGCCCAGACCCTGCTCGAGCTCGAGCGGGTCGGGCCGGAGTACGCGCGGACGGTCGTCGCGAACTCCCGCGCGCTCGGCGCCGCCCTTGCGGAGCGGACCTTCCCCCTGGTCGCGGCCGACGAGGGCTACTCCGCATCCCACCAGCTGCTCCTCGACACCGCCGAGCTGCGGCGTCGGCACGGGGTCGGGTCGGGCCCGCTGGCCCGCCGGTGGGAGGCGTCGCGGCTGATCACCGACCTGGTCGGCCGCCTCGGCACGGCCGAGGCGACACGGCTCGGGCTGCGGCCCGAGGAGATGCCCCGGCTCGCCTCCCTCCTCGAGCGCGCGGGCCTTCGGCGCGAGCGGGTCGGCCGTGAGGTCCTGGCCTGGCGGAGAGAGTTCCCCCGCCTGCGGTTCGCGTGATCACCGCTGCGGGCGGGAACGGGACCGAAATCGTCCCAAAGAACGGGGCAGGGAAAGGGTAAGGGGAAAGGGTTGCGCGGGCCGCCCGGCTACTGCTGGGTGATCCCGTGCGCGCTCTTCGCGTGCTCCTTGAGCTCCGCTTCGGAGGCGAAGCTCTGGTGGCAGACGCTGCACTCGTTCGTCTTCGTGGCCTGCCAGGGCTGGGGGGACGCGGACGGCTTGGCGCCCGCCCACATCATCCGGCCGAGGAGCAGGGCGATGACCATGCCCACGATGAGCCCGACCACCAGGAGGACGGTCCCGCCGACCGCCGGGGCGAACCCGGGGATCAGGGTCGCGTTCTGGTAGTGCGAGGAGTTCTGGTAGACGGTGATCCCTGCCGGCAGCACGGTGAACGTGGCGGGCGTGACCTTGTAGCCGGACGGGCCGCTCACGTTGAGGAGGCCGTAGTAGGTACCGGGGGTCGGCACCGACCAGACCGCCGCCGCGACGACCGTGTGCTGCCCGACGCCCGGGGCGAACACGCTCTGGGAGTAGACGACCGGTCCGGTCGCGGTGGTTCCCTGGTAGATCGTCACCGTGGCGCCCGAGACGTAGCTTCCCTGGTAGGAGATCGCGACGGAGACGTTCCCCGTCGAGACCGCGCCCAGGGGCGACGGCGACAGCCACTGGCCGCTCAGCGGGGTGGTCACGAGATAGCTCGTCGTCTCCACCACCGCGGTCGCGGTGTTGACCGTGTTGTTCACGGAGGCCCAGACGAAGATCTGGTACTGGTCATTGGGCAGGACCCCGCCGTTGTACGAGCAGGGCGCACCGTAGCCGAAGATGTTCGGGCAGACGACGTTGCGGAACTGCGGGGTAAGGAGGGCGTTGTCGTCGATGTAGGCCGTGTAGGAGGTCGTGCCGTTCGAGACGGAGCTGTTCAGGGAGATGTTCGCGACCGTCGGGCAGTTGACGAACAGACCGAGGATCCCCTGGCAGATCGTCGCGACGTCCCGCACCTCGACGTTGAGGAAGGTGTTCTGGACGGTCGAGTTGGGGTTGCTCGGGTAGCAGTAGGACTTGCAGACCGTCGCGTTGGTCAGCGTCAGCGAGAACGACAGGTTGAACGGAAGCGTCTGGTAGCCCGCGACCGTCGACGTGATCGCGACGGAGACCGCGCCCAGTCCGACGGCCGGGTGCGGCGACGCCGCGGACGGCGCGGCCCGCGGGACGGGTGCGGCGAGCGGGACCGAGGCCGAGGCACCGGGGTGGCTTACCGTGGCCTGGGCCGTGGGGCCGAAGGCCAAAGCGGCCCCGAACACGCTCAGGACCGACAGCAGGAAGACCGCCACCGTCGCAATCGTCGCGAACCGATCTCCGAGAACCCGGCGCATGGGCTCAGTGACGACTTTCATTACTTAAATGTCACGTAACGAGTCTTGAAACCGCGCCGCCGTCGGCCGGGCGACGGGGCGTCGCCCCGGCAACGTCGGGGGTCCCGCGGCCGGGGTCGACCGCTACTCCTCGATCCCGTGCACGATCTTCAGGTGCTGGTGCAGGGCGAACTGCGTCGAGAAGGTGTCCTTGCAGACCGAGCAGCGCAAGGAGGGGGTGGCGCCCGGTGTCGAGCTCGCCTGTTCGTCCCAGGGCTTGACCGGAGCGGTCTCCGAACCCGTCGGCCCACCGGACGGCCGGCCGCCGCGCGATCCCTTCAGGCCCGGGGCGAGGAAGAGCCCCAGCAGGAGCCCTACGATCCCGGCCACGATCGCGAGCGCCGTGGCGACGACCGCCGGGTTCATCCCGCCGAGGACCGGGTTCTTCGTCGACTCGTTCACGTAGGCGACGTTCCCGAAGCTCGAGACGTTGAACCACTGGGTCGCGTTGTAGCTCCCGTACGGGGTACCGAGGCTGAGGACGGCGCGATAGCTCCCCGGATTCACCGCGGGCCAGGAGGCCGAACCTCCGCGCAGCCCCTGACCGGGAACGAAGGCGCCGATGGTGAACACCGGTCCGGTCGTGGCGTTGCCCGGGTAGACCGCGAGCGACGCGTTCTGGACATAGTCACCGGAGTAGGTGTAGCCGATCGTGACGTTGCCGAGCGGCACCTGCTGGTTGGCCGACGGACCGGTGATCGACCCCGCGACCGGGCTGAAGACCAGGTAGGTGCTGGTCAGCGCGGCGATCGAACCGCTGTGGTTCGCATTGAGCCAGACGATCAGCTGGTACTGCCCTTGGGGCGGCTGGGAGTCGCCCGAATAGAAGTGGTCCAGGCCCAGCAGGGTGAGGTTGAGGCTCTGGTTGTAGGTGTCCACCCCGTCGAGGATGCGGATCGAGTAGTTCACGACCTGCGGGCACGGGCTGGTGGTCCCGCCGCATCCGGGGGCGACGTAGCGGATCTCCAGCGACTGGCTGAACGTGTGGTTGTTCATGTCGCCGACCGGGATCTGGTAGGTCCAGTTCATCACGAAGGGGACCACCGTGTAGGTGTTCTGGAGACCCAGGTTGTTCAAGGTGATCGACCCGACGATGAAGGTCTGCATCCGCGTGAAGACATGCCCCATGCTGTCGACGGCGATCACCACGAGATGGTGGACGCCCGGCTGGTAGTCGCCGGTGAGGTTGCCGTCCGCCGTCCAGTTCTGCCAGTAGGGCGGCGTGCTGGGGGTCAGATCGCCCGCGTAGACCCCGTCGACGTAGGCCTTGACCGAAACGACGTGCTCGAGCCCGGCCGGCCAGTTGTACCCGTAGCCGGAGACGAACGGGTCCGCCGTGGGCAGGTTCACGTTGACGTGCCAGGAGATGTTCGACCCCACGTTGAAGAAGTCCCGGGCCGTGTGCTGCTGGGTCTCGGTCGTAACGTTGACCGGGTTCGGCAGGACCAGGATCGGGACCGCGGAGTAGTTGCGCTGGAAGGTGTCGTTGAACTGGCAGGTGATCGTCGTCTTCGGGTTGGGGAGCGTCGGGGCGCACGGCTCGGTGTAGCTGAACGTGCGGTTGTACTGCCCCGGCATCGACGCCGCGAGGAACGCGAACCCGGCGGTCTGGCCGTTCGAGTAGGTGAAGAAGTTGTTGTGCGACTCGTTGTCCGGGATCTGGATGGTGACGTTCCCGCCGTTCTGGGCCGTCGTGGTGTTGTAGGTATTGTACCACTGCCCGGTCCAGTTCGTGACGCCGACGACGCCGAAGGTCGGCTGATAGGCGTGGAACTTGTTCTCCCCGCCGACGTCGAGATTGCCGAACCAGATCTTGACCCCGCTCATCGTCCCGCCGGTCCAGTTGTTGGCGGAGACGTTGAGGAGCTCGCCCTGCCAGCCGTAGAGCAGGTTGTAGTAGCCGCTCTGGTTCTGCGAGTTGGTCGCCCAGAGGTCCTCGGTCTGCGGCGTGATCGACTGCCGCAACTGCTGGAGGATGTAGGCGATCGTGTCGAACCGGGAGTACTTCCCGCCGTAGTTGTCCCAGAGCTTGACGTTCGGCCCGGGGGTCAGATCGTAGGTCGTCGAGGCGTGGGCGCTCCCGTAGGTCGCGTTGATGAAGTAGACCGTCGGCCGGATCAGGTTCCACGTGTAGACGATCGCGGTGCCGTCCATCGACGTGAACGATCCCGACAGGATCGTCGGGGAGAGCTCGTGGGCGTTGCCGAGGGACTGGGTGACCTGCTGGGCGCGGGTCCCCTGCCAGGCGAGGACGGCGGTCGACGGGACCTGGGCCGTCACGAAGGCGTTGTAGACCGGCCGACCGTCGAACGTCACCATGACGGTGATCGAATTGGGGTTCGTGCAGCAGTTGGGCGACACGAGGACCGGCGCGAAATAGCCGAACGGCCACGGGTTGAACTGGGGATAGCCGCTCAGGATCTGGCCACCGCTCGGCTGCACCACCGAGATCGAGAGGTTGCCCGCGGGGGTGGGGTAGGAGATCCAGTCGTAGCTGAAGCCGAGGGTGCGGTCGGTCGAGTTGCCGAACTCAAAGATGACGAAGCCCGGCTGGTCGAACGGCGCGATGCCCGTATTTAGGGTGAACCGCAGCCCCAACGACGGAGTTGCGACCAAAGTCAGACTGCTGGGCTGGAAGGGTGTCACGGTGCCATCAGCTCCGTGGAATACGACCGTCACATGCGGGTTGGTTGCCGCGAGTGCGGACGTGACGTTGACGTCAACGTTGTAGGTCTGGTTGAGCGTCATGTACTCCCAGGCGCCCGTGTCCCAGCTGGTGCCCGCAGAGTTGACCGTCCAGAAGCTCCCGGGGAGGCCCTCGAGGTAGTTGATGTCCACCGCGAAGTTGTAGGCGTTGATCGAGCCCCAGCCGGTCGGGAAGTTGTACCCGGGGGTCGTGTTGCCGTAGGTGACCACGCCA
>JAKAOB010000051.1 GCA_021812305.1 Thermoplasmata archaeon
CTCCACGGACCACGCGGTCCCGTTCGGCAGGCCCGTTTCGCTGAACTGCGTGGGGAAGAGCGCCGAGGTCGCGGCGCCGAGCGTATAGACCACGTCGACGGCGGTCGTCTGCGGGATCACGATCGGGTTCGCGGCCGTCGTGCTCGGGAGCCAGAACTCGCCGGTGGTGGCGCTCGGGATGCTCCACAGGTAGTAGTACACCGGGGCCGCACCGACCGGCACGGACAGGTTGTTGGCGGTCGTGGTGAACTCCTCAGGGGCGCCCGAGGTCGCGTTGATGATGGTGACCCCCCAGGTGGTGTTCGCCGGTAGGCCCTGCTCGTCGAAGGAGACGAGGTAGGTCAGGTTGAGGCAGCCGTTGCCGTAGTACGTCCCTATGTTGCAGATGCCGAGGACCGCGAAGTTGGCGGTCTCATTGACCGGCCCGGTGGGGGTCACCGTGACCGTCAGCGACTTCGAGTTGACGCTCCCGTTGCCGGTTCCGGTCCAGGCCGAGAACGACAGGTTCAGGCACGTGTAGCACGGCGTCGAGAACGCCTGCGGCGACACCGTGAGGGTCACCGAAGTGCTGACCGGCAGCCACTCCGAGGTCGGATGGGGACTCATGTTGTAATTGACGTACTTGTAGGTGAAGTAATACGACTGGACGGAGGGATTCGATCTCACGTTAAGGAGCACGATCTCCGTGAACGTCACGGAGACGGTCGTGCTCGTCGTGAACACCGTCGGGCTCGCCACGCTCAGTGTGTCGTTGTACGCGAGCCCATAGCTCACGTTGAGCCAGGGCACCGAGAAGCTGATCGCGGTCCCGGTCGGGACCCCCGAAACGGAGAGCGACGACCCGGTCGGGCCTTGACGGTAGTTCCCGAGGATGTCGGCCGACCAGTTGAGCCCCGTCGGTCCCCCGGTCTCCGAGAAGGTAAGGGTCACGCCCGTCCCTTCAAAGAGGCGCGAGGTGATGACCTCGGCATACCCGGGCCCGTACCCCGGAGAGCAGTAGGTGCCCAAGGTGAAGCCCGGGCACTGCTGAGTGGTCCACGCGAGCAGGACCTGGCTCCCCGCGGTGAGGAGGGTCGAGTACGTCCCCGGCCACTCTCCCTCGTAGTAGTAGTGGTCCGGGTAGTAGATGCTCGCGTTGGGGAACACGTACGCCGGCTGGCTCCAGGTGAAGCCGCCGTCCGTCGAGTTCTGGTACATCTGGTAGTACGGCCCGCAGATGGAGTAATTGTAGCCGTAGGGGCTGATGGTGTCGCAGATCGAGTCGTTGATGTAGATGTACTGCAGGTGGATCTTCCCGGTGGAGTCGATCGAGAACGAGGGGTTGTACGCCCACGAATAGAAACCCCCGTTCGGGTTGATCATGGAGGTCGGAACGACGTCCCTCGCGGACGACCACGTGGACCCGTTCGTCGACGAGTTCGCCATCCAGATCGTCTCGGGCGTGTACCCGTTGTAGCAGTAGAAGCCGTTGATCCCCTCGTTGTAACAGAAGTCGCCGACGATCGTACCCGCCCACGCGACGTCGAGCTGCTTCGATGCGGAGCTGTAGGCGATGATCGGAGCGGGGTCGGCGTACACGGCGGGATACGTGATCGGCTCAAGGTACTGGCCGTTCGAAACGACCGAGTAGACGAACGTCGACCCGTTGTTCGTCGAGGCCCCCACGTAGACGGAGGCATCCATCTGGTACGAGCAGGTCGGGTTGCAGAGGTAATTGTACGTCAGGTTGGTCGTGTACGCGATGTACAGCCGCCCCGACGGATCGACCGTGAGCGCGGGGTTCATCGCGATCGAGGTCGCCGTGCCGAAGTAGCTGCCGATGACCTTCGGGACCGAGAGGGGGGCCGACCAGACCGCGCCGCCGTCGGTCGAGGCGACCACGTTGACCGAGCCGTACTCGGTGCTGCAGCAGTAGAACTCGAACGGCGAGGTCTCGTTCTCCCAGGCCAGGTAGATGGTCTGACCCGTGGCGGTGATCGACGGGCGGCTGTCGGGCAGGCCCGGCGAGGGACACCCGACGTTCGACGAGGCGTTGATCACCGTGGGAACGGTCCAATTGGCGCCGTTGTCGTAGCTGAAGGTGACCACGACGCGCGAGTAGGCGATGTCGTAGCACTGGTAATTCTCCGGCGGGGCATCATAGGAGTAGGTCGATTGGGTCGAGTAGTTGTACTCGACGTACGACAGGACGAACGTCCCGTTCGCCAGCGAGGTGAGGGACGGATCCATCGCGCTCGAATAGTTCGCGTCCGCACCCGTGCACGACGGGTTGCCGAGATAGACCGGAGCGCTCCAGCTGTCGCCGAAGTTCGTCGAGACCGTCCAACCGACCTCGGACGTTGCATCCGGCACGGTCGTGTTGCCGCGGGTCCCCGGGCAGGGGGAGGCGTTCGTGTATGCGGTGTAGGCCAGCCCCGTGTATCCGAGCGTGGTCAGGTTCGCCGACGGGTTGTCCGTGTTGTTCCAGCAGAAGTACGTCTGCGGACAGGTCTGGTTACCCGCCGTGGGGTTCGGGATCGCGACGTTCGTAAAGAACGTTCCACGGCCGCTCGCGGACGCCTGCGGGTGCACGGGCGTCAGCGCAGGGGCAGCGAGGGTCGCCGCCGGCGTGCTCAGGGCGACGCCGGCGACGTGCGGAACGGCATGGGGGGCCGCCAGACCGCTGGGAGCGGCCAGCGAGGTCGTCCCCGCGCCGAGCCACACCAGCGCCAAGGCCGACGTGATCATCAGCAGCGCGGCAATCGTCGCTCCCAGGGTGCGTTGGTCCAACCGCTTCATGAAATGGCTCCGGGCACGGACCCCCGGTGCGGGGGCCCTCTTCGTCATCGTCGGAGGGCAGCAGCCGTCGTTCATGCGCCCTCCGTAGGCGTCTCGGTCCCAGCGGGGGCGGGCTCCATCTCCACCGGCGCGGGAGGCGGAGAGCGGCCTCGTCGAGTCACGAGAAGGCCGACCGCGAGGCCGACCACGAGACCGACGATGGCGAAGATGATCCACGTGGAGGTCTGACCCCAGAACGAGTTCGTCGTCGAACCGCCCGTGCTCACCTGCACCGGGGCCTTCTGGAAGAGGGCCACCTCACTGACGGGGCTCGTGACGTGGAGGGTCGTGACCTCGTTCGCTCCCGTGTAGGACGCGGTCCCCGTGCCGCTCCAGCCGACGAAGGTGTAGCCCGTCAACGGCGTGGCGTTGAGGAGCACCGACCCACCGCTCGTGACCCACGAAGGCACCGACTGCACTGCGCCACCGGAAGTCGCCACGGCACTCACCGCGTAGTAGGTCTGGAAGCTGATCGCGAGCGTCTGATTGTGGGTGACGGAGACCGTCGTCGGATTCCCGATGGAGACGTACTTGGTCAGCCCGTCCGGCGAGAGGGAGGTCGCGACCGAAATGGGATACGTTCCGGCGAGCAGATTGGGGACGTACAGGTCCCCGGTGGTCGAGGAGTAGGTGGTCCCGCCGAGGGTGACCGACCAGGAGGTTCCCGCGGCCAACGTGGTCTGGGACTTGAGGTCCAGGGTGTACCGCGCCGGCAGGGGGTGGGGGATCTGGGCGAAGATCGCCGTCTCCGTCACCGGCCCGGTCAGTACGATGGACTCCGAGGAGCCCGACAGGCTCGTGTTGCCCGGCCCCGTCCCGGCCCACGTCACGAAGGCGTAGCCGCTGAGCGCGATCGCCGTCAGTTGCACGCTCACCGTGGACGGCACCCAGATGCCCGAGGTCGTCGTGGTGAGGCCGACGCTCGCCTCGGCGTAGCCACCCGCCGTCGCCTGCAGGGTCAGGAAGTACTGCGCTCCGAACGTCAGGGGGAGCACCGTCGCGCCGTTCGTGCAGATCGAGGTCGGAAGCCGGGAGGCAAGGACGTACCGGGTCAGTCCGTCCGCGGAGTAGGCGTATGGAACCGAGACGTTGTAGTTGCCGCTCGAGCTCCCGCACGGGTAGAGGTTCTGGATCTGGAACGAGGTCTGGTTCGATGAGAAGCCCGTGCCTCCCAGGAACACGGTGTACCACGTGTCGTTGCCGAGCCCCGCTTCGGTCACCGTGAGGTTGAACCGGTCCGTCGGGAGCGGGTAGAAGTTCGCCGTCTCGATCACGGGCCCACCGACCGTGAAGTTCGCGTACGAGCTGAGGCCGGTGTAGCTGCCGATACCGGTGCCCGTCCAACCGCCGAACTCGTAGTTGGTCTTCGCGCTGGCGTGGAAGGACTCCACGGCCCCACCGGCCGCCCAGTAGGTGCCGCTCCCTCCGACCGTGCCGCCGGTGCTGGCCAGCACCTGGAGCTTGTACGCCTGCGTGTAGGAGATCGGATAGGTCGTTCCCGGCGTCACCGAAAGCGTGGAGGACAGTCCCGTGGGAACGTACCCGATCGAAGAGTTCTGCGCGGTGACCGGGAATCCCACCACCGGGAACGTACCGGGGTGCGTCGTCACGTTGATCCACGGGGTGGAGGAGCTGTACGTCGTCCCGTTGAACTCGAAGGTCCAGACCGTGCCCGCCGTCAGCCCCTGGGCCTGGAAGCTGACCGTGCCGGCCGCCACGCCGAGGTCCACGTACGAGAACGAGAGATTGACGATCGGCTCGACCGGCACGATGACCGGGTTCGCGGGCGTCGGATAGCCGAAGTACTCCCAGCCCGACGTGCTGGAGTTCGCCTGGATGTTGGTCACGGAGTAGGCACCGTTCACGACGTTGTCGATGGTGACCGAGGTCGAGCCGTTCGCACTGTAGTTGGATCCTCCGAAACCGAAGGAGTACACCGACGTGGCGGGGAGCCCCTGCGGGTTGACGAGGACGTTGTACGAGCCGAACCCGCCGTACCAGACCGTCTCGTTGACGACGCCGCCCATCGTGATGTTCGCGGTGGTGCCGCTACCGTTGTAAGAGCCCGGACCGGTCCCCGTCCAATAGGAAGGCGAGAACGGGTAGGTAGAGGCGAGGATCTCGACGGTGACCCCCTTCGGGAAGTACCACGGGTACGCGGGATATGTAGCGGAATACGGGGTGCATCCAATACAGTTCGATGCGTATGTGTAGTAGTACGAACCGTTGTAGTTGATGTACAAATAGGCATAATAGGGGTTCGATGGCTCGATGGACAGCGAGAACCCGTAGCTCACCGAGTAGTTGAACCAGACAGTGGAGTTCTTGCTGAACTGGGTCTCGCCGGGGACGCTCGAGTGCGGCGAGATGATCTCCCAGAAGCCGGCGGGCACCGGGTTCGGAGTGATCGCGATCGTGTAGTTGACCGGGATGTTCGTGACCAGATAGCTCGTCGCGCTCGTCGTCAGGGTCTGGCCGTCAACCGAGAAGGACCACGAGGTCCCGGTGGGAAGGTTCTGCTCCGTGAAGTTGACCGTGACCGTCGGGCCCTGGTACGGGTAGGCGACCTCGAGGCGCTCGGAGTAGGTGTAGTTGTAGTAGAAGTTGTACGCCGTTCCGTTGTACGTGTACGCGTAGGTGTAGTCGTAGGACTGCGGCAGCGAGAAGCCCAACAGGGGCTCCCCGCCCGAGGTCGAACCCACGCTGGCCTGGTAGCCCTGGAAGCTGTCCCCGCACCAGTACCCGCAATAGTAGAGGTACTTGTGCATGTTGGCCGCGTCCACAATGCCGGGGGTCGTCCACGTGAGCCCGTCGAGGCTCGTCGCCGCCCACTCGGAGTAAGTGTACTCGCTAGGAGTGCACGAATTGTAGCAATAGGTCTCGTTCTCCCAAGAGAAGGCGAAGTAGAGGGTGGTGCCCACCCAGCCGATCGCGGCGTGGTACGTGCTGTCGTAGTTGAAATAATCCATCGTGGCCTGGATCGTGTGAAGCGACCAGATGGTGCCCGAGACCGTCCCCGTCGCCTCGAAGACCCCGGAGTACTCGTAGTTGTAGTACCAGTAGGTCGCGGTGTTCTTCGAGTACGCGCCCGTGTAGGCGATGTAGACCTGAGTCCCGGACGGGCCGAAGACGAACTGGCTCTGCGGGGTGTACTGGAAGTAGCCGGTCAGATAGTAGTAGGAGTAGAGATAGGTCTCGCCCACGTTGTTCGCGACGAGCGTGGGGCCGTTCCACGTGGAGCCGTTGGTGGTCGAGGTGGCGAAGACCAGGTTGTCGCCGTAGCGGTAACAGTAGGAATACATCACGTACACACAAGAGTGGTTCGTGAAGTAGGACACGCCGACCGTTCCGGTGGCGTTGACCTGGATCCAACCGCCCACGGAGGAGTTGGCCGCGGTCGAGTTCTCACCCGGGACGAGGTACGGCCCCGTCCACGTGAGCCCGCCGTTCGAGGAATAGAGGAGGTTGAGCGAGACCGGGTAGGCCCCGCAGCTGCCGAGCCCGTAGCAGATCGTCGTCGTGGTCGTCGCCGAGATGTTCTCGAACAGCACGTACAGGGAGCTGCCGAACGAGACGATCTGCGGCCGCGCGATGTTGCCGCTCACGTTGATCGATTTCGGCGCGGAGAACGTCCCGCCGTTGTTGGTGGAGACCGTGAACCCGAGCGCATCACCGGCACGGCTGGTGTACCCACCCTGCTGCCCGGAGTGGTTCTCTTCGACGTAGACACCGTAGACGTCCCCGTTGTGGGCGACCGTGAAGGACGGCTCGATCGCGTTGTAGAAGGTGCACGTCAGGTTGCCGAGGACCGTCGGCGCACCCCAGTTCGTCCCGTTATCGGACGAGCTCGAGAACCCGACGAGGTCCGAGCTGTTCCCCTTGGCCGTTGGGCAGCCGCCCGGGGCCCCCTGGCCGGTGGCGAACGAGTAGCCGATCCCGACATCCCCGTTCGCCAGGTGGACGAGCGTCGGATCGACCGACCCACCGTAGCAATCCGCGTAGTAGTAATTGTACGTCCCGTAGAGGTAGCTGCTCTTGGTGCAGGACGCACCGGTCGAAACGTTCGTGGGCGCGAGCGTCGAGTTGTTCGAGTAGAAATTGAGCGTCGTCGAGCTACCCGTCCCCAGCGGGTGGCTCGGCTCCGAGGGGGAAGGCGTTGAAGAAGGAGAGGAGGCCGCGGCGTGGGGCGCCGGTGCCGCCGCGTGGCCGCTCGCCGCCGGTGCGATCGGGGGCGCGAAGACCCCGGGGGCGATCGAGCTCGCCCCGGCCGCCGGCACGCCGGTGATCACCACCGAGATGAGTACCGCGATTATGGCGACGTCTCGTACGAGGCGAAGACGCCCCAGGCTGGGGACCCGGAACATGGGGGCCGGCGACCGCTGGCCTTGTTAAATACCTTTACAGAAACCCAAGGGGCGATCGCCCCCGGCCCTGGGCCGGCCCTCCGCCCTCGGCGCGCTACGGCCTACCGTCCCGAGGGGACCTTTTCGAACGGAACGGATTTTAACTCGGCCCGGCTCTCTCGGGCGATGAGCTCCTTGCCCGCGTCGGCATCGGAAGCTACGAGGACCGGTCACGCCGACCCCCTTTCGCTCGCTTGGGTCGTGGGAGCCTCCCTTCTCATGGGCGTCGGGGTGTTCTTCCTCACCTTGTGGCTCATCACGTTCGACTGGCTCTACTTCGGTGGAACCCTGCCGATGCTGGTGGGGATCTTGATGATGTTCGACCCGCGGGCCGGTGCGAACGCCGCGAGCTGATCCGCGCCGGGGGACGCGTGGCGCTCGCTCCGAACGGGCCGCTGACCATCGTCAAGCTCGGCGGGAGCGTGATCACCCGCAAGCGGGAGGTCGAGCGCCTGCGGCCGAAGGTCCTCGCTCGCCTCGCGCGGGAGATCGCGGAGGCCGCGGATGCCCCGCGGATCGTTCTGCACGGGGCCGGGTCGTTCGGGCACCCGGGCGCGGCCCGGTTCGGCCTCGCCCGGGCACCCGAGGGAACCGTTCCCCCGCGCCAACGCCTCCGGGGCGCCGCGATCGTATCGGCGGAAGTGCGTCGTCTTCACCTCGCCGTGCTCCGGTCGATGGTCCACGCCGGGGACGTGCCGTGGTCGGTCCCCGCCGCGAACGTCGCGCGGAACCGGGAGGGGCAGCTCGCGTCCTTCGACGAGGGGGCGTTCAGCTCGGCGCTCGCCACCGGCGCGACGCCGGTCTCCTTCGGCGATGTGGTTCCGGACGATGGGTGGGGGTACTCGATCCTCTCGGCGGACACGATCGCCCTCGAGCTCGCGCGCAGGCTGCGGGCCGTCCGGGTGATCTTCGTGAGCGATGTGGACGGAGTGCTGACGACCGGCTCCGATGGCCGACGGCACGTCCTCGAGGGTCTCACGGAGGCGTCGGTCACGACCCTGCGGGCAACGACCTCGGCCCCGGACGTCACCGGTGGGATCCGGAAGAAGGCGGAGACGATGCTCCGCATCGCCGAGCAGGGCGCCGACGCAGGTCTTATTAGCGGACTCCGGGATGGGGCGCTCTCGCGTGCCCTTCGAGGGGAGGCGGTCCATGGGAGCTGGTGCAGACCCGCCGCCCGCTAGCCCGATCTCGGGCCTGGACCTGAGTTCCCGCAAGGCCGAGCACGTCAAGGTCGTGCTGCAGGGGAACGTCGAGGGCCGGTACCGCTACTGGAACGATATCCAGATCCTGCACAACGCCCTGCCCGAGCTCGATTTCGACGAGATCGACCCCTCGGTCCACCTGCTCGGAAAGCGCCTGGCCGCGCCCCTGATGATCACGGGCATGACGGGCGGCTTCCCGGATGCGGCCCAGATCAACGACAACCTGGCGCGCGCGGCGGCCGAGGTGGGGGTGGCGATGGGCGTCGGGAGCGAGCGGGCTGCGATCCTCAAGGGCCAGTACCCGGAGAGCTACTCCTGCGTCGCCCGCCACGCGGTCCCCCTGAAGCTGGCGAACATCGGGGCCCCCCAGATCATTCCCCAATCGCCGGGGGAGAAGGTCGTCGGGATCGAGGAGGTGCGGCGAGCGATGGACCTCATCCGGGCCGATGTGCTGGCGATCCATCTCAACTTCCTCCAGGAAATGGTCCAGCCCGAGGGCGACCGCAGGGCCCGGGGCTGCCTCGAGCAGATCTCCGCGCTCGCCAAGGAGGTCCCGGTGCTCGCCAAAGAGACCGGAGCGGGCATCTCGCGGCCGGTCGCCGAACGGCTCCAGCGGGCGCACGTGCGAGCCTTCGATGTGAGCGGAACGGGCGGTACCTCGTTCGCGGCGGTCGAGCACCACCGGGCCCGGGCCCAGGGGGCCGAACGGGAGGCCCGGGTCGGGACCACCTTCTGGGACTGGGGGATCCCCTCGCCGGTCTGCGTGCGCGAGCTCGCCCCGCTCGGCCTGCCGATCGTCGCGAGCGGGGGGGTCCGTAGCGGTCTGGACGTGGCGCGCGCCATCGTGCTGGGCGCGACGGCCGCCGGCACGGCGGGGGGGGTCCTCCGGGCGGCCTCCACCAGCTTCGAGGCGACGCGCACCGAGCTCGAACAGATCGTCCACGAGCTCAAGGTCGCCATGCTGCTCACCGGCAGCCGCACGATCCCCGACCTGAGGAAGGCGGCGTACCGGGTCACCGGGGAGACCCGCGAATGGCTGTCCCCGTAAGCCCCCCGGACCCGAGGCTCGAGGAGATCCACCGTCGCAAGCGGGCGTTCGCCCGGGAACGCGGGGGAGGCGTCCCGTCGAACGTCGAGTGGCTTCGGTCCCTCGGGGGCGAGGAGCGGCAGCGGCTCGGCCCGCTCCTTTGCCGGAAGCCGACCCGTACCCTGTCCGGGGTCGCGGTGGTCGCGGTCATGACCGCGCCCGCGGCGTGCCCCCACGGAACGTGCGCGTACTGCCCCGGAGGGCTCGCGATGGGCAGCCCCCAGAGCTATACCGGGGAGGAGCCGTCGGCCCTGCGCGGCGCGCAGTTCGGCTACGACGCGCGCGCCATCGTCACCCACCGCCTCGAGACGCTCTCGACGATCGGTCACCCGACCAGCAAGGTCGAGGTCATCGTGATGGGGGGAACCTTCCCGGCCCGGCCCGAGGCGTACCGCGACCGGGTGTTCCGGAACATCTACGAGGGACTGAACGGGCGCGTCCACGGCTCGCTGGCCGAGGCGCTCCGGGCCAACGAGGCCGCCGCGCACCGCTGTGTGGGCCTGACCGTGGAGACCCGTCCGGACTGGTGCGACGGCCGCGTCCTCCCGGGCCTGCTCGCGGCGGGGGTCACCCGGGTCGAGATAGGGGTCGAGTGCCTGAGGGAGGAGGTCCTGGCCGCGAGCGGCCGAGCCCATGGGGTCGAGGAGGTCGTTCGCGCCACCCGGGAGGCCCGGGACCGTGGGCTGAAGGTCGGCTACCACCTCATGTTGGGCCTTCCCGGGATGGATCCGGAAAGGGATCGGGCCGACCTCGCGCGGGTCTTCGGCGACCCGCGGTTCCGACCGGACATGATCAAGATCTATCCGACCCTGGTGCTGCCGGGGACCGCCCTCTACGAGGAGTGGCGCGCGGGCCGCTACGAGCCCTACGATGCCGGGACGGCCGCCCGGCTGCTCGCGGAGATCAAAGCCGGACTGCCCCCATGGGTCCGCGTCCAGCGGATCCAGCGCGACATCCCGGCCCGCCTCGTGGCGGCCGGGGTGCGCGCCGGCAACCTCCGGGAGCTGGCCCAGCGCCTCCTTTCGGCGACGGGCCGCCGCTGCCGCTGCCTGCGCTGCCGGGAGGTGGGCCGCCGGGCGTGGCCGGACCCCGCCGCGCTCGTTCCGGTCGAGACCCGGTACCGTGCGGGGGAGGGGGAGGAGCTCTTTCTGAGCCTGGAGGATCCCGCGACCGACACCCTGGCCGGCTTTCTCCGCCTCCGCTTCCCCTCGGAGGGGACCGTCGGGGGATGCGACGGGCCGGTGATCCGGGAGCTCAAGGTCCTCGGGCCCGAGGTCCCGGTCGGTTCGACGGCCGGGCCGCGGGAGTACCAGCACCTCGGCTTCGGGCGATCCCTTCTCGAGCGCGCGGAGGAGCGGGCCCGCGAGCAGGGTGCCCGGCAGCTCAAGGTCTTGAGCGCCGTGGGCACGCGGGACTACTACCGACGGCTCGGGTACGTTCCGAGCGGACCTCACCTCGCGAAACCGCTTTTCTCCTAGCGCAAAGAGGGGCGGCGGGCCCAGGGCGGGTAATCCTTATCCCCCTCACGCGCTCGGCCGACCCCGAGTGCGTACGATGGCCCGGAACATCCAGGTCGAGCCCCTTCGGACCGTCCACATCGAGGAACAGGCCGTCGAGCTGGTCGAGCGCAAGGGGCTCGGCCACCCGGATTCGATCGCCGACGGGATCTCCGAGAGCGTCAGCCGGGGGCTCTGCCGGATGTACCTGGACGAGTTCGGCCGCATTCTCCACCACAACACCGACGAGACCGAGGTCGTCGGAGGGGCCTCCGAGCCGAAGTTCGGCGGGGGCAAGGTGACCCAGCCCATCTACATCCTGCTCGTCGGCCGGGCGACCACCGAGGTCGACGGCCAGAAGCTGCCGTTCCGCCAGGTCGCGATCGACGCGGCGAAGAGCTACGTGAAGTCGGTCTGCGCCCACCTGGACGTCGATCGGCAGGTCGAGTTCGACTGCCGCATCGGCTCCGGCTCGATCGACCTGCGGGGCGTGTTCGAGCAGAAGGAGGTCCTCGCGAACGACACGAGCTTCGGGGTCGGGTTCGCCCCCCTGTCCGACACCGAGCGGCTCGTCCTCGAGTCCGAGCGGTTCCTCACGACGCGCCTGAAGAAGAAGCTCCCGGCCTTGGGCGAGGACGTCAAGGTGATGGGCTTCCGCAGCGGCGAGTCGATCCGGCTCACCGTCGCGGCGGCGCTCGTCGACAGCGAGATCGCCAACCCGAAGGAGTACCAGGCGGTCTGCGAGGAGATCCATGACAAGCTCGCGGACCAGGCCGCCAAGCTCACCAACCGCGCGGTGGAGATCAACGTCAACACCGCCGACGACCCCGAGCTCGGCCGCTACTATCTCACCGTGACGGGCCTGTCCATGGAAGCCGGCGACGACGGCTCCGTCGGCCGCGGGAACCGGGCCAACGGGCTCATCACCCCCTGCCGCCCGATGAGCCTCGAGGCGTCCGCGGGCAAGAACCCGGTCAACCACGTCGGCAAGATCTACAACCTCCTCGGCAACCTCATCGCCCAGGACATCGTCAAGGAGTCCGGAGGGAACGTGAAGGAGGTCCACGTCCGCATCCTCTCCCAGATCGGCAAGCCCGTGGACCAGCCGCAGGTGGCGAGCCTCCAGCTCCTGCCCGCCGCCGGGGTCAAGCTCCCCCAGGTCCGCAAGGTCGCCGAGGACGTCGCGCAGGGCTGGTTCGACCGCATCGACACGATCCCGCAGCGGCTCCTGACGGACCGGCTCACGGTCTTCTAGGCGCCGCGGACAGGCCGTCGGAGGCGCCGTGCACGTCTACGTCGAGTCGTACGGCTGCGCCCAGAACCAGGGCGAAGGCCGCACGATCGCACGGGACCTCCACGCGGCCGGCCACTCGATCGCGGCGTCGCCCGAGGGGGCCGACGCCGGGGTCCTCGTCTCGTGCGCCGTCATCGGCCCGACCGAGGCCCGAATGGTCGAGCGCTGGCGCGAACTGGCCCAGTCGGTCCCGCGGGTCATCGTGACGGGCTGCCTCGTCCCCCTTCGGACCGGGCTCCTCACGGGGGAGGAACGGCGGAGGACCACCTTCGTCCCGATCCGGGATCAGGTCCGCATTCCCGAGCTCCTCGGCCCGACGGGGTCGCCCCCGGCCGCGTCGTCGACCGTGGCCGACCCGGTCGCGCAGGAGGTCGTCCTGGCCCAGGGCTGCACGAGCCACTGCACCTACTGCTTCAGCCGGCTCGCCCGCGGCCGGCTCCAGAGCGTCCCGCCCGACGAGGTGATCCGGCGGGTGCGGGCCGCGCACGCCCGGGGGGCCGTCGAGATCCGTCTCTCCTCCCTCGACACCTCCGCCTGGGGGATCGATCTGGCCGGGGCCCCGCGGCTCCCTCAGCTCATGGACGCCGTGGCCGGGGTCTCCGGCGCCTTCTCCGTGCGGGTCGGGATGATGAGCCCCCAGACCCTGGCCGAGATCCACGAGGAGTACTTCCGACGCCTCGCCGACCCCCGGTTCTTCACCTTCCTTCACCTGCCCGTGCAGAGCGGCTCGGATGCCGTGCTGGGGGCGATGCGGCGGGGGTATGGGGCGGCCGACTTCCGACACCTGGTCGCGGCCGCCCGGGCGAGCTGCCCTGGCCTCATGCTGGCGACGGACGTCATCACCGGGTTTCCCACGGAGACCGAGGATGACCACCGCGCCACCCTCGAGCTCCTGCGGGAGGTCGCCCCCGAGGTCGTGAACGTCACCCGCTTCTCTCCGCGGCCGGGGACCCCGGCGGCCCGGATGGAGGAGCTTCCCCCCCGGGTGGCCAAGCGCCGTTCCCGCGAGATCGCCGAGGAGCGCCAGGCCCTCGCGCGCGGCCGCCTCGAGCGGTGGATCGGCTTCGAGGGGAGCGCCCGGGTCCTCGAGCACGGGGACGACGGGAGCTCCGTCGCCCGGCTTCCCAACTACCTGCCGGTGGTGCTGCCCGAGCGGCTCTCGCTCGGGGCCAACGCCCCCATCCGGGTCGACGGCGCCCGCTCGACCTACCTGCTCGGACGCCGGACCGGGCCGGCCGAGGCGCTCCCGCCGGCCCTTCCCCCATAAATACCCCCTCTCCCCCTAGAAGAAGGTCGGACGGGGCCGGTCCCCGACCCGCCGACACGGATGTTCGATTCCTCGGTCGTCCTCGAGCTCTCGGTCGCTCTCGTGGCGGCCGCGTTCATCCTCCTGAGCGGACTGTTCGTTCTTCGGCGCCTGAAACAGCGCCGCGGCGAGGTCGCGGGGGAGCTCGAGCGCTCGCGCCGCTTCGTCGAGGACCGGGCGTACAACCAGGTCCGCATGGCCCGGGCCGAGGCGGACGTGCTCGAGCACCGCGGGGTGGACGTCCGGGCGGCGCGGCGGCAGATCGAGGAGGCCGAGGCGGCGGCCGCGCGCAGGGACCCGGACGATGCCCTTCGCCTCGCCCGCGCGGCCCATGAGAACCTGATCCGGCTCAAGGACCGCCCCTCCACCGCCGCGGCTCTCCCGGCCGCCCCGATGGCGGCCGCTGCGACCGTCGGGCTCGTCCCGGATGCCGCACCGGCGGCGGCCGAGGCCGACATCGTCCCCCGGCCGGCCCCGCTGCCCAAGAACAAGGCCGAATCGAGGTTCCAGATCAAGCTCCTGGAGTCCGACCTTGCCGCGCGCACCGCCGGGGGGGCCGGGGGCCCGCCATCGACCGAGGCCCGCGGGCTCCTCGACGACGCGAACGCGGCGTTCGACCGCGGGGACTTCACGACCGCGCTCGGGCTCGCCCTGCGGGGACGCCGGCGGGCCGGCGGCCGGCTCGAGTCGCTGGCCCCGTCCCCCGGCCGATCGACCACGGCCATTGCGCCCGGCGTCCCGCCCCGCTCCGCGCCAGCCCTTC
>JAKAOB010000141.1 GCA_021812305.1 Thermoplasmata archaeon
CTGATCCGCACCAGCGAGGGGACGGTCGTCTACACCGGCGACTTCCGCGCCCACGGACCCCGGGCCGGGGAGACCCATGCGTTCCTCGCCGCCGCCGCGAAGGAGCGCCCGATCGGGCTCGTCACGGAGGGGACGCGGGCGGGGCCGGACCCGCGGCCGGATCGCTCCGAAGCCGGGGTTCGCGAGGGGGTCGACCGCATCCTCGCCGGGACGGAGCACCTGGCCGTCGTGAGCCATTACCCGCGGGACATCGATCGGCTGACGACCCTGTACCGTGCGGCCGTGGCCGCGGGGCGCGAGTTCGTCATCCCGCTCAAGACGGCGCATCTGCTCGCGAGCGTCGGAAGCGACCTCCCCGACGGCGCCCCGATCCCCGGCGCGTCGCCGGGGCTGCGCGTCTACCGACGCACCAAGAAGGTCTACTACCGCTGGGAGCGGCCGTTCCTCGACGAGAGCGTGGACGCCGCCTGGGTCCGCGCCCACGCCCCCGAGCTGCTGCTCTCGCTCGACCTCCACCACTTCGCCGAGCTCATCGACATCCGCCCCGGGGCCGGCGCCCCGTTCATCCATTCGATGAGCGAGCCGTTCAGCGAGGACGACGTCGACGATGCGGTCCTCCATCACTGGCTCGACCACTTCGGCCTCGGGTTTCACCAGATGCACGCCTCCGGCCACGCCTCGGGCCCGGAGCTGCTCGCGATCGCACGGGACGTGCGTCCCGCGGCCCTCTTCCCGATCCACAGCGAACACCCGGAGGCGTTCGTGCCCGCCGCCGGCCACGTCGTCCTCCCCGAGCTCGGGACCGACTATCCGCTCCGTTCGCGCTAGCGTCCCGGCCCACCGGCTTAAAGGAGCGCCCTCCCGTCCCGCCCCGGATGCCGTCCGAGAAGCTCCCGACCGGGGTCGCCGGCATCGATCGCCTCCTGGGCGGCGGTCTCGAGCCCGACGGCCTCACGGAGCTCTACGGCGAGGGGGGGAGCGGAAAGACCCTCCTCTGCCTCGAAGCGGCGGTGCGGGTCGCCTTCGCGGACCGGTGGGTCTTCTACATCGACACCGAGGGGGTGAGCGTCGACCGCCTCGAGGCGATCGCCGCGGGCCACCTCGACCAGGTCCTCCGCCGTCTGTTGCTCTCGACCCCGAAGGACCTGAACGAGCAGGGGCGCGCGGTGGCCCGGGCCTGCGCCCTCGCTCGCGAGGGCCGGCGGCCGGTCGGGCTCCTGGTGCTCGACTCGGCGACGTTCTTCTACCGCCTCACCCTCGCCGCCGGATCCGAGGACGAGGGCCGGCTGGCCCTCGGGGTCGAGCTCGCCGACCTCCTCGCGACGTCCCTGGCGTCGCACGTTCCCGTCCTGTTCACCAACCAGGTCTGGCGCAACCAGCGCGACGGGACCCTCGAGCCGCTCGGCGGGTCGTTCGTCAACCACGCGGCGAAGACCATCCTGCGCCTCGACCGCCTCTCCGGCGACCGGCGGCGGGCGGTCCTCGTCAAGCACCGGTCCCGTCCCGAGGCGGCGGCGGAGTTCCGCATCACCTCGACCGGGCTCGTGTGAGCCCGCCTCGGGAGCTTTAAGCCCGGACGGTCCTCGGGCCTTCCATGGCGCCCGGGCTGGAAGTGGCCGACGTCCCGACCCCGATCGGTACGTTCCGGGTCGTCTACTCCGGTGCGTCCGTGCGTCTCGTCGATCTCCTCGAGCGCGGGCTGCCCCAGGCCGCCGTCCCGGACGGGGCGCACCGCCGGCGCCCCCCCTTCGCGGCCGGAAGCGCCCCCCGGCAGCTGGCCGAGTACTTCCGACGGGAGCGGCGGCGCTTCGAGCTCGCCCCGGAGCTCGGGGAGATCTCGCCGTTCGACCGCGCGGTGTACGCCGCCCTCGCCCGCGTCCCCGCCGGCACGACGGTCACCTACGGGGAGCTCGCGCGCCGGGCCGGCCACGCCGGAGCGGCGCGGGCGGTCGGCGGGGCGATGCATCGCAATCCGATCCCGATCGTGATCCCGTGCCACCGCGTCGTCGGGGAGACGGGGTCGCTCACCGGCTACGGTCTCGGGTTGTGGCGCAAGCGCTGGCTCCTCGACCGCGAGGGGGCGTGGCCGCTCAAGTCCCGGACGCCGGACGGCCCCCGGTCGGCGCTGCAGCGCACGCTCGACGAGGTGGGCCGGTCGCCTACCCCGCGTAGTACGACGCGTCGTACGGTTCCGGCTTGAGCCCGCGGCGCTGCCGGATCTCGCCCACGACCTTCGTCTGGAGCTCCGTCGGGAGGATCTCGAACCCGAGCGACTCCGTCGCCCAGAGGACCTTGCCGGCGGTGGCGCTGCGGATGTCCGAGGCGAACCCGAACATCTCGGCGACCGGGACCTTCGCGACGATCGTCTGCAGGTCGCCGACGTTCGTCATGTCGAGGATCTCGCCCCGGCGGCGCTGCAGTTCGCGGGTCGCGCCGGAGAGGACGTCCTGGGGGACGTTCACCGTGACCTTCTGCAGCGGCTCGAGGAGGACGCGGCCGGCCATGCACATCGCCCCGTACATCCCCGAACGGGCCGCGGGGATCGTCTGCGCCGGCCCGCGGTGGATCGAGTCCTCGTGGAGCTTGGCGTCGACGAGGCGGATCTTGAGGCCGTAGACCTTCTCGTTGGCGAGCGGCCCGCGGTTCATCGCCTCCTTGAAGGCGTCGACGATGAGGTCCATCGTCTCGTTCAGGTACTGGATGCCCTTCGTCACATCGAGGAGCATGTTGGTCCCCTCGACGGCGGTCAGGCCCCGGCCCTCCTCGCGCGGGAGGCCGAGCCCGTCGAGCTTCGTGACGAGGGTCTTGAGGTCCTTGAACGACTTGCCCTGCGGAACCTCGCCCTCCTTGATGGCCTGGACGACGGGCGCCGGGAGCGCTTCCACCTCGAAGTAGAAGCGGTTGTGCTTGTTCGGCGACTTGCCCTCGAACGGTCCGCCCGGGGCCTTGACGGTCTCGCGGTAGACCACGATGGGCTTCGACGCCTCGATCTCGACCTTGTAGTCGTTGACGATCCGGTACTGGGTGATCTCCAGG
>JAKAOB010000142.1 GCA_021812305.1 Thermoplasmata archaeon
GCTCATCCTCAACCTGAGCCGGAACCGGATCGTGCTCTATTCGTCGCACAACCTCTTCGAGGCTCGGGAGATCGGTCGCCACGTGATCGCACTCAAGGGCGGCGCGCTCACCCTGTTCGAGCGGATGGAGAATGTACGGGCCGCCCACTACGTGATCGGGATCCGAACGCTCACGCCGAGCCCGGCGCCCGAGGGGTGGGAGCGGAGCGGGGACTACTACCTGAAGGAGCTCTCGGGACCGGAGGCGGTCCCGGGGCTCATCCACGAGCTCGAGTCGCAGGGAGTCCGTCTCCGTGAGGTTCGCGAGATGGAGAACCCGCTCGAGGATCTGTTCACCTGACGAGGGCACGGACGGCGTGCGCCGCGAAGCCGGACGGATCTACCCTATCGCTCCGAGCTCCGCCCCGAGGACGGGACGACCGAGAACCGAGGGGGGTAGGTACTATCTCCGGCCCGAACCGGATGGGGCGATGAGCCTTCCGGCCACCCCGTCCCCGACAGGGGAGACCGGGGCTCTACGAGCGAACCACGGTGGCCGGAGACATGACCCACCGGCGGGGAAGGGTTGAAACGTCCGAGGGTTCTTGTCGGGGTACCGGCGAGACCCTACGACGGGGAGGGCGAGCCCTGTGACGTGCCGACGAACCCAACGGGGAGCGTGGACCGCGTGATTTCTCCCGGATATTGCTCGACGTGCGGAACCCCTCGCGTCCCGGGTGCAACGTACTGTACGCACTGTGGAAGTCCGCTGTCCCTGCTTCCGGTGGGGACGCCGGGAGTTCCCGGGTCGTACGCTCCGCCCCCTCTATTCCTCCGTCGAGCGGATGCCGGCACCATCCTCTCCGGCCTGTTCCGAACCTGGTGGGACAACCTACGGAGCTACATCGGGGTTTACTTGGTCCTCAACCTGATCCTGGCGGCGGTCTCCGTGGTGTTCGGTCTGCTGCTCCTGAACTACGTGGTCGCCGGCGGGCTCGGAGGGTTCCCCGTGGGGGTCTTGCTATCGGTTCCGACTGCGGGAGAGGCACTGCTCTACTTGCTGGCGGTGCTGCTCGCCACGGTCGTCCTCACCGCCGTCGTAGCCGGGGGAATGGCCGAGTACTCGGTTCGTCGCTTTCGCGGCGAGGCGACGCGGGTCGGGGACGCGCTCCGGCGCGGGGTCGCAAAGTTCCCGAGCATACTCGGTGCCACGCTGCTGGTCTATCTCATCGTGGGAGGATTGCTCGTTTTGCCGATCCTCCTCATCTTTCGCCTCGCACTGGGAGGACCGGCGTTCCCCTTCTTGCCGCTCTTCTTTGTCGGCCTTCTGGTCGCCCTCGTTCTCGCGGTATACCTTGGCCTGGCCCTCTGCCTCTTCGCCCCGGCGATCATGATGGAGAACACCACCGCGATCGGCGGGCTCGAGCGGAGCTGGCACCTCACGAAGGGGCATCGGCTGTCGCTGTTCGGGGCGGTCCTGGTGGTCGGCATTGTGAGCTCGGCGCTCGAGGAGGGAATGGCCATCCCCGGTTCGTTGGTCGGGGCCGGATTACTGACGCTCCTACTCGTGACGATCGCGAACGCGATCACCGCCTCCTGGCTCGTGATCCTTTCCGCAGTAGCCTACGACCTCATCACCCGGCCCGATCCGACGGCCCCCGTGGGAGGCGCTCCCCTTTCCACGGGACCGCCTCCCTCGCTGGTGTACGGCGCCCCGCTCTCGGCGCCGTATGAGCCGTTCTTTCCCCCAGCGAAGTGAGGAATGTCCGTCTAGAAATGCGCCGGCGAGCGCCGGGAGCCTATCCCCCGGGTGCCCGCCGAATGCGCATCTCCTCGTCCATCTCCCACCCCGTCTGGGGGTCCTTGAGTACCTCCTCCCGCCAGCGGAACGAGGTGCGGGTGATCTCCGAGAAGATCCACCGAATCGGGTATCCCTGGACGTTCTTCCCCTCGAGGACGATCTCGGAGCCGACCGGGCGCCCAATGAACGGAAGAACAACGCCCTGGACCGGGGAGATCCACACGCTGCGCCACGCGTTGATCTTGGGGTCGTAGAACCGCACGGTCGTGCCGACGGGGATCGACCGCCCGGTCTTCTCGTCGATCATCGTCCAGACGTCTTGGACGGCGCGGCCCTCGAGGACCCAGCGCCAGTGAAGCTTCCCCCGCTGCACGGACCACGTGCCATCGTCCTTCCGGTTGCGGCACTCGAGAATCTCCCAGTCGCCGACGAACTGCCCGAAGAGCTTCAGCTTCTCTGCGTAGTCCGCGATCGGTCCGTTCGCCGCGAGCCCCTCGATCTCCCAGCCGTCCGGCTTCGCTTCCGAAGGAGTCCTATCTTGCGTCATCGCTCTCCCGGACGAGGAAGCGCCTCGGGGACGATAATGAGACCACCGTCCTTGGACGGGGGCGGGAGCTCTTCACCCGGCCGCGGTGGCGAGTCGCACGTACGGCGCGACCGAATGAATCACCTTGTTCTGCGCCTTCCGGAGGTGGTCGAGGAAGCTCATCCTCGGTACGCCGAGGCGTCGGGCGATCTCGGTCGCCGAAGCGCCCCGGGGCATGTGGAAGTATCCCTGGTCGAACGCCGTCGTGAGCGCCTGGGACTGCTTCCGCGTGAGGTCCCCCAGGAGGGAAGCGGTGGAGACAAGAAGGCTCCGGGGAAAGGCGCCGGCCTCCACACGGCGGCGCGACAGGACCTCGACGCGTCCCCCGCGACGCAGGTCTGAGACGAGCCGAGCGAGGTCGCGTGCGGAGAACGCGGTGACCCGGTAGTGCTCCCACCCATCGGTGTAGACCATCGGCTGAAGGTTCAGACAGTTCCGCCGCTCGACCAAGGGCAAGGTAGGGGGCGGGAGGCGATCGCACGCGCAGTGCTGGAAGACCACGCGGAGGTGGGGAGGCACGGCCGAGCTTCGGACGACCTTGGAGCCCACTTCGCGGAGGAGCTTCCGCACGGCCCGCGCCTGGGCTAAGCGGTCGAGGCCCGGATCGGCGATCTCGAGAACATCTCGGCTCCAGTTGCACC
>JAKAOB010000143.1 GCA_021812305.1 Thermoplasmata archaeon
CCCGGTAGGCTCAGCTCTCGGACCGTCAGAGAGAGCCAAAATGTGCGAAACTCCACGGAAGGGAATCTCTGGGAGATCTCGCACTTCCCGAAGAAGTGAACCCGGGGCCCCGTAGACCCGGAAGGGGACGCGCCCGGCCCGATCGATGGGTCGTCTCCGGGCCTCCGCGGGCCCCCTCGACGGGCCCCCGCGGCGGCCTGGGGCGGGGGGGACGGGTACGGCCCCGGCGCGGGCGTTCTACCGTGGTTCAAGAAGCGCCGAAAGCAGGCGCCGTTCGGCCTTCAGGCGGTGGTTCACCAGCGTCGAACTGGACAATCCGAGCTTCCGGGCGAGGGCCAAGGAACTGATCCGGCGGGGACGATCGTAGTACCCGTGCTGGTACGCCGCGCTCACCACCCGGCGCTGCTGGTCGGTCAGCGCGTTGAGCGGGGAGTGCGGGGCGAGGCGGTAGTCCGAGAGGGAGACGACCCGGAATCGGAACCCTAGTCGACGAAAGGCCGAGAGCAGGCGGGCGGCCTCCGCGCTGCTCCCGACGAAGGTGATCCGGGCCCGGCCCTCCGCCACCTCCATCGGCGGCACGATGTACCCCGTCGCGAACGAGAGGCCGAGCCGCCGGCAGAGCGGGACGGCGGTCCCGACCTTCATGAGGCAGGTATAGGCGCCCCCGTCCTCGTCCAGGAGCGTGAGGCCGGCCCCGAAGGACCTCGCGAGCTTGGCGAACCGCACGCGGGGATCCTTGGGGCGGATCCGAACGACGGAGGTCGCGCCCCCGGGCCCCTCGCGCAGGACCTGGAGGAGGACGAACGACTCGAGACGACGATAGAACTGTTCCGCGCCCTTCATCCGGATGAACTCCTCGAGAGGCAGGTCGACCAGGAGCCGGCGCATGCCCGGTAGAGCCGCGTCGGCTACTTGAGGCCGGCCCCCTAGCGAGCATATCCGCCAGGGTCGTTATGCCGCGGCACCGCTCTTCCGGTTCCGAGGCATCGGGCATGAAGATCTTCGTCACGGGGGCTACGGGGTTCGTCGGTTCGGTGGTGGTCCGGGAACTGCTCGGGGCGGGACACCAGGTACGGGGGCTCGCCCGTTCGCCGGAGTCCGCCGCGGCGCTCTCCGCGCTCGGCGTCACGGTCGAGCGCGGCTCGCTGGAGGACCTCGACAGCCTGCGCCGGGGGGCGATCGCCTCCGACGCGATCATCCACACCGGCTTTCCCCACGACTTCGCGCGGTTCGCGCAGAGCTGCGAGATCGACCGGCGCGCGATCGACGCCCTGGGCGCCGCGATCGAGGGCTCCGACCGGCCGCTCGTCGTGACCACGGGGGCGGCCGTCCTACGGGGCGGTCCCCGCGCGACCGAGGGGGATCCGGGCGTCCCCCCGTCGGATGGGTATCCCCGCGCGTCGGAGGCGGCGGCGCGGGCGCTCCTGCCCCGCGGCGTCCACGCGGTGGTCGTCCGCCTGCCTGCCTCGGTCCACGGAAACGGCGACCACGGCTTCGTTCCCCGCCTGATCGGGTTCGCCCGGGAGAAGGGGGTCTCCGCCTACATCGGTCCGGGGACCAACCGCTGGCCCGCGGTGCACCGTCTCGATGCCGCCCGGGTCTACCAGAGGGCGGTCGAGCGCGCTCCCGCCGGCGCCACCTACCACGCCGTCGCGGACGAGGGGGTGCCGTTCCGGCAGATTGCGGAGGTCATCGGCCGGCGCCTCCGCGTGCCGGTCGTCCCCCTGGCGCCCGAGCGGGCCAAGGAGCACTTTGGCTGGTTCACCCCGTTCGCCGCCTTCGATGGGCCGACGTCCAGCGAGAGGACCCGGGCCGAGCTCGAGTGGGAGCCGAAGCAGCCGGGGCTTATCGAGGATGTCGATCGGGCGGCCTATTTCGGGGCCTGAGCGCGCCTCAGTCGGTGGGCGGCCGCGGGACCAGGCGGAAGATCCGGCCCTCCACCGGGCGGGCGAGGTGCCCTCCCCGCAAGCGGGGGGGCTCCGCGCGCCGGGCGCGGAGGGCGAGCGCCTCGGCGGCGGCCCGGTCGAACCCCGTCAGCGGGATCGGGAATACCGCGCGGATCCGGTCGTCGCGACAGACGGCGTCCACGTACATCCCGTCGATGACGGGCCGGGCGAGTTCGGCCGGGACCTCGGTGATGTAGCCCACCCAGTGGGCGGAGAGCTCCGGGGTGAACCGGGGGAGGATGACGAGGCAGGGGGCGCGCCCCAGGAGCCGGCCGATCCGAAGCATCATCTCGGAGTACCGCAGCACCTCCGGCCCGCCGACGTCGTACGTCGCGCCCCGGGTGCGCTCCTCCCGGTAGCAGCCGACCAGGTACTCCACGAGGTCCGGTAGCGCGATCGGCTGGCAGCGCCGGTCGATCCACCGGGGGCAGATCATCACGGGCAGCCGCTCGACGAGCTGGGTCATCATCTCGAACGAGGAGCCGCCGGGACCGACCACGATGCCGGCCCGGAGCTGCGTGACGGCCGCCGGCCCCGACCGGAGGATCCGGCCGACCTCGCGCCGGCTCGCGAGGTGGCTCGAGGAGGCGAGCGCCTCGTCGCCCAACCCGCCCAGGAAGACGATCCGATCGACGCCGGCGCGCCGGGCCGCCGCCACGAGGTTCGTGGCCGCGCGCCGGTCCGCCTCCGCAAAGCCGGTGGGACCGGTCCGGGCCCCCATCGAGTGGATGAGGTAGTAGACGAACGAGATCCCCTCGAGCGCCGCCTCGAGGCCGACCCCCTCGGCCGCATCCCCGACCCTCAGATCGACCGCGGCGGGCAGCATCGACCGCACGATCCCGGGCCGTCGCGTGAGCACCCGGGGCCGCTCGCCCTCCCGGACGAGCCGTTCGACGAGCGCCCGCCCGACGAACCCGGTTCCTCCGCACAACAGGATCTCCGGCGGGCGGGCGCGCCCCGGCTCGGCGGGCGCCGCGGAGTCCAGTACTTGGCAATCATCCCCACCCTCAGTAGACCGA
>JAKAOB010000052.1 GCA_021812305.1 Thermoplasmata archaeon
CGCAGGTCCGACAGTTTCGGAGGTAGAAGTAGTTAGTGCCAGTCTCACGACAGAGTTAGGACCATCGCCTACAGCTCTCCGTCAGAGCGTCGGGCGCTTTGTCGAAAGTGGGTCCGGAAGAAGGCGCGACCCCGGGGTAGTCCCTAAGGGGAGGGGATGGTTTACAGCGTCGGGTTCGAGAGGACGCTTCGGGCATTCGATGTTCGGAGGGGGGTTCGTTTCGGGAATCCGGGGCTCGATCGCGCCACAGCGGCGCGCGAGGTTCGGGTGAGGGGGAGTGCCCCCCGCGATAGAATGGGCTCGGCCGGATTCGAACCGGCGATCTTCGCTGTGTGAGAGCGACGTCTTCACCGCTGGACTACGAGCCCGAAGGCCGACCAACCCTTCCGGTCCTTAACGGTCACGCCCCGGGAAGGCCGGCCAAGAGCGGGACCACGATGGTCGCCGTGAGCGTGAGCACGAGCCCCGTGGCCAGCGCCGCGGTGGCGAAGTCGCGGTCGCCGTACCGCGTGACGAAGTAGAGCGTGGTATCCATCGCGGTGGCACCCCCGATCGCCGTGAGACCCTCTCCGCCGAGCCGTCCTCCGACGGCCGGGGCGGTCAGCATCGTCAGGTTCTCCCGCAGGAAGTTCGTGAGGAAGGCGAGGAGACCGAGCGCCGGCCCGAACTGTGCGGCGACGAGCGGACCGGACAGGCTGTAGAAGCCGAAGGCGAGCGATGTGGCGAGGGCGGCGGGCCAGGGGATGCCCGCTACCAGGGCCATCACGATACCTCCTCCCAGCGCGCCGCCGAGGGCGGCGATGAGGGGGATGCCGGCCCGTCGAACGGCCCCGAGCGAGAACTTGAGGTCGAAGGCCGTGAGGGCGAGCAGAAGGTACAGGGCGTAATCGATCCACGACGCCGCGGGGAAGGACACGGCCCGTCCGATGGCGAATCCCGCGCCCACACTGACCACGAGCAGCAGGGGGAACGCGAATGCCCCGAGACGGACCGTCGGGCTCTTCGCGGACCCGCGGGCTTCCCGTCGCCGGAGGGCGAGCGACAGGACCGCCGTGAGGACCATCACGACCGTGACGAACCCGAACGCGACCGGGACGGTGTCCGCGAGCGCCGGGTCGGGGATCGGCGCCAGCTCGGCCCCCAGCAGACCGACGAGCACGATGATGCTGGCCTGCGCGGCCCGGCCGATCCACGGGCTCCTCCGTGCGGTGAGGCGTCCGGCGATCGCCCCGGCCGCGAACGCCACGTAAAGGAAGGGGTCGAACCCCACGCGCGGCTCCGTCCGGGTCGGGCCTCAGGGGCTCCAGGGCGGGAGGCCTCCGTGCGCGGGGGCCGTCCCTCCCCGGCCGAGCCACAGGGTCTCGTCCCGCATGGGGCCGTAGCTCAACCACTCGACCGGGATCCCGGTCTCGGCCGTGATGAACGCGAGCAGACCCCGCAGTTCGGCGGGCAGGGCGTGGACCCCCTCGCGGCGAACGCGCTCTTTCAGCCGCTCCGTGAACTCGGGCCAGGCGGGGAAGTTCCGGTAGACGGGCCGGACCTTCTCGAGGTCCTCCGCGAGGGCGGGAGGGTAGTCCGTGAGCCGCTCGCCTCCCGGTGTGTCGTAGGCCACTGCGACCGGGATCTCCTCCAGCCCTCCCAGAACATCCGCCTTCGTGATGGCCAGCGCGCTGAACCCGTTGAGGCGTGCCGCGTACCGGAGCAGGACCATGTCGAGCCAGCCGCACCGACGCGGGCGACCGGTCGTCGCCCCGCGTTCCTTCCCTTCGCGCTGGAGATACTCTCCCATCTCCCCTCCCACTTCCGTGGGGAACGGACCGGCCCCCACGCGCGTCGCATAGGCCTTGGCGACCCCGATCACCTCGTCGAGCTCCTGCGGCGGAATGCCCGTGCCGAGAAGGGCGCCGACGCTCGTCGGGTGGGAGCTGGTCACGTACGGGTACGTCCCGTAGTCGACGTCCAAGAGGGCGCTCTGGGCGCCTTCGATCAGGATCGATTCGCCGCGAGCGATCGCCCCCCACAGAACCGGCTCCGTCGCCCGGACGTACGACGCGAGACGGCCGGCGGAGGCGCTGAGCTCCGCGAGAAGCTCGGACTTCGCCGGAAGATCGGCGAGGTGCGCCTTCGTCGCGTACAGCAGGTCAAGTCGCTGGGCGAGCAAGTGCGGACGGACCAGCTCCGCGAAGCGGATCCCCCAACGGCCGTACCGGTCCGCGTAGGCCGGCCCGATCCCCCGTCCCGTGGTGCCGACGGCCGTGGCGGGGGAGACCTTGGCGCGGACCCCCTCTTCCCACCGGTCCTCGAGCGAGTGGAGCGGGAGGATCGCGTGGGCCCGCTCGCTGATCATGATCTCGCCCTTGAGGAGATGGCGCGACTTTAGGTCGCGGATCTCTTCCTCGAGTTGGAGCGGGTTGATGACCATCCCGGGGCCGCTGATGCCCACGGTCTCCCGGCGGAGCACGCCGACACTGAGCTGGTGGAGGACCGCCTGGCCGTCCGTCAGGTGGATCGAGTGGCCCGCGTTCGGACCGCCACCGCTGCGCACCACATAACGGGCCTGCGCGGCAAGGTAGTCGGTGATCTTGCCCTTCGCCTCGTCCCCGAACTGCGCCCCGACGATCGCGATGACGGACGTGGGTCTCCCCCGGTCCTCCCGGAGAGCCCCGGGTAGATGGCTCTTGTCCCCGCGGGTCGGCGGCCCCGGGGGCGCCCGGTTCCACAACGGTAATGAAGGGTCGGTCGGTCGCCGCGCGCATGGTCGCGCAGCGGACGCGGGAGGTGGAGATTTCGGGCATCCGCCGGATGTTCGAGGCCGCGCCCCCGAACGCGATCAACCTGGGCCTCGGTGAGCCGGACTTCGAGCCGCCCGCCGAGGTGATCCGCGCGCTGTGCGACGCGGTGCGCAACGGCATGAACCACTACGGACCGTCGGCGGGCCTTCCGGCGCTCCGCGCGAAGGTCGCCGAGCGCTACCAGGACCGGGACCCGGCGACGTCGCACGACAACGTGCTCATCACGGGGAGCGGCTCGGAGGGGCTCCTCTCGGTCGCCCTCGCCCTCTACGACCCGGGGGACGAGGTCTTGGTCCCGAACCCGGGGTTCGTCCTCTACGCGCCGCACGCCCGCCTCGCGGGGGCGGTCCCGATCCCCTACGACCTCGAGGAGGAGCACGGCTTCCGGCCGAACCTCGACCAGCTCGAATCGCTCGTGACATCGCGGACGCGGGTGCTCGTCGTGAACAGTCCGTCGAACCCCACGGGGGGCGTCTTCCCGAAGGCGGTCGTCGACCGGCTGGTCGACTTCGCGGAGGAGCACGACCTCACGATCGTCTCCGACGAGGTCTACGAGGAGATGGTCTACGAGGGGCGGTTCGCCTCGTTCTGGGGCCGCAGCGACCGGGTGGTGGTCGTCAACTCCTTCTCGAAGATCCTGGCGATGACCGGCTGGAGGATCGGTTTTCTGGTCGCGCCGCGATCCCTCGCCGTCGAGATCAACAAGATCCACTACCACGTGATGGCGTGCCCGTCCACGCCGGCCCAGGCGGCGGTCCTCGTCGGCCTCACCGAGAGCTCGGCCGCGATCCGGGCGATGGTCCGCGAGTTCCGCGCGCGGCGTGCGCTGATCACGCGGGGGCTCAACCGGGTGCCGGGGCTCGCGTGCGTGCCCCCGGCCGGCGCGTTCTACGCCTTCCCCCGGTTCCACTGGCCGGGCTCGAGCCAGGAGGTCGCGATGGCGCTCCTGAAGCGCGGGCTCATCAGCACCCCGGGTGACGCCTTCGGGTCGCTCGGCGCGGGGCATCTCCGGCTGTCGTTCGCCGCGTCCCGGGAGAACCTCACGCGGGCGCTCGCGATCCTGCGCGAGTACGCCCGCGACGTGGGGTCGGTGTGATCGTCCGTCTCGCCGGTCGCCTGCTGTCGGCGCTGGCCCGGTTCCAGCACGGTGCGGAACGGGAAGCGCTCGCGGCGCTCGGTGCGGAGATGGCGCGGGTCGATGCGGCTCACGCCGCCATCGTGCGGTAGAGCTCCTGGTGGCGATCGACGCACCGGTCCCAGGTGAGCTCGCGGACGCGGGCGCGCCCGGCCGTCACGAGCGCGCGGGCATGGGCGTCGTCCGACACGACCCGCTCGAGGGCCCGCGCCAGCTCCGCCGGTTCGCCGTAGGGAACGAGGTCGCCGGCCCCATCGGCCAGGACCTCCGGGACACCGCCGACCGCAGTGGCCACGATCGGGAGGTCCGCCGCCATCGCCTCGAGCAGCACGAGGCCGAACGCCTCCCACTCCGACGGGAGGACGAAGGCCCGGGCCCGCCGGAACACCGCGCGGTACTGGCCCCGATCCGGCACGTGACCGAGGAAGCGGAGGTCGTCGCGGATCCCGAGGGACCGGGCGAGCTCCTCGAGCGGCCCGCGGAGCCCCCAGTCCCGGCCCATGAGGACGAGGGGGCGGCGGCGGTCCCGGGGGATCAGGGCGAGCGCCCGGAGCAGGCCCTCGAGCCCCTTGTTCGAGGCGATCCGGCCGGCGTAGAGCAGGAACTCGGAGGGGAGGCCGTCCGGCGCGGGCTCGTCCGGCCGCTGGCCCCACTCGCGGAGGTCGACCCCGGGGGGGATCTCCCGGATCCGCGCGCGGGGGGCGAACTCGGCGACCAGGCTCGCCTCCCGCCGGGTCTCGACCACGAGGGCCCGTGCCTGCCGGTACGCGGTCCAACCGAAGAGGTGGTCCTGTCCGCGGAGGAGGGCGCGTTTGACCCCCGGTTCGCGGCGGTCTGCCGGGTGGTAGTGCGTCGAGACCGCCAGCGGTACGCCCCGCGCTCGGGCGACGGCCGCCGACTCCAAAACATGCCCGTAGCGGTGGGAGTGGGCGTGGATGACGTCCGGTCGGTCCTCGGCCAGCGCGGAGACGAGCCCGGTCATGAGGGGCATCGTCAGGCCCGGCACGAGCCGGCGGTAGACCGGGAACCGGCGGACGGGCACCCCGTCCACGGTCGGCGCGTACCCCGACCGCCGTTCCCACCGCTCCTCGTCGTAGAGGTCGCTCGCGTAGACCGTGACCTCCTCGCCGCGGGCCCGAAGGCGTCCGGCCACCTCGCGCACGTTGGTCTCCACCCCGCCGGGGGCGTCGAAGCGCAGCGTCACGAAGGCGATCCTCACCGGCGGGTCACCTCCTCGAAGATCGTGCGGAGGCGCTCCACGAGGCGGTCCCATGTGTAGAGCGGCACGACCCGGTCGCGCCCGAACGCCCCCATCCTTCGGCGCGTCGCCTCGTCGTCCCAGAGGTCGACGAGGGCGGCGCCCAGCGCCGCCGCATCGGCCGGCGGGACGAGGCGCCCCGCCTCGCCGTCGGGAACGAACTCGGGGATCCCGCCGACGCGGGATGCGACGACCGGCGTCCCCTGGGCCAGCGACTCGAGCAGGACGAGGCCGAACGCTTCGTACTCGCTCGGCAGGACGGAGAGGCGGGCCTCACGGAACGCCGAGGCGAGGAGCCGCTCGTCGCCCACGAATCCGGTGAGGTGGACGCGGTCGGTCAGGCCCCGGCGGCGCACCTCCTCCTCGACCCGGGAACGCATCCCGCCGTCCTCTCCCACCAGGACGAGCCGCGAGGTGACGTCGTGCCGCGCGAGCCGTTCGAAGGCGGCGACCAGGGGAAGGAGGCCCTTGTTCGAGGCGAGGCGGCCGACGAACAGGAGATACGGCCCGCCGATGCCGAACGCCGCGGCGAACGGGCGGTCTCCGGCGGGCGGCGACGGGAGCGGCGTGTAGCCCGGGGGGACGATCTCGACCCGGGGCAGCGAGATCCCGGGGGCCCGAAGGAGCCGCTCCTCCTCCCGGGTCTGGACGATCACGCACGCGGCGTCCCGCACGATGGGGCCGGCGAGCGCGCGGTCGTAGAACCCGCGCAGGCGGTGGCGGAACCATCCCCCCTCGATCGACCAGATGGGATGGTAGTGGGCGGTCAGGACGTAGGGCGTCCCGCTCCGGCGACCGAACCGCCGGGCCACGGCCGCCTGGTATGTGCCGTAGGTGTGCGCGTGCACCACGTCCGGTCGCGTCTCGGCGAGGGCAGCGCCGAGGCCGCGGAAGAACGGGTAGTGGAGCTCGCCGGGAAGGCTCCACACGCCGAGGCGGCGGACGGTGACCCCGTCCCGCCGCTCGGTCCTCGGCACGTCGGGGGCGAGCCGCTGCCAGGGGAACTCGCGGTAGAGGTCGCTGGTGAGGACCGTGACGTCGTCGCCGCGCCGGGCGAACCGCCGGGCGATCTCCTCGACGTGGCGTTCGACGCCGCCGGGGCCGGGAGGAAAGCGCGTCGCGAGCTCGGCGATCCTCACGGCCGGGGGCCTACCCGGCGCGCGCGGACGCGAGGCGCAGGGCGTACTTCTTGAAGATCTCCGACGCCCGCGCGACGGACTCGATCTTCACGTACTCGTTGGCCTGGTGGGAGAGCTCCTCCTCCCCGGCGCCGAAGATCACGACCCGGGGGTTGACCTGGCTGTAGTGGACCGCCTCGGAGGCGTGGACGAGCACGGCGGACTCCGCGCTCGAGACCTCCTTGAGGAGCTTGATGTGCTCGCTGTTCGGGTCGATCTGGACCGACGGCATGGACAGGATCTTGCGGATCGTGAACGGCGTCTTGATCCGGCGGAGATGGTCCTCGATCTCGTGGTAGAGCTGGTCCGGCGAGTACGGCGGGGGGAAGCGGATGTCCACCTCGCTCGTCGCCTTGTTCGGGACGACGTTGAGCCGGGTCCCCCCGTTGAGCGTGCCGATGTTCATCGTCACGGAGCCGAGCTCGGGGTGCGCGATGCGCCCCTTGAAGCTCTCGAGCCCCCGCAGGATCCGCATCATCTTCGAGATCGCGTTCTCGCCGAGGTGCGGCATCGCGCCGTGGGCCGCCTTCCCCCGCGTCTCGATGGCGATGTCGAGGACGCCCTTCTCGGCGTAGGCGACCCTCAGTCCCGTCGGCTCGCCGACGACGATCGCCTTGGCGCGCCGCATCGGGAGCGTCTTCGACAGCGCCTGCGCCCCCTGCATCGTCGTCTCCTCGTCGGTCGTGAGGGCGAGGACGACCGGGACCTTGCGCGCGACCAGGTCGGCCGCCGCCTGGAGCATGGCGATGACCGTCCCCTTCATGTCCGCGGCGCCGCGGCCGTACATCCGTCCGCTCGCGAGCTGGCTCTGGGAGAAGCTCCAGTAGTCGCCGATGGGAGGGGTGTCGAGATGGCCGGAGAGGACGATCCCGCCCTGGCCGAACTCCGCGAGGAGCGCCGGGGTCTGCGGGTCGCCGAAGAGCGTGTTGCGCATGTGGATCTGGTCGGTGAACGACTGGACGTAGTCCAGGACCTCCTGCTTGTCGGAGAACGGGTCGCTCGGGATCTTGATCAGGTCCGCGAGCATGTCCACCATCTGGCGTTTCATCGGATGCCGAAGCTCCTCCCCGCCGGACGGGCTGTCCTGGAACCGGGTATGATGCCGCCGTAAGGGGAGGGGGACGCTTAATTCTTGCCCCGCGCAACTCGCCGGGAGCGGGCCGCCGGCGCCCGTTGCGCGAGCGACCGGGTCCGGCGCAGTGCCCGGAGGTAGCCTTCGGGCGACCCCACGGACCGCCACTCTCCGTCGTGCGGGCCGAGGACGAGCGCCTCGACCCGCCCGCCGTGCTCGATCAGCCAGCGGACGGCGTCGGTGACCTCGAGCTCCGCCGGGTGGCGGGCGTCGGCCACGGCGTGGAGCGCCCCGAAGAGCCGCGGTGAGAAGGCGTAGACGGCGGTGGCCGCCCACGTGGAGCGGGGCCGCTCGGGCTTTTCGACCATCCCCGTGACCTCGAGCCGGCGCAGCCCGCGGTGGGGCGCCGCTCGGCGGCCCTCGACGACCCCGTAGCGCCGCGGGTCGGCGACGCGGCGGACGAGGAGGACGGCGTCGAGGTCCTCGGCCTTACGCAGGTCGGCCATCCGTCGGAGGAGCGACCCCCGGTTCGTCTCGATCAGGATCGCGTCGGCCGCATGGAGCAGGAAGCTCTCGTGGCCGACGTACGGCTCCGCGTGGAGGACCGCGTCGCCGAACCCCCGCGGCGACGGCTGGACGGCGAAGCGCAGCCGGACCCGCGCGAGCGTGTCGTAGAACCGGCGGGTCTCGTGGAGGCGCTCGGCCTGATGGGCGTGCCGGGAGAGGAAGTCGCGGTCGACGGTGAAGTAGTTCTGCACGAACGCGAGGTCCTTCGCGCCCGCGACGAGCGTGACGTCGTCGACCCCCGCGGCGACCATCGCCTCGAGCACCAGGTGGGCGACCGGCTTGAGGACCGGCGCCCCGCCGTCGGAGGGGTCGAACAGGGGGAGGAACTCCTTGCGGAGGCCCCGCGTCCACGGGAGCATGCGCGTCCCCTCGCCCGCGAGGGTGAGGACGCCGCGCATGGCGATCCTACGCTTCCGTCCGGGTCGGCGGAGTGCCGGCGACGGGCGGCGGGGCGGGTCCGGCGGACGGGCCGCCCGCTCGGGCGGTCAGCGTCGCGGCGTTGTCCGCGTTCCGCCACTGGACGACCGGGAGAAGGACGTGGCGCTTCGCCTCGAGCCGGCGACGGAAGCGCCGGAGGTCGCGGAAGAGCTCCCGCAGGACCTCGTTCAGCTCGCGGGTCGCGCGGTAGCCGAGCGCGGTCAGGTGATCGTGGACGGGCCGGTAGTAGTGCTCCTCCGCCTCGACCCGCGGGTCCGGCGGATGCTCGATCGTCGGGTGGAGGCCGAACTCCTCGGCGATGGCGCGGGTCCGTTCGGCCAGCTCGTTGATGGAGTAGGCCGCGTCGAACTGGTTGAAGACCCGGTACTCCCCCGCCGCCGGGGGGTGCTCGATGGCGAGGCGGAGCGACTGCATCGAGTCCTCGAGCGCGATGAACCCGCGCTGCTGGAGCCCCTTGCCGTACGGCGTGATCGGCATGCCGAGGATCGCCTCGACCACGAAGCGGTTGAGGGCGGTCCCCCAGATCTCGTCGAAGTCGAACCGGGTCAGCAGGGCGTCGTCGGTGATCTCGGGGGTCCGGATCCCGTAGATGACGCCCTGCATGACGTCGGTGGACCGCAGCCCCCAGATGCGGGTCGCGAACATCACGTCGCCCGAGTCGAAGACCTTGCTCCAGTGGTACCAGGAACCGGCCTGACGCGGGAACGGGAGGCGGTCCGAGCGTCCGCGGTACTCGATCTCGAAGAACCCCTCGGGGATGTCGACGTTCGGCGTGCCGTACTCGCCCATCGTGCCCATCTTGACCAGGTGGGCCTCGGGGCAGAGCTCCCGCATCGCGTAGAGGAGGTGGAGGGTCCCCGTGAGGTTCTCCGCCTGGGTCGCGACCGCGTGGTGGACATCGATCATCGAGTACGGGGCGCTGCGCTGCTCGGCGAGGTGAACGACCGCGTCCGGCCGCTCGGTGCGGAGCACCTCCTCCACGAACGGGTACCGCGCGAGGTCGCCCCGGTAAAAGCGGATCTCCCGGCCGAGGAGGCGCCGGACGGCCTCCTGACGCTTGGGCCAGGCCGGGATCGGGGTGGCGGACCAACTGCCCACCTCCCGGACCCGCCGCCGGGTCACGAAGCTGTCGATCCCCGCGACCTCGTGGCCCCGGGCCAGGAGGTGGAGCGCGAGCGGCCAGCCGGAGTAGCCGTCGATGCCCGTGATGAGGACCTTCATCGTACCCTCGCTGGTCGGGCTCGGTATTTGACCCTGCCGCGGCCGCCGATCGCCCGGCGCCGGCTGTCGGAAAACGACTGTAACGGTTTAAGCCCAACCCCCCCATGGACCCGCGGGGGGCCGAATGGGCGTCGGGGACCTCAGGATCGTCGACACCCGGGGCGAATCCCTCCGGGGGGCGATGATGGTCGTCGGGTTCCCGACGCACGGGCTCGTCGGCTCGGTCGCCGCGTCGTACCTGGTCCATTCGCTCGACATGGCCCCGGTCGCCTACATGACCAGCGAGGTGTTCCCGCCGACGGTCATCATGGAGGAGGGCGTCGTCAGCGCCCCGATCCGGTTCTACGCCAGCAAGCTCGTCTGCGGGGTCGACAAGAGCTGCGAGCAGCTGGTCGTGGCGATCTCCGACATCCAGCCGCCGCCCGAGACCCTCGCGGCCCTCGGTCGCGTCCTCCTCGACTGGGGGGAGGAGAAGGGCATCCAGCTCGTCGTGGCGATCGAGGGCCAGCCGCTCGAGGAGGACGTCCGGGGCGACGCCCGGGTCGTCGCCATGGCGAACCGGGCGGCCGCTCCGCTGCTCAGCAAGTACCGTTTCGAGCCGGCGAACGGCGTCGTGACCGGCTTTTCCGGCGGCCTCCTCCTGAGCGCGATCCACCGCGGGATGCCCGTCCTGTGCGTCGTGGCGCAGGCGCACAAGGACTATCCGGACGCCCGTGCGGCGGCGAAGGTGATCGAGACGATCAACCCGATCGTGCCGCTGATGGTCCTCGACACGCATCCGCTGCGCGAGAAGGCCCGCGAGATCGAGGCGCAGGTGCGACGGAACCTCGCCCGGCAGCAGGAGTCGATGGCCGCGATGCGCCAGAGCGAGACCACGGGGCCGGGTGAGATGTATCGCTGACACGGCCCCGCGACCCGGCGGGTCGCTGCCGGTCGTCCCTGCCGTCCGTCTTCGGGAGTTCCGCCCGCGCGACGTGCCGGTCGTCGCCGACATCGTCGCCGACGCGCTGCACGAGCACTACGACGCCTCGCTCTACGTCTCGCTCTCCCAGCAGTGGCCGCAGGGGTTCCTCGTCGCGGTGTCCCCGCTCGACCGGCCCGTCGGGTTTCTCCTCGGGGTGAACCAGGTCGAGTTCGAGGGCCGGATCCTCATGTTCGCCGTCGACCGGGACCACCGCACCCAGGGGATCGGCTCGGCGCTGATGGAGACGTTCTTCGAGCGGTCCCGCGGGCGCCGTCTTCGTCGGGTGACCCTCGAGGTCCGCGTCAGCAACGCGACGGCGATCCGATTCTACACCCGCTACGGGTTCGGGGTGACGGACCTCCTGCGCGGCTACTACTCGGACGGAGAGAACGGCTACCAGATGGCCCGCGACCTCTGAAGGGGCCGACCGCTCGCCCGCGCGAAACGCTATAGCGGCGTGAGGCCCGGCCCGTCCCGATGCCTGTCGACTGGCCTGTCGCCCGGGACCTGATGACCGCGCAGCCGATCACGCTGGCGCCGGACGCGCCGCTCTCGCGGGCGATCGGTCTCATGCGCTCGCGCGGGATCCACGAGATCCCCGTCCTTCGCGGCTCCCGGGTCACCGGGATGATCACGTTCGAGTCGATCGCGCGCCGCTCGAACCTCCCCTTCGCGACCAAGGTCGAGCACCTCCTCGTCCTCCCGCCGCTCCTGGCCCCGACCACCCCCTACCCCGAGCTCGCCGAGCAGCTCTTGGCGGCCGGCCTGCGCGCCGCCCCGGTCGTCGGAAAGCGCGGAGAGCTCGTCGGAGTGGTCTCCCGGACCGACCTCGTCCGGACGTTCGCGGGCCTCGGGATCGCGCCGCAGGCGACGGCCAAGGGCGTCGCGAGCCCCCTCGGTCTCCTCGTCCGCGAGAACGAATCCTGCGGGAGCCTCTTCGCGCAGATCCGCCTCCTCGAGGAGCATCCCCTGCCCGTCGTCGATCGCAAGGGCCGCCTCGTCGGGGCCGTCGGCGTCGCGGACCTCGGGCGCGTGCTCTGGCGTCCGATCGCGAGCGGGAAGCGGGACCCCCGGCGCAAAGGCCGGACCAGCGCGTACTCCGTCGAGGTCGGGACGATCATGCACAGCCCGCCCGTGACCGTCGAGGCGGGCGCCTCCCCCGACGACGCCGCCCGCCGGATGACCGGTGAGCGGGTCTCCAGCGTCTTCGTCGTGGAGGACGGCCGCCCGACGGGCGTCGTCTCCCAGGGCGACCTCCTCGCCCTCGCCGTCGGCCAGGCCCGCGTGCCCGGCCGCGCCCTCGGCGACGTCTACGTCCAGGTCCACGGGCTGCGCGGGTCGGGCGACCCCGAGATCCTGACCGAGATCGATCGGGTGATCGCCCGGGGGCTGCGGCGGATCAGCCGCCACGCCCGCCCGCTCCTCCTGACGCTCAACGTGACGCCGCAGGGGAGCCACCGGTCCGACGATGCCCAGCTCCAGGCCCGGCTCAACACCGACCGCGGCATCTTCTACGCCTCCCGCAGCGGGTGGAACTTCTTCGCGGGGATCGCGGACCTCATGGAGGAGCTCGAGGTCCAGACGCGCCGTGCCCGGGAGCTGCGCTCGCCCCGCGCCCGGGCGACTCGGCGGGGCGCTCCCGCCGAGGAAGAGCTCGCCGTCGACCCGGAGCTCGAGGCCCGCATCCGCACCGCGACGCGGGGACGCGATTAGGGCCCGGTAAACTACGGAGGACGACCGATGATCCCCGGCGGAATTCGCAACCCGCGCCAGATGGAGATGATGATGCGCCGGCTCGGGATGACGAACGAGCCGCTCGAGGGGGTCGAGGAGGTCGTGATCCGCCTCAAGGACAAGGAACACGTCTTCCGCGCCCCCGAGGTCTCCGTGCTGACCGTTCAGGGCGTGCGGACCTACCAGATCGTCGGAAACCCCGAGGTACGCCCCCGTTCCGCCTGTGGCAGCCCCGCCGGCACGCCCGCGGCCGCCGCCCCGAGCGGGCCCCCCGAGGAGGACATCGCGCTCGTGATGGAGCAGGCGGGCGTGGATCGCGAGGAGGCGGCCGCCGCCCTCGTCGCCGCGGACGGGGCCCCCGCGGAAGCGATCCTGCACCTGCTGTCCCGCCGGGGAGCCCCCGGTGGCGGATAGCGACCCTCCCGTCGCGCAGGAGTGCGTCGAGGGCTACCTCTTCCTTCGCCGCGGGCCGCGCTTCCTCCTGCTTCGGCGACCTCCCTCGCGCGGGAGCATCTGGGTACCGGTGAGCGGGAAGGTCGACCCGGGAGACCGCGACCTCGACGCCGCGCTCCGGCGGGAGCTCGCGGAGGAGACCGGCTTCGGGGCCCGCCACGGGCTCCTCTCCCTCGACTGGCACGTCCGCTTCGACGGTCCCGACGGCCGACCGTGGCGGCTGCACGCCTACGGGGTCGAGCTCGACCGGGAGGAGGCGCCCCGGCTCAGCGCCGAGCACGATGCGTTCGAATGGGTCGGCGCGGACGACGCCGTCCGCCGCCTCCATTACGAGGACAATCGGGAAGCGGTCCGGCGGCTCGTGGGGCTGCTGGCGCCCTCCCCAAATGTTTAGCGCGGGCCGATGCTGGTCCGGCCGGATGACCGACCCCACGCCGCCCGCCGCGGCGCTCCCCACGGCCTCGGCCCTCCTCGACCGCGTCCCCGCGGTCCCCGATTCGCCGCCCGCCTGGATCTTCCCCGAGGTCGGACCGGCGCTGTTCGAGGCGATCCGACGCGAAGGGTTCCGCTCGCTCGTCCTCCAGGTGCCGGCGGGCCTGGTCCGTAACGCGCACGACCTTGCGGCGCGACTGCGCGAGGAGACCGGCGCGCGGGTCACGGTCCTGGCGCGGGCCTGCTTCGGTGCGTGCGACCTTCCGTCGCGGGACGAGTCCGCCTCCGCGGAGGCGGCGGTCCTCCTCGGCCACGCCCCGATCCCGAACGTCGGACGACCGCTCCCCGCGTTCTTCGTGGAGATGCGGACGACGGCGGGCGACCCCGAGGCGCTCGCGGAGACCGTCGCGCGGGCCGGCCTGCCGGCCCGCCTGGGCCTCGTCGCCTCGGTCCAGCACCTCGATCTGGTCGGACCCCTCACCCAGGCGCTCGCCCGGCGGGGCCGCGAGCTCGTGATCGGCACCGGCGATCGCCGCCTCGCGTACCCGGCCCAGGCGCTCGGATGCAACTACACCTCCGCGAGCGCGATCGCCGAGCGCGTCGACGCCTTCCTGTTCCTCGGGACCGGTCGGTTCCACCCGATCGGGCTCGCGTTCGTCGTCGACCGGCCGGTCTGGTCGCTCGACCCGCTGCAGAACACCCTCGACCCCCCCCTCGACCGCGGCGCCCTCCAGATC
>JAKAOB010000053.1 GCA_021812305.1 Thermoplasmata archaeon
GCGAAGACAATTTGTCCTCAAAGCGCTCGTCCCCCACGGGGCGCCCGCGACGAGCGGTACTCGCCGCGCCACAACCCGACACAACCTTTTTCTTCCCACCGGCCCCGGGGGCGATGTGCACGTCATCGGGGGATCCGCCTCCACCGCCCTCGCGGAACGGATCTCGCGGGAGCTCGGGAACGCCCCGTTCGGGATCCCCTTCGTCAAGCGCTTCCCCGATGGGGAGCTCTACGTCCGGGTCGGGGGAAGGATCGCCGGCGAGGACGTCGTCCTGGTCCAGTCGACCCGCAGCGACCAGGACGTCCTGGAGCTGCTGCTCCTCGCGGACGCGATCCGTGAGGCGGGCGCTCACCGGCTCTTCGTCGTCGTGCCCTACTTCGGCTACGCCCGGCAGGATCGGCTGTTCTTCCCGGGCGAGCCCGTGAGCGCGCGGGCGCTCGCGCGCCACGTGGCCCTCGACGCGGACGCGGTCGTCACCGTCGATCTCCACTCCCCCGATACGCTGCGCACCTTCGGCAAGCCCGCGTTCGAGGCGAGCGGGATCCCGGCGATCGCGCGACTGCTTCGGGAACGGCCGGTGGACCTGCTCGTCTCCCCGGACAAGGGGGGGGTCGAGCGGGCCAAGCGGATGGCCTCCATCCTTGACCGCCCCTGGCTCGCCCTCGAAAAGAAGCGGATCGACAGCGAGCACGTCGAGCTCTCCCTCCCCGCCCAGCTTCCGCTCGATCTCGAGGGGAAGCACATCGTGATCGTCGACGACGTGATCTCCACCGGCGGGACGATCGTCGAGGCCGCACGGCTCCTCAAGCGGCACAAGGTCGGAGCGATCGCGGCGGCGTGCACCCACGGGCTCTTCCTCCGCGACGCGTTCGAGCGGATCAAGGCCGTCTCGGACGCCCTGTTCTCCACGGACACCTTGGACAACCCGGCGGAGAAGGCGTCGGTGGCCCCGGACATCGCGCAGATCATCGTACGCGACCTGGCCCACGCCTGACCCGGGGGGCGCCGTGTCGGGGCCGACCGATCCGCCGCGGCCGGCGCGGGGGGTCCCCGTTCCCGCGTTGCTCGAGCTGATCCAGCACCTCCGGCGCGCGCTGCTCGCCCGCGGGGAGTTCCTCGGTCCGTCCTGGGTCGAGGAGGCGGCCCGCGACCTCCACGACGCCCGGATCCCGGGCTGGGTCACCGGCCCGGTGACGGCCCCGACCGGGGTCGCGTTCTACTCGCTTCGGCCGCATCGCGCCTACGGTCACGTGCACGTCGACCCCTCTCCCTCGCCCGCGGCGGACGCCGAGGCCCTGGCGCTCGCCCTCATCGACTCCCTGCCTCCTCCGATCCTTCGGCTCGATATCGGAACCACCGGGCTCGGGCCGGAGGAGGACTCGGTCGTGACCGGGCGCCTCGCGGCACGACCGGGCGTCTCTTCGCTGCACCGCTTCGCCCTGGAGCGGGCGGTCCGCCCGGCCGATCCCGCCGCCGCGACCCCCGCCCCCCGGGGGTTCGCCCTTCACGCCATCGGCGAGATCCCCATGGAGTCCCTTGCCCAGCTCGATTGGCTCGCCTTCCGCGGGACACCGGACGAGAGCCTGGTCGCGGACTCCCTCGAGGAGGACCGTCGGATCCTCGAGGAGATCGTCGGCGGGGAGCTGGGACGGTTCATCGAGGAGGCGTCGGCCGCCCTCGTCGACGACGAGGGACGGTTCGCGGCGTTTCTCTTGACGGCGGAGCAGTCCGCGCGCCGGGCCGTCTTCCTCGACCTCGTCGTCCATCCCGCGATGCGGGGCCGGGGATTGGGGCGGTTTCTCCTCACCTGGTCGATGCGCGCGCTCTTCGCCCTCGGCTACGACGACGTCCGGCTCTGGGTGACGGCCGCGAACGCCCCGGCCCGCCGGCTCTACGATGCGATCGGCTTCCGACCGGTGCTCGAGGCGTCGATCTACCGCTTCGAGCGGCCGGGCCCGCCGACCCCGCATCCGCAGCCCGGAGCATAGGCGCACCCGTCGTACATCCAGCCGGGGCAGGGAGGCAGCGAGGACGGGTCGCGGGCCGTGATCGCGGATCGCAGGGCTCGTGCGCGCTCCCGGGCGAGCTCGGCCACGGGAAGGAACGGATCGAACTCCACCCGGTAGACCCGCAGGCGATCCCCCCAGCTCGCGGCCCGCTCGTAGCCAAGGACCAGCCAACCCCCGGTACGCTCGAGCGCTGCGCAGCGCAGTCCGAGCTCCAGGAAGTACTGCGGGGAGCGGTCCACCAGCTCCGCCGCCGGAGCGACCTCCCACGCCCGCGACGTCTTCACGACGTACGGATCGCCGCGGAAGCACGCGACGGACTCCTCGGGTACCCCTCCGACCGTCGGGACCCGGGTCACCTCGCCCGCGGGTCCGCTCTCGAGCAGGTCGGACAGGAACCAGTAGAGGCCCTCGCGCGGGCTCGGGGCCGTGACCGTCGACCCCGGCTGCGGCTGCGTGAGCTCGAAGTAGGCCCGCCGCGGGTAGACGAGGTCGCGGAAGCGGCGGACGGAGTCGTCGGTCGTCCGGGTCAGCACCTCTCGAAGGCGCTCCCGGAGTCTTTCCGCTTCCGCCGGTCGAGACTCTACCGTGCGCAGGGCGTTACGGACCGCGCGCTCGCCCACCGGCTCGTTCCCCGTACACGAGCAGATCGCCGCGGCACGGAATTCGCACCCGCGGTCGTACCACGGACATCGGGGCAGATCGGACGGGTCCTTGCGATCGAGCGCCGCCCGCAGCCGCCCCGCGCGTTCCCGCATGGCCGCGGCGATGTCGGACAACGGCTCGAAGCGGCAATCGAGGACGGCCACCTCCGGCTGGCCGGGGTCGTGGCCGTCCACGAGGAGCAGCCGAGTCTCGGAGCGGTCGGTGAGCGAGGCGTACATGCCGAGCTGCTCGAAGTAGCTCGGCCGGGCCTCCGGAAGCCCTTCGAGGGGAGGAAGCGGGGTCGTTGTCTTGAGCTCCGTCGGCCGCTCCTCGAACAGGTCGATCTGGCCGACGATGCCGTCGCGTGAGGTGCGCACCTCGAGGTAGCGGGGGGCGGCGAGCGCTTTCTCGATCAGGTGGTGGAGCTCTCGGCCCGTCGCGAGGATCTCGGCGCGCTCGGGCGTCGGGGCCACCGGGGCGATGGCCCGCCAGTACGCGGTCCGTAGGTCGACCAGATCGGTGACCCAGACGGATCGGTCGGGCGGTCCGGTCTCGGCGCGGTCGACGAGCGCCGCCCGCACCGTTTCGGCGGGGGCGACCCGCACCGATGCGGCCCAAGCCCCGGGATGGAGCGCGGCCTCGACCATGCCGCCCCCAGCGGTCCACGGGGTAAAGGCGGTTGGGGCCCGGAGGCGGGGTTTTAGTAGCTGCGAACGTCCGCCGGGCGATGCCCCGCGGCTCGCGAGCGCCCCTCATCATCGGCAGCGGGATCGCCGGCCTGTACGTGGCGCTCCGTTCGCGCGAGCTCGGCCTCTCGCCGACGATCGTGACGAAGTCGGTCCTCGACGAGGCCAACACGCGCTACGCCCAGGGCGGGATCGCGGCCGCGATCGGGGTGGGGGACTCCGTCGACCTGCACCTGCGCGACACGATCCGGGCGGGGGCCGGCCTCGTCGACCGGGCCGCGGCCCTTCGGCTCACGCACGAAGCCCCGGCCCGCATCGCGGACCTGGTCCGCTACGGAGTGCCGTTCGACACCGTCGAAGGCCAGATCGCCCTCGGTCGGGAGGCGGCGCACTCGCGATCGCGGATCCTGCACGCGGGCGGGGACGCGACCGGCCTGCGGATCGAGGAGACGCTCAAGGCACGGGTCCTCGAGACCGACATCGAGGTCCGGGAGCGTACGGTCCTTCGCCGCCTCGACACCGGTCGGGACGGGATCGCGGCGACGCTCTCGCGGCCGGACGGTCGCGACGTCGAGGTCGTTCGCGGCCGACCCGTCGTCCTGGCGACCGGCGGAGCCGGGAGCCTCTACCGGGAAAGCTCCAATCCCTCGATCGCCACGGGAGAGGGCGTCGCGATCGCCTTCCGCGCCGGGGCACGGATCGCCGATATGGAGTTCCTGCAGTTCCATCCCACGACCTTCTGCCGGGCCGGTGCGCCGCGCTTTCTCCTCACGGAGGCGCTGCGGGGGGAAGGGGCGGTCCTCCGGGGGGCCGGGGGGGAGCGATTCATGCCCCGGTACCACTCCGCGGCCGAGCTCGCCCCCCGGGACGTGGTCACCCGCGCGATCCAGAGCGAGCTCGTTCGGACGGGCGCCCGGTGCGTTTACCTCGACGCGACCGCCCTGCCCGCCGAGCGGCTGTTCGCGCGGTTCCCTACGGTCTGCCGGTTCTTGGCCGGCTACCATCTGGACCCGAGCCGCGACCGCATCCCGGTGGTCCCCGCCGCGCACTACATGATCGGGGGCGTCGCCACGGACCTCGAGGGCCATACCTCGTTGCCGGGACTGCTTGCCTGCGGCGAGGTCACCTCGACCGGAGTGCACGGCGCGAACCGCCTCGCAAGCAATTCCCTGCTGGAGGGGCTCGTCTTCGGCGAGCACGTCGCCCGGGACCTCGCTCGGCCCCGCCGGGGTCGCCCCCCCGCACCGGGCCGGCTGCTCTCGCTGCCGGTTCCCGCCGGCGAGGGGCACGGTCTCGACCGCACGGTCACCACCCAGGTCCGTGACCTCCTCTGGGATGACGTGGGCATTGTCCGGGAGGGCGGCGCGCTGGAGGGGGCGGTCCGCCGACTCGACGCGCTCGCGCTCCGCTGCGAGCCCTCCGACCCGGCCGGCCTTCCCGGGCCGGTGGCGAACCACGTCGAACTGGCGCGCCTCATCGCATGGTCCGCCCTCACCCGGACCGAGAGCCGGGGCGCCCACTACCGATCGGATCATCCCCGCAGCCGGGCCCGCTGGCGGCTGCACATCGGGATCGGACGCACGACGACCGCCTGAGCGCGGGTCCCAACGGTTATGGGCCCGAAGCGGTCCCCCGGCCCATGGACCTCGCCCTGGATCCCGAGGTGGCGGCCCTCCAGGAGGCCGCCCGAGCGTTCGTCCGCAAGGAGGTCGCACCGATCGCCGAGCGGATGGACCGGGAGGACTGGTTCCCGCGCGAGCTCGTCCACCGGATGGGAGCGCACGGCTTCCTCGGGGTGACGATCCCCGAGACGTACGGCGGCCTTGGGCAGTCCTACCTGGCGCAGGCGGCGGTCTTGGAGGAGCTCGCTCGCGTGAGCCCGGCCCTCGCCCTCTCCGTGGGCGCCCATTCGAATCTGTGCGCGGACAACCTGGCGCGGAACGGCTCGGACGGCCAGCGGGAGCGGTTCCTTCCAGCGCTCGCCCGCGGCGACGCCGTGGGGGCCCTCGCGCTGACGGAGCCGGGCGCCGGCTCCGATGCCGTATCGATCCGGACGCGTGCGGAGCGGGACGGTGACGGCTACCGGCTGACCGGGAGCAAGCAGTTCATCACGAACGGCCCGGTCGCGGACACCCTGCTCGTCTACGCGAAGACGGACCCGCCCGCGGGTTCACGGGGGATCAGCGCGTTCATCGTGTCGCGCGATCTCGAGGGCTTCTCCGTCTCGCGCAGCCTCGACAAGATGGGGATGCGGGGCTCGCCGACCGGCGAGCTCGCGTTCCAGGACGTCCGCGTCGGGGCGGACCGCCGGGTCGGCGCGGAGAACGCCGGGGTCGGCGTGATGATGGGCGGCCTCAACGTGGAGCGGGCGGTCCTCGCGGCGATCCCCGTCGGGATCATGGCCGAGTGCCTGGAGCTCTCGCTCCGCTACGCCCGCGAGCGGGAGCAGTTCGGTCAGAAGATCGGACGGTTCGAGCTCATCCAGGAGAAGCTCGCGAACATGTACGCCCAGCTCGAGGCGTCCCGACTCCTCGTCTACCGCGCCCTCGCCGACGTCACGACCAACCCGCGCAGCGGGCGCGCGAGCGCGACGGCGCTCACCTTCGCCTCGGAGGCGTCGACCCGGGTCGCCTTGGACGCGATCCAGATCCACGGCGGCTACGGCTACATGCGCGACCTGCCGCTCGAGCGCCTGGCCCGCGACGCGAAGCTGCTCGAGATCGGCGCCGGCACTTCGGAGATCCGACGTCTGCTCACCGCCCGTGAGCTCCTCGGACCCGGGTTTGACGCGTAGGGCCGGCCCCGCCGACCCACCGCAGTTCACCTATCCCGCGGCGCCGCTCCGGGTCCGCTTCCTTTCGCGCCCCAATCGCTACCGGGCCATCGTCCGTCCCCGCGGAGGCGGCCCCTCGTTCGCGGCCCACGTTCCGAACCCCGGCCGCATGGAGGAGCTCCTGATCGGGGGCGAGACCGAGGGGTACGCGGTTCCGGTAAACGCGGCCGGGCGCGCGACCGCCTACGACCTCGTCAGCGTGCGGCACGGCCGGGTCCTCGTCTCGATCGATCCGCGCCTCTCGAACCGGCTCGCCGCCCAAGCGCTGGAGGGGGGATTCCTGTCGGGGAAGCCGCACGGCCCGTGGCGGCCGGAGGTCGCCTACGGGGCCTCCCGGATCGACTTTGCCCGGGTCGGCGCGGACGGGCAGACGACGGGGCTCGTGGAGGTCAAGAGCTCGAACCTGCGCGTCGGGCGGACGGCGCTGTTTCCGGACGCGCCGACCGAACGGGGGACCCGCCACCTGCGTGCCCTCACGTTCGCCCGCCGACGGGGGATCTTCGCGGGCGTGCTGTTCCTCATCCAGCGGCCGGACGTCGCGTCGTTCGGTCCCAACGCGCAGCTCGACCCCGTGTTCGCGCGGGCCCTCGAGGCCGCGGCGCGGGCGGGCGTGAGGCTTTGGGCCGTCCGGCTGCGCGTTCGACCGGACGGGGCGGACTGGCTCGGCGAGGTCCCGGTCCGGTTCTCCGGGGGCGAGGAACGGCTTTAGTAGCGGGTGCCTCCATTCCGGGTCGATGAGCGGAAGGGCCGGCGCGGGGCCCCAGACCCTTCGTCTCGAGGTCCTGAGGGAGCTTCAGCAGCTCATCGAGAACCGCGACAGCCGCGAACGGATCGACAAGGGACCGATCGCCGAGGCGCGGGGGCGCGAGCACTGGGTCCTCCACCTGCTGCTCCGGGCCCACGAGCTCGAGCAGGCGCACACCGACACGCTGGTCGGCTCGGTCTACTCCAATCTCACCTCCCGGCTCCAGTCCGTCGAGGACCGCCTCGCCCGGCTCGAAGAGGTCAACAGCGGCGCTGCGACGGACCTGCGCGAGCGCATCGACGCCTCGTCCAGCGCGGTCGGCGAGGCCGCCGAGCGGCGGATCGAGGCCGCCACGGAAAAGCTCTCGAAGGCCGTCGCGGCCCAGCTCGCCCAGAGCCTCGACCAGAAGTGGAAGCCCGTCGGCGAGTCGATCGAGACGTTCGCGGTGGGCTCGCGGCAGGTCCTCAAGGACGTCGCCGACACCTACCGCGTCGCGACGCAGACCCGCCTCCTCCTCAACGAGAACGCCCGGAGGATCACGGACCTCGGACGCGACCTGGTCGCCCTCGAAGAGAGCCTGAAGCTCGTCGTCGCGCGGACGATCGAGGAGAGCCTCGCCCCCCTCGAGCAGCGCGTCGCCGCGATCGAGAACCACGTCGGCCTCACCCCCGCGGCCCGGGATGCGGCCGTCAAACCGGCCGCACCGGCCTCGGGCACCTGAAGGATCGTCGGGATGACCCGCATCGACCGTCGTCATCCGCGGTACGCCAGCCTGAAGGTGCGGGCCTCGCTCGCTCGGGCCCTGCGCTACGGACTCGTCGTCCCGGAAGGGCTGATCGCCCAGGGGCGGGGCGAGGCGTTCGACTACTTCCTCGGGGAGCGCACGACCGCGTCGGCCCGGAGGGCCGAGCGGGTGGCCTCGCGCTGGCTGCTCAACGCCCGGTGGCCCGTCCTGAGCGTCAACGGCAACGTCGCCGCGCTGGCGGCCCGCGAGGTCGCGGCGTTGGCGCGCGCGATCCCGGCCCTGGCCGTCGAGGTCAACCTGTTTCATCGGACCCCAGCGCGGGCGCGGGCCGTCGCCCGGGCGCTGCGCGCGGCCGGGGTCCGCCGGGTCCTGGGCGTCCGTCCCACCGCGACGATCCCCGGCCTGGCCTCGGACCGCGCCCGCGTCGATGCCCGCGGCATCGCCCGCGCGGACGTCTGCCTCGTCCCGCTCGAGGACGGCGATCGGGCCGAGGCGCTGCGCCGCCTCGGCAAACGCGTCATCTCCGTCGACCTCAACCCGCTGTCCCGGACGAGCAGGGCGGCGGACGTTCCGATCGTCGACGAGCTGACGCGCGCCCTGCGGGGCATCGGCGCGGCGGCGAGGTCGGCCCCCCGGGGTAAGGCCCGGGAGATCCCCCCGTCCTTCGACGCCGCGGCGGCCCGCGCCGCGGCGATCCGCGCGATGTCCGCCCGGCTCAGGACCGCGGCGCGGGACCCTCGAGGACCGGGGCGATCTTCGCGGCGACCGACTCGAGGAACGCCGCGTCGCTCGCGTCGAACGCGCCGACGCTAGTCCCGTCGATGTCGATCTCGCCGAGGACGCCCCCCGACCGGTCCCGGACGGGGACGACGATCTCGGCGCGGGTGTCGACGAAGCACGCGAGGTACTCCGGCGCGGCCCGGACATCGTCGACGACGACCGTCCGGTTCTCCCGCGCGGCCCGGCCGCAGACGCCGCGGTCCAGCGCGATCACCGTGTGCTCGGTCTCCGCGGCCCCGTTCCAGCCGGCGAGACGCAGCCGCTCGCCGTCCTTCCGGTAGACGCCGACCCAGTCGAAGTGCGAAAACTCCTGGCGCAGGTAGCGGCAGACCTCGGTGAGCGCGTCCGCGCCCCCGAGCCGCTGGAGGACCGCGTCGACCTGCAGGAGCGCCGGGGTCGCGCGGCGGGGCGGGACGCTCACGCGGCGCTCCCGACGGCCGCGCGGAGAGGAGCGCCGAGGGGGAGAGTCTCCACCGGGCGGGGCGCTCCCGCCGCGGTCTTTGAACTCCCGAGGCGTATTCCGCCACGAGCTTTCCAGACTCGCGCCGTACCGGACTGAGCCACCTCGGCACGCCCCGCGCGGCGGACGGGCGGCGGAGGATAAGGTTAGCGGGGAACGCGCCCGGGCCAGCGGCGGCCGGGGTACCAGCCGCACGCGGGACAGCCGAGCGAGCGCTGCGTCGGGGGGATCTCCGCGGAGCATTCGGGGCACGGCACCGCCTCCGGCCCGAGCAGCGACAGGCAGTCGAAGCACGCGCCCTGGCGCCGGTCGTTCGGCAGGACGACCAGGTCCCGGCCGCAGTAGGCGCAGGGCTGGAAGCGCTCCTCGGACGACGAAAAGCTCCGCTGGTCCGCAAAGAGCAGCATGCGAGCGCGCGAGCAGCGACCCTCTACATAAACTCTGGCCGACGCGGCCGCGCCCGCGGCGCCCGGCGGCGCCTACGGCTCGCGCCAGCGGGCCTTGACCGAGGCCAGGAACAGCAGGCCGAGGGTGAAGCCGAGGAGGACGGCCCAGTCGATGAGCGCCCCCGTGAACGTCGGGCCGCCGAGGCCGACCGCGCCGTGCATGAGGTCCGCCGCGTACGTCGTCGGGGAGAGGTAGGCGAACGGCCGGACCGCCGCCGGCAGGTGCTGGATCGGGTAGTAGACGGGGGGCAGGACGGAGAGGCCGAGCGAGATGAGCGGGGAGAAGACGAACGTCTCGCGGACGTCCTCGAAGTACGTGGCGAGGGTGAAGCCCAGCGCGGAGGCGAACGACCAGACGAGGAGCAGGACGCCGGCGAGCGTGAGCGCCGCCGGGAGCGTGACCCAGCCGTTGATCGCCCAGAGGAAGACGAAGACGGCCAGGCCGGGGAGCGAATAGACGAGCTCGCTCAGGGCCATCCCGCCGACGTAGACCCAGGCCTCGACCGGGGAGGCGACGACGACGTCCTGGAACTTGAGGTCCTGCTTGTAGTGGGAGATGTCGGTCTGCAGCGAGGTCCCCACGGAGAGCATCATCATGATCATCCCGCCGCCGACGGCGTAGTCGAGCAGGACGCCGTTCGAGGCGATCGTGACGAAGAACAGGAACGACAGCGGCGAGGCGATCACGTTGAGCAGGTAGAGCGGCTGCGTCCGGATCGGGACGACGCCGTTGAGGTAGGCGAGGGTCAGGATGGCGCGCAGGCGGTGGCGCTCGCTCACGCGGGCTCCTCCACCGGGCTCTCGTCGTCCAGGCGCCGGCCGACGACCTGGAGGAAGATGTCCTCGAGGCTCACCGGTCCCATCGCGACCCGGGCCCCCCGGCCCAGCGCGGCCATCGCGAGCTCGCGGGCCTCGCGCTCCCGGGCAAAGACGAGGTGGGCGCCGTTGACCTCGCTGACCTCGCCGTACGGCTCGAGCTCGCCGCGGGTCAGGACCCCCTCCACGGTCACGCGGTACGGGAGCCGGACGCGCTGGCGGAGCTCGGCCGGCGTCCCCTCGAGGCGGACCCGACCGCCGTCCAGGAGGGCCACCCGCGAGCTGAGCGCTTCGGCCTCGTCCAGGTAGTGCGTCGTGAGCAGGACCGTCCGCCGCTCGCGCCGCGCCCGTCGGATCGCCGCCCAGACCTCGCGGCGGGCGATCGGGTCGAGCCCGGTCGTGGGCTCGTCGAGGAACAGCACCTCGGCGTCCGAGGCGAGGACCATCGCCACCATCGCGCGCCGCCGCATCCCGCCGGACAGGCGGCTCACGAGGCGGTGGGCGATCGACGTGAGGTCGAGCTCGGCGAGGACCCGGTCGGTCCGCTCCCGCGCGTCCGAGCGCTCGTGGCCCCGCAGGCGCAGGTAGAGGTAGACGAGCTGGTCGACGGTCAGGAAGTAGAGCGGCCGGCTCTCCTGCGGTACCGCCGCGATGCGCGGACGGATGCGGTCGGCCGCCTGGGCGACGTCGTGGCCGAGGACGGAAAGGTGGCCGGCGCTCGGCATCAGCTGCGTCGCCGCGACCCGGACGAACGTCGTCTTCCCGGCGCCGTTGCGGCCGATGAGGCCGAAGACGTCCCCCGCGGGGATCTCGAGGTCGACCCCGGAGAGCGCCGTGACGCCGCCCCGCGGGTAGACCTTGGAAAGCCCCTGGGCGACGATCGCCGAGGTCATGGAGCGGGGGCGAGGGCGTCGCGCGGGTTTAACCCCGCGCTCGCGCCTAGCTCAGCACCTCGGCCAGGCGTCCCTCGGCCTGGGCGCGCTTGAGCTCGAGGGCGATCCGCCGGCCCATCGACAGGCCCGGGGCGACCAGGTCCGAGTAGCTCGAGCCGGAGATGAACAGGTTCGTCCCCGCGACGATCCGGGTCGAGATCTCGAAGACCTTGAACTTGAGCTCCTCGGTCATGATCCCCTCGACGCAGAACGGGCCGACCATCCCGCCGAACAGCTCGATCGACCGCTCGATGATCCGCGCGCCGACGTCGAAGATCTGCGGGAGGAGCGACTCCCGCAGGACGACCGGGACGTTGCCCGTCACGACGAAGGTCGGGCGGATACCGGCCCGCAGGAGCTCTTCCTGCGCCCCGAGCTTGTACAGCTCGTCGATGTTCGCCTCGTCCCGGCGGTCCATCCCGAGCAGCTCGAGCGAGCCGTGGCCGACGCGGTAGCCGCGGTCGGACAGCGGGGAGTAGAAGAAGTGGACGTAGTAGCGCGTGCCCAGCACGTACTCCTGGATGACGTGGGGCCCCGTCGGGCGGAAGTCGCGGAGCGCCTCGCGGTTCTTCGCGAGGTAGAAGCCCTGCCCGCCCTTCGCCCCGTAGTACTTCACGATCACCGGGCCGTCGACCTCCTCCGGGGTCGCGTAGCGGCGCGGCATCGGCACCCCCGCCGACTCGAGCCAGACCCGTTCCTTCTCGCGGTCGGACTCCCACTCGATCACGGCCCGGTTGCCGAAGACCGGCACGTCCATCTGGCCGAACGCCTCCGGGCCCAGGTACTCGACGAACGAGCCGTGCGGGATGAGCACGGCCCGCTCGGCGCGCAGCCGGTCGACCTCGTGGACGATGTCGCGGACCTTCGGTACCGTCAGGAACGAATCCGGCCGCGCGAGGGGGAAGGCGTCGTAGAAGCGCGCGGGGGTCCCGACACTGATCCCCAGGGTCCGGTAGCCCTCCTGCCGGGCGCCGTGGAAGATCTGCAGCGAAGAGTGCGAGCACAGGGTGGCGACGGTCGGCGCCCCTTCCTCGAGGGGGGCCAGTCGGGCGCGGGACGCGAGCTCGATACCCATAGCGCCCGGTACCGGGCTCGTGTCATAGCCTTTGCGCGGGCCCGACGCTAGCGGGCGGCGTCCCCGTCCTCGAGGACCCAGTACCAGCGCACCCGGCGCGAGCCGGCCTCGGCGACCTGCCGCCGCACCGTCGCGGGGATCGACGGGTCCTTGAGCAGGCGCGCCACGGCCCCGGGGTCGGTGGGGTCCGCCCGGCCGGCGAGCCCGCTCGCCTCCAGAAGCTCGCGGACCGCGCGGGGGCGGAACTGCCAGGCCTCCTCCCGCCGCCGGATCGCGACCCGGTCGGAGCCGGGGATGCGGTGCACGCCGAGCCGCTCGGCGGCGCGGTGGAGCTCCTCGGCCGCCCGCCGCAGCTCACCGTCGATCCGGTCCTCCTCGGCCCGGAGCGAGGCGAACCGGTCCACGAGCGACAGGAGGCCGGCGCGCTCGCCGCCCGGGACCTCCTTGAACTCGGGGCAGAGCCCCTGGAACTCGCAGCGGGCGCACTGGCGCCCCGGCGTCGGCTCGAAGGAGTCGGAGCGGATCCCGTCGCTCGCCTTCCCGACCCGCTCGCGCAGGCCATCGACCGCCTCGCCGTCCCGCCGCGGCGCCGTGAGCGGTGTGAGGCTACGCAGGTGATACAGCGTCAGGGACCGGACGGGCTCGGCGTAGTTCTTCTCGACCAGGACCTGGTAGAGGGTGAGCTGGTCGCTCGTGCGGACGTCCTCGTCCGAGAGGGCGCGCGACGTCTTGTAGTCGAGGATCTCGAGCCCTCCGTCCGGCGCGCGGTCGATCCGGTCGATGTAGCCGTGGACGGCGATCCCCTCCCATTGCGCCTCGAGGTGCTCTTCGAGGGCGACGGGCGTCGGGGGGGCGCGCGCGACGTCGGCCAGGTAGGCGGTGAGCAGCGTCTCGCCGAGCAGGCGGTAGCGCGCTTCCTCCGCCGCGCTGACGTAGCCGTCGCTCACCCAGTGCTGGGCGTACGCCGCCAGGAGCTCCTCGCGCGTCATCAGGCGGCCCGGCGGCGCCGGTCGCCCGCCGAAGTCGTCCAGCGTCCGCTGCGTGTCGCCCGTGGGGGTCAGGCGGGTCGTCGGGACGACGAGCGGACGCAGCAGGTCCTCGAGGACGGAGTGGACCGTCCGCCCGAAGGAGAAGTAGCCCCGCGGCGCCTCCGGGAGGCGGTCGACGTAGAGGAACCGCCAGCGCAGCGGGCACTCCAGGTAGGTGCGGACGGACGAGTACGACAGCGCCGCGACGGCCGCCACGGCCCCCCGAGGCGGCCCGGGGTTAACCGCTTTCGCCCGCCTACGGCCCGGCCGCGACGGTCGCCTCGTCCGCCTTCGCCCCGGCGGGGCGCGGCAGGACGACGGGCAGGGTGCCCCGCGCCTGCGGGTTCGCGAGGTTCTTCGGGAGGCCCAGGAGGTCGAGGAGCTCTTTGTAGTGGTTGCGGATCGTGACCGGCGTCACGTTCGCGACGAGCGCGATCCGGTCCTGGCTGCGCGGCTCGCCCATCAGGTTCGAGGCGATGTAGATGATCGTCGCCAGGATCCCGTTCGGCAGGACCCCGCTGGTCGAGTAGACCTGCTCGACCTGCTCCAGGAGCTGGAGGACCTTGTGGCGGACCTCCTTGGAGAGGTTGAGGTCCTGGGTGAACCGGACCAGGTAGTCGCGGGGCTCGACGGGCTTGAGGCCCAGCTTGAGCTCGCGGGCGAGGAGCGTGTAG
>JAKAOB010000144.1 GCA_021812305.1 Thermoplasmata archaeon
CGCCGCCCCCGTGAAGCGGAAGGTGGCACACCCATCCAAGGTCGTCGAAGCCGCCTACGGGCAGGCTGAGCTCGAGTAGTAGACGAGCGCGTAAGGGCCGTTGACGGCGCCTGGGACCTCGTGGTTCGGGTCCACGGACTCGTCGCGAGCGATCAGCCGGTAGCCCGAGCCGACGTGCTCGACGGTCGAGGACATCTGGACCCAGACGCCGTTTGACTCGTTCAGGCCGAAGACCCGGTAGGCGGCGGGCGAGACGTTCCGGTCGAGCGGATAGGCGACGGTGACGCTCCAGTCGGGCGGCTGGTTCTCCATCGAGACGTGGAGCGCTCGCCCCGTGAAGCAGACGTTCGAGGCCAAGGGGCTCGGGTACGGGAACATGACCGCGGCGTTCCCGGTCGGCGACACGAAGGACGCGAGCTGGTAGATCTCGTCCTGGCTGAGCGTGTAGAACATGAAGGAGCTCGGGGAGTAGGGGCTCGAGATCGTCCCGATCTCGGGGTCGGCCCAGTCCCAGGGATCACCGAGGACGGGCGGGTGCCACTGCCCGCCGAGATAACCGTAGACCGCCGCCGCCTGGTGGCCGCCATGGGGCGTGGGATTCCCCACGGATTCGGGATGGCAAACGATGGGGGGGGGGACCCAGTAGTCTTTCAGCGCCGCCTCGACGGCGTTGCCCCCCGTGGCGAGCGCCGTGAAGTCGTACGGGGCCGATCCGGTCACGCTGAACCAGGCGTCGGTGGTCCCGCCGTTGTAGATGGTCGTCGGGGCGAAGGTGATGTTTGGCGAGATGGGCCTGAACGCAATCTGCCGGTTCGGGTCGAAGTTTCCGAACGAGTCGAGGACGACCGCGGTCACCTGGTTGCCGTTGGAGGGGTAGCAGACCTTCCCGCCGGCGGGCCGAAAGGTGAGGTAGGGTGTGTTGGCCTGGAGGTAGGTGTAGGGCAGGCTCTCCGACCACTGGGCCCCGTTCTCGCTGTAGACGGCCACCTGCTCGACGCCCGCGCCGGGGGCGGGGAGGACGGACGGCGGCACCCTGAAGGTGGCCTGCGTCCCCGCCGCGTTGCCGGTCGCGAAGACGACGGGCGCGTCGACCTGGCCGCTCGGGCCCTGGTAGGAGAATTGAACCCTCAGCGTCCCTTGGAGCCCCTTGCCCGTGAGGGTCGCGAGGTTGCCGCCGGCGACGAGGCCGCGCGGCGGGCTGATGCCATCGATCTCGGGACCGACCACGAGGGTCACGTCCCAGGTCAGCGCGGGTCCGAGGGTCGGCGTCGTGTACTCGACGATCTTCATGCCCGGGGAGCCGGGGAGGTAGTCGAAGTTGAAGTAGCCCCCGCTGTCGGTCACGACGCTGCCCGGGTAGATGTCGCCGGTCGTCGGCCCCGACACCGAGAGGGTCACGGTCGTGTCGCCGTTCGGCACCGGCCCGACCGTGTGGCCGGGCATCCCGCACGAGCTGCTCCCGAGGAGCCGCCCCTGCATGGGCCAGGGTGCGTAGCCGGACGGGACGGCGTAGACCTCCGAGTAGCTCGCGGGAGGCTCGGCCTGGACCGACGGAGGGGCCGAGCCGCCGAGCGTCGCCGCGTTCAGTTGGCCCCAGACCGGGTCGTAGACGCTGAGATCGATCGAGGAGAGCGCCGGGGCGACGTTCGCGCCGCCGTAGCCCGAGCCGAAGCCGTCCAGCTCGAGATAGCCGGCGGAGGTCCATTGGAGCCAGGGAGTCGCCACCGGGTTCGGCAGGCCCACGACGTGGCCTCCCCCGGCGGCCCAGGTCGTGGGGCCCTGGACCTCGGCGGTGACGTAGAGCGAGCCCGTGTATCCGTTGGTCGCGTTCGGCAGGTCCCAGGGCGGTGGGTTCCGGCTTGCGGACTCATCGAGCTGCATCTGGACGATGAGGTTCTGCCCGGAGCCGCAGGCGACGGGCCCGGAGGGTGGGTTCATGGCCGGGACCGAGCCGACCTGGGGCACGCACTGGCAGGCCACCTGCGCGCCGTTCTGGATGCACTCGGGCTCGGAGCCGCCGTCGCTGACCGGCATCCAGTTCACCGTCACGCCGGGCGTGAGCTGTTCGTAGTCGGCGAGCGAGGAAGAGGTGTTGAGGATGGGGCTCAGGAAGGGAAGCGAGACGTACGGTTCCCCGCTCCCGGGGAGGCCCTCGCAGACGTCGGCGATCTGGCGCTGCTGGCTCGTCGTCTCCGCGTCCTCGTGGGAGATGGTCCAGACGAGGCGGGTCAGACCCGTTTGGCAGGTCGGCTCCGTCGGCAGCACGGCGATCGAATGGCCGTCGACCAGTTCGTTGTAGCCGAAGTAGCCGCCGTTGCCCCCGCTGGAGCTGCCGCCGTACTGCGTGCCGCTGCTGCAAGGGTCCCCGGCGCCCAGCGGCCCCCCGGCCACCCAGGGCGGGAGGAAGACGTTGAGGACGACGTTGCTCGCGCCGAGCTGCGGCTGCGCGGCGATGGCGCAGTTCACGAAGCCGGCCAGGTTGGCCTCAAAGTCCGAGAGGAGGCTGGAGCTGGGCGTCACGCCCGAGCAGGCGGCGAGGCCCGCCTCGGCCTCCGGGACGAGGACGAAGCTCCAGGGCGCCTTGGTGACGGATGTGACGCCGTACCCCGCGAGGTCCGCGACCCACTGGCTCTCGAGCATCGATTCGACGAAGGAATCGATCCCGTCGGTCGTCATGAGGGCCTTGTCCAGCCAGTAAGCGTCGCCTGACGCCTGTTGGCTCGCGGCATAGCTCGCGATGTCCCCGTCCCAGGAGTGGCCCGACGCCTCCCAGTAGAGGTCCGCGTAGATCGGGTCCGGGATCTGCGCGAGCGCCGCCCGGGCGGCGCCCAAGGTGACAAGAGCCGCGAGAAGCCCTGCCAGTTGAGCGAGGCTGCCTTTCGTGATGTCACGTCTCCTCGTCATCGACCACCGTCGGGGGTCATCAATC
>JAKAOB010000054.1 GCA_021812305.1 Thermoplasmata archaeon
TCCGAGAACGGGGCGAGGAGCGCGGTCAGCCAGCCGGGCGGGGCGATCTCGTCGGCGTCCAGGAACGCGACGAACTCCCCCGTGGCCGCGCGCAGGGCGATGTTGCGGCTCTCGGGGATGTTGCCGGGGGCGGGAAGGTGCCGGATCCGCGAGTCCCGGGCCGAGAACTCCGCGGTGATCCGCTCCACCCGATCGTCGCCGCCCCCGTCGTCGACGAGCACCTCGTCCGCGCGGCGGTCCTGGTTCAGGAGGCTCTCGAGGGTCCGGGCGACGCGCGGGTCGCGCAGGACCGTGAGGACGACCGTGACGGTCCCGGGCACGTACGGGGAGCGCGGGGTCGCCGCCATCGCCGCTACGCGCGGTACCTCTCGGCGAGCTCGCGGATCGTGAGGTCGACGGCCTGCGAGCTCGAGTAGCGCGGGCTCCATCCCAGGCTCGAGATGCGGTCGATCCCGAGCAGCTGGACGGGGACGTCGCCCGCCCAGCCGCGTTCGCCGCCGCGGTACTCGATCCGAGCCTTCCCGCCCCGCGCCGCCACGACCTTCTCGGCGATCTCCCGGACGCTCGTCTGGTCCCGGGTCCCGAGATTGTAGACGCAGACCGGCTCGTTCGCTCGCGCCGCCGCGACGATCATGCCGCCGACGCAGTCCTCGACGCGCAGGTAGCTCTTCGCCTGGCGGCCGTCGCCGAGGACCTCGAGCCGGGTCGGGTCGCGCTTGAGCTTCTCGAAGAAGTCGAAAATGACGCCGTGGGTCATCGTCGGCCCGATGATGTTCGCGAAGCGGAAGATCGCCGTGCGCATCCCGTAGGTGTAGGCATAGGCGCTCAGGAGGCCTTCCGAGGCGAGCTTCGAGGCGCCGTAGAGCGACTGGGGGAGGAGCGGGCCGTAGTCCTCCGGGGTCGGGAGGGTCTTCGGATAGCCGTAGACGACGCTCGAGGAGGCGAAGAGGACCTGGGGGACCTCGGCGCGGCGCGCCGCCTCGAGGACGTTGAACGTCGCGATGGTGCCGTGCTCCAGGTCCAGCGTCGGGTCCTCGGTCCCCCGGCGGATGTCGGGGTTCGCGGCGAGGTGCCAGGCGGCGACGGCGCCCGCAAAGGTCGAGCGGATCTCGCTCAGGTGCCTCAGGTCGGCATGGACGACCTTGAGGCGCCCCGGCGCCGGCGGGGCCGGAAGCCGGTCGCGCCGGCCGGAGGAGAAGTTGTCGATGACGCGGACCTCAAGGCCGGCCTTGAGCAGGGCGGCGACCAGGTACACCCCGATCGCTCCGGCGCCTCCCGTCACGACCACGGGGCGCGCGGAGGGGGGGTTCGCCATGCGGAACGCTCCGACAAGGGAAGCATATATAAGAGAAAGGTCGCCTAAAGGCGACCGACGTCTACTATCGGACGGTACCATGCGCACCTACGTTCGGATGATCTTTCACTCGGAAGGAGCCGACCCCCAGTCCGTCCTGCGCGTCATGCGGGAGCTCGGATTCGAGGAGTCGATGGGGATGCACGACTTCGTCTACAAGTGGAAGGAGAAGGCAACGTTCGACGAAGTGATCAAGCTCATCACCGAGATGCACGGCCGCATGAAGGGTCTCGACGTCAACTACGAGATCACCACCATCTCGTAGCCCGTACCCCGCGCAAGGGGCGATCATGGCCAAGGAGGACCTCGACCCGCTCGAGCGCTCCCTCCTCATTCACCTGCTGGAGCACCGTGGGCAACAGGTCCGCTTCGAGGCGGACCAGTGGACCACCGAGTTCGGCATCTTCCGTGCGTTCTCCCAGATGTCGAACGGCGTGGTGAAGAACGCGCTCCGCTCCCTCGAGATGAGCCGGTACGTCTACCGCCGGGTGCAGTACGTGATCGGCTACAGCGAGCCGAAGCTGGTCTTCTCGCTCACTCCGAGCGGGCACCGCAAGGCCCTCGACCTGCGCCGCGGGGACGCTCCCCTGGCGCCGGTACCCCCCGGTGCCCTCGGCAACGGCGACATGAACCCGCCGCCCGATGCCGACCTGGTCCCGTGGGCGCCGAACCCCGGCCCTGCCGCCCGGGACGCCTGAGGCCGTGCCGCTCCCGACCCTCGAGGGGGCGCAGGTCCGCCTCCGCCCCCCCGCTCCCGCCGACTACGACCGGATCTTCGCGTGGTACAACGACCCCGAGGTCATCGCCCCGTTCGACCGGTTCAGCGTCGACACGTTCGACGCGTTCCGCCGCGAGATCGAGTCGGCGTCGGACGACCCCGCGTCGCTCGCCCCGCGCTTCGTCATCGAGCTGCGGGAGGACGGGCGGGTGGTGGGGCTCGTCGGCTACTACCTAAGCCATCCGGTCCTGACCCTCACCGACGTCTGGTACGTCCTCGGGGACACCTCGGTCCGCGGACGCGGCCTCGGGCGCGAGGCGGTCGGGCTCCTCGTCGACTTCCTCTTTCACGATGAGCCCCTCGAGCGGGTAGGGGCGACGACGGACGTCGACAACACCGCGTCGTTCCGCCTGCTCGAGGGACTGGGGTTCCACCGGGAGGGGACGATCCGGGCCGGCCTCTTCCACCACGGCCGGTGGCACGATGTCGCGGTCTACGGCGTCACGCGGCCGGAGTGGACGGCTCGCCCTCGGTCCGACTGAACGGAAGGCGGCAGGCCGGCCCCGGCAGCGGCGACGGCGCGTACAGGACGATCCCCCCGAGCTCTCCCGTGGAGCGCACGTGGGTGCCCCCGCACGGACACCGATCGAGCGCATCGATCTCGACCACCCGGACCGGGTCGACCTGCGGAGCCAGGGGCACCCGACCGGAGCGCGGGGCGGGCGCCCGGTCCCATTCGGCGCGGGGGACGAAGCCGATGCGGACCGGCCGGGCCTGCCGGATCCGCTCCGCCAGGTCGCGGGTGAGCTCGTCCAGGCTCTCCGAGTCCGGCCACGGCCCGTCGAGGTCGATCGTTCCCGCGTCTCCCGCGAAGCGGGCCTGCCGCGTCCGGCGGCCGATCCGCTCGAAGATCCGGGCGCTGAGCAGATGCTGCAGGGTATGCAACCGCATGTGGCGGTAGCGCCGGTCCCAGTCGATCGCTCCGGTGATCTCCTCGCCGACCCGCAGCGGCGGGGCGGTCCGGTCGCGGTCGAGCCGGTGGACGACGTGGGGGCCGCTGCGCAGCACGTCGACCACCGATCGCGGCCGGCCGTCCTCGGGCGTGAGCGTCCCGCGGTCCGCCGGTTGTCCGCCGCCTTCGGGATAGAAGAAGGTGCGGTCGAGCACGACCCCCCCCGGCGGCAGCGCGGTCACGCGCGCGCGAAAGGTGCGTTCGTAGGCGGCGTCGTTGCCCGCCAGGTACGCGAGCTCGGTCACCGGCCGGGTGGACCCTCGGCGAGAGAAAGGGCTTGCCCTTCGACGTTCGCCGGCGTCGCGGCGGCCGGGCGCGCGGGGCCGCTGGCCGACATGGGCCCCGCGACGTCCCGCCGGGCCGCCCGCCATCCACCGGCGGAGACCGGGCCGGAGAAACCCCTTATAAGGGGGCCGCCTGTAGCGCCGCGCCGAGGGTGGCGATGTTCAAGGCGAAGATCAAGATGGAGGTCCTTCGGGAGCTCGTCGAGGTGATCTCGACGCTCGTCTCCGAGGTGAAGCTTTCGATCTCCAAGGACGGCATCGGCGTCAAGGCCGTCGACCCGTCCCACGTCGCGATGCTGGTCCTCGACCTCAACAAGAGCGCGTTCGAGGAGTTCGCCGGCGAGCCGACCGAGATCGGCGTCGACATCGAGAAGCTCAAGGAGGTGCTCCGACTGTCGAAGCCCGGCGACATCCTCGACCTTCAGTTCGACGGCGGGAAGAACCGCCTCGTGATCAAGGTCGGGAACGTCACCCGGCACATGTCGATCGTCGACCCCGCCGGCATCACGGACCCGAAGGTCCCGAACGTCTCGCCGCCGGGGGTGGCCACGGTCAAGATGGACGAGCTCCGTCAGGGCATCCGCGGCAGCGAGAGCATCAGCGACCATGTGACGCTCACCCTCGAGCCCGAGGCGTTCACGATGCACTCGGAGGGCGAGACCGACCGGGTCGACATGCGCCTCGGCAAGGAGTCCCTCCCGCTGCTCGAGAGCAAGGAGTCGGTCAAGAGCATGTACCCGCTCGACTTCTTCTCGAGCATGGTCAAGTCGATCACCTCGAGCGACCAGGTGACCCTCCACGTCGGGAACGAGTACCCGCTCAAGATCGAGTTCGATGTGGCCGGGGGCAAGGGCAAGGGCCGCTTCCTGCTCGCGCCGCGCGTCGAGGAAGACTAGCGCGGGCGCACGGCGCCCCGCCGGATGCGTCCGAGGCGCCAGCCTCTTAATCGCCCTCCGGGTGGACCGGGCGTGTCCGCGGTCCTTCCCCGCGTCGCGCTCCTGAGCGCCGCTCGCACCCCGATCGGCAAGTACGGCGGAGCGCTGCGCGCGACGCCGGCCGTGGCCCTCGGCACGGTCGCCGCGCGGGCCGCCCTCGACCGGGCGCGGGTACCGGGCGCGGAGGTGCCGGTCCTGTTCTTCGGACACTGCATCCAGGCCGGTGCCGGGCAGAACCCGGCCCGCCAGGTGCTCCGGGGCAGCGGGCTTCCCGACACGGCGGGCGGGGTCACGGTCAACATGGTCTGCGGTTCGGGGATGCAGGCGATCTGGAGCGCGACCGCCGCGATCCGGGCCGGGGACTTCGACCTTGCGCTCGCCGGCGGGATGGAGAGCATGTCGTCGGCGCCGTACCTCGTGCCGGGGGGCGCCCGCTGGGGTCTGCGCTACGGGGCCGCGACGTTGGACGACGCGGTCCTCCGCGACAGCCTCCTCGATGCCTACGGCGAGCACGAGCACATGGGGCTCACCGGGGAGCGGATCGCGCTCGACTACCACCTGACGCGCGGCGACGTGGACGCCTTCGCCCTCCGCAGCCATCTGTCGGCCGCCCGCGCGGGGAGGGACGGATCGTTCCGGGCCGAGATGGTCGAGGTGCCGGCGGCGCTCACCCCCGGCGGCCGGGGGCTCGTCGCGGACGAGGGACCCCGCGGCGATTCGACCGCGGAGGGGCTCGCGCGCCTGAAGCCCGCGTTCCGGCCGGACGGCGTCCTCACCGCGGGCAACTCCTCGCAGCTCTCCGACGGGGCGGCCGCGATCGTGCTCGCGTCGGAGGCGGAGGTCGCGCGGCGCGGCCTGCGTCCGCTCGCGTGGATCCACAGCGGCATGGTGAGCGGGGTCGACCCCTCGCACGTCATGGCGTCGCCGATCCCGACGGTCCGTCGGCACCTCGAGCGCACGGGCTTTTCCCCGGCCGACTTCGACCGGATCGAGCACAACGAGGCGTTCGCCTCGGCGTCGATCGCGGTCCAGCGGACCTTCGGCTTTCCCGACGACCGCTTCAATGTGCACGGCGGCGCCGTCGCGCTGGGCCACCCGATCGGGGCGAGCGGGGCGCGGATCGTGGTGACCCTCGCCCACGAGCTGCTCCGCGCGAAGGGCCACCTGGGCCTCGCCACCCTGTGCATGGGCGGCGGCAACGGGCTCAGCCTGATCCTGGACCGCCGGGACCTGTAGGAGCGACGAGCCGGATCCCGAGGACCCGCTCGATCCGGGCGATCGCGCGACGCGCGGCGGGCGCGCCGCCGCGCGCGACCCGGGGGTTCGGGCGGCGGTCGAGGTCGGCGCCGAAGGAGCGCAGCCGGTCGAACGCCTCGGCCGTGCGGAACCCGTCCTCGAGGTCGTCCAGGACCCGGTCGGCGAGGTCGGCGAACGCCCGCGGCTCGAGGGAACCTCCCGCGCCCGGGGCCACCGCCGCGCGGAGCCGGCGCACGAGCTCGCCCAGCTCCGCGGCCGCGCCCGATAGCGCCTCGCCCCGCCAGGGCAGCGGCCGGTGGAACGGCGGGCTGAGGAGGTACCAGCGCAGCGCGTCCCGCCCGTGCTCGGCGAGGGCGCTCCGGAGCGGCACGAGGTTGCCGGTCGACTTCGACATCTTCCGGCCCCCCTCGAGCACGAAGCCGGTGTGCAGGAACGTCCGGGCGAAGGGCGTATGGTCGAGGCTCAGGGCGACCTCGTTGCCCGCATAGTGATGCGGGTAGACCAGGTCGACCCCGCCGCCGTGGAGGTCGAGCGGGACCGACAGGAGATCGCGGGCCATCGTGTAGCATTCGAGGTGCCAGCCGGGCACCCCGCGCCCCCAGGGGCTCGGCCACGACGGCAGCGGGGGGTCCTGCCGCTTCCAGACGAGGAAGTCCCTCGGGATCTCCCCCGCCGGGCCGAACGGGTGGCCCGGTTCCGGCACCGCGTGGTCCTCGAGCTCGGAGCCGACGGAGAAGTTCCGCGGATCGTGCGCGTCCTCGGGGAAGTACATCCACCCCTCCTCCCCGCGGCGGACCCGGCCGTTGCGGTCGAGGGCGCGCGCGACCTCCACCATCCGCGGGACGAAGTCGCTCGCCCGGGGCCGAAGGTGGGGGCGGAGCACGCCGAGGCCGGAGAGGTCCCGCCAGAAGGCCCGCTCCTCCTGGCGCGCGAGGTCCTTCCAGTCGAGGCCGAGGGCGCTGGCCCGGTGACTGATCTTGTCCTCCACGTCCGTGATGTTGAGGACGTGGCGGACCGGCACGCCGCGCTCGCCAAGGAGCCGCCGGATCACATCGAAGTAGAGGTAGGTCCGGGCGTGCCCGACGTGGGTGAGGTCGTAGACCGTCGGGCCGCAGACGTAGAGCGACAGCGGCCGACGCCCCCCCGGGAGGACGTCGTGGACGTCCCCGCTCAAGGAGTCGCGGACCCGGAGGACCATCGGCCGCCGTCGGCCTCCATTCGCGTTTAACCCTTTTGACCTCGGCCGGCGCCGGCCGCCGTTCGGCAGGTTCAAGTGCCGGGCGGGGCGTAGTCTGCCCGGACGGGTCCCCCGCGATGGAGACGCTCTACCTGCTGGTCGAGGCGGAGGTCGGCAGCCTCGAGGAGGTCGCCCGGAGGGTCCGCGCTTTTCCCCACGTCGTCGAGGTCCAGGGGGTCACCGGCCCGTTCGACCTCATCGTGAAGATCCAGGCCGACCACATCACCACGGCGCTCGACGTGGTCATGCACCGGATCCGCCGGGTGCCCGGCATCAAGAGCACCGAGACCCTGGTCACGGTGAGCGGCCCGTAGCGGGCGACAGGGACCCATAAGTACCGGCGGCCGTCTCCCTCGGACATGCCCGGCATCGGCGAAGCGGCCCCGGAGTTCGACGCGACCATCGCCTCGGGAACGACCCTGCGCCTCTCCTCCCTGCGCGGGGCGCCCGTCGTCCTGTACTTCTACCCGCAGGCGGACACCCCGGGGTGCACGATCGAGTCGAAGGGGTTCCGGGACATCTACCCGGAGCTGAGGGCGAAGGGCGTCCACGTCGTCGGCGTCAGCGTCGACCCGGTCGAGGACCAGGCGGCGTTCGCCGGCAAGTACCAGTTGCCGTTCCCCCTCGTCGCGGACACGTCCAAGGAGGTCGCGCGCCGCTTCGGCACGCTCGGGGCCGGCGGGAAGGCCCGCCGCGTCACCTTCTTCATCTCGCCGACGGGCACGATCGAGGAGATCGTCGACTCGAGCAAGGCCGACGCCCACGTGGGCCGCGCCCGCGCGCGCTACCTCGCGGCCCCCTAGCGGGCGGGCGGCCGGCCCTCGCGCCGGAACCCGGCCCAGACCCGGTCGCCCAGCAGGAAGAGCGTCGCCGGGACGAGGTAGGTCCGCACGACCATCGCGTCCAGCAGCACCGCCGCCGCGACGCTGAAGCCGATCGCCTGGAGGATGCGGAAGTCGCCGGTCAGGAGGATCGCGAAGGCGCTCGCGAGGATGACCGCCGCGGCGGTGATGATCCCGCCCGTCGTCGCGATCGCCTCGACGGCCGCCTCGGAGGAGGAGCGGCCGCGGACGCGTTCTTCCCGCACGCGGGTCAGGAGGAAGATGTTGTAGTCGATGCCGAGCCCGAGGATCAGGATGAACAGGACCGTCGGCACGAAGAAGAACAGGGGGATCCCGAAGCCGAGGGTGAGCACCAGGTGCGTGACGGCCCACGCCCAGGCGATCGACAGCCCGATCGTCGCGACCGCCATCGGCGGGATCAGCCAGGAGCGGAGGACCGCGAGCAGCACGATGACGAGCCCGACGGAGACCGCGATCGCCATGCGCTCCGTCGCGAGCGAGGTCTGCTGCTGGAGGTCGTTCGTCACCGCGGCCCCGCCTCCCCAGGCCGTCACGGTGAGGTCGCCGTGCGCCGCGGCGAAGGCGTCCGTGGTCGACCGCAGGGTCGTCAGCAGGGTGACGGCGCTGCCGGAGAGGCCGCTGTTGTCCATCTGGACGGTCAGAAGGACCGTCCGCCCGTCGCTGCCCACGTAGCTCGACATCAGGCCGTGGAGCGTCGCCTGGTCCGCCGGCGGCAGCGCCGCAAAGGCCAGCCAGTCGACGAGCGGGGCGCCGTACGGGCCGACGGGCGATTGGACGGCCGCGACGCCGGGCGTCGAGTTGAGCGCATCGCCGAGGGAGGCGAGGTCGGCGAACTCCGTCGCGTTGGTCGTGTTGCCGACGACCAGCGGGCTCGCGAACGTGGCGAGCAGGATCGTCGGGAACGCGTAGCCGGGCCCGAAGTGCTGGCCGAGGGCCGCCAGGCCGTCCGTCGCCGGCCGCCCCGCGGGCAGCTGGGCGTAGAAGTCGTAGGAGATCGGCGCCGTGAAGGCGAGGTAGAGCAGCGGGACCGAGACGAGGAGGACGGCGGCCACCACGGCCTTCGGATGGCGCTGGACGCGACGGCCGACCCGGTGGAAGTACGTCCGCTCCTCGCGCCGGCGGACCTCGGCGTTCGCCGCGAGGGTCCGCAGGCGTTCGCCGGTGTACGGCCAGAAGATGCGGGGGCCCAGCAGGGTCAGGAACGCCGGGATGATCGTGAGCGAGACGAGCAGGGCGAGGAGGACCGCGAGCGACAGGACCATCCCCCACTGCGAGAGCAGCGCGACGCCCGAGAACGCGAGCGCCAGCGTCGCGATGACGGCCGTCGCCCCGCTCGTCGCGATCGACTGGCCGGCCCAGGTCACCGTCGTGACGACGGCCTCCTTCGGGTCGGCGCCGCGCACGATCTCCTCCTTGAACCGTGCGACGAGGAAGATCGAGTAGTCGGTGCCGACGCCGAGGACGAACGTGTCCTCCAGCGTCTGGGTCGTCGTGTCGACGTGCGTGACGAGCGTCCCGACGAGCACGAGACCCCCCACGCCGAGGGCGAGGGCGATCCCGAGCCCGCCGAAGGTGATCAGCGGGGCGAGCGGGGCGCGGAAGTAGAGGATCGTGATGGCGACGAGCGCGAGGACGGTGAGCGGCAGCACGATCGCGAGGCTCGCGCTCAGGTCCGCGCTCTGGGCCTGGTCGAGCGCCGCCGGTCCGGTCTGCCAGAGCGAGAGGCCGCCCGCCGGGTCGGACGCGACGAGGGCGAGCGGGGCGACCCGGTTGATCTCGACGACGTCGTCGTAGATCGGCTGGTCGCCGCCCGGGGCGGAGTAGCTCGAGGCCTGGGTGAACGACACGATGACGAGCGTCGCGGTCCCGCTCGGGTCCACGAACTGGCGATACAGGCTCCCCGGGACCGGCAGGGGCCACGCGGCGACGCTCGTGTTCTCGGCCCGCGAGGCCGTCCATGCCGCGACGGCGGCCGGCGTCGCGGTGCCCGTGGGCCACAGGGCCCAGACCGCCCCGACCCACGCGGCCGGGAGGCCGAGCGTCCCGGCGAGGATGCCGACGTCGACCTCGTGCTGGGCCGTGGCGTTCGTGAAGTTGGCGAGGTCCAGGCCCGCGAGCACGGCCGTCGGCACGGCCCGGTCGGCGGGGTTCGGCGCGAGGACGTCGACGACGGCCCCGAGGGTCGCCCGCGCCGTGGCGGTGGCGCAGACCGAGACGTTCGCGGGATCCGCGGCGCAGTTCGCGGTCCCGTTGAAGCCGTCCCCGATCGTCGGTGGGCCGGCGTAGAACGTCGTCAGGACGTAGAGCGCCGTCGCGTTCCCCCCCAGGCCGGCGGCGGTCCGGTTGAAGGCGGCGGCGTTGAGGCTCGCGGGCGGGAGCGACGGGTTCGCGGCCACGAGGGCCGACCAGGTCGCGACGTAGGCGCCCGGCACGCCCCAGAGGAGCGACGCCGTGGCGTTCACCGCCACCGGCAGGGCGACGGGCCCGGCGAGCGCACCGCCGATCCCGCCGAGGGCGATGCGGGCCATCCCGTCCAGGTAGCCGCCGTAGGCGCTGTAGAGGTCGGTCACCGGTCCGAGGTAGCGGAGGGAAGGGTCGTTCGCGACGGCACGGGCGACGGCGATCGTCGCGTTCTGCCCGACCGGTCCGGTGATGTTCGGCCCGGCGAGGAGGAGGTAGCTCGCGGAGCCGCCCGAGGCGTTCGGGAAGAGCCGGTCGAGCTCGGCCTGCGCGACGGCGCTGGGGGCGCCGTTCGGCAGCGTCGTCGCCGAGTTCTCCGTGACCGAGGAGACGCGGGAGAGGAACGGGAGGGTGACGAGGAGCAGGACGATCCAGAAGAGGATCGGGTACCACGGGTGGCGGACGATGCCGCGGCCGAGGCGTGCGAACGGCCCGGTCGGGGAGGACCGGGGGTTCCCGGCGCCGTGCATCGCGCCCCCGAGCGGCGCGGGCGGAAAAACCTATCCCGTCCCGGCGGGGTCGGTCGCCGTCGCGCCGGCCGGGCGGCCCCAGCGCGGTGGGAAGCGGCCGGGATCTACGAGGACCCGTTCTAGGTCGATCGCCCAGCCCTGGCGTACCCGGGAGAGCGCCTCCGAGGCGGCCCGGGCGCGGCCGATCGCGAGCGATTCACCGGCGGCGGTGCAAAGGATGACGTGCGCCCCCGCGGCGAAGGGGCGCGAGACGTTCAGGATCCCTCCGGCCGCCAGCCCCGCCCCGTGCACCACGGCCGAGGCCGCCGGCTCCTTGACGCGGACCTGGGGGAACTCGCCCAGGACCTCCTCCATCGGGTGGAGGAGCCCCCGGAGGGTCGATGCGTCGCCCTCGCGGGCGCGCGCCACGGCGTCGGCCACGGCGGTGAGCGGCACCGCCATCGCCTCCGTGAACGGCCCCGTCCCCGTCCGCCGGAGCTCCTCGAGGTGGCCGCCGACCCCGAGCGCTTCCCCGAGGTCGACGGCCAGCGTGCGGACGTAGGTCCCCGAATCGCACGTCACGTCCAGGAGCAGGCGCGGTCCGTCCATCTCGAGCCGCTCGAGGCGATGGATCGTGCGGATCCGGCGCTCGCGCTTGACCGCGGACCGGACCGGCGGGGTCTGGAAGATCGGCCCGGTGAACTCCGCGATCGCGCGCGCGGTCTCCGCCGCGTCGACGCGCCCGTGCAGGACCACGACGGCGATGTAGCGTTTCGGGAACTCGAGGAGGAGCGGCAACAGCTTGAGGGCCGGGCCGACCCCGACCCAGAGCAGCCCCGAGACGTTCGGGTCGAGGGTGCCGGCGTGGCCGGCCCGCTCGACCCCGAGCAAATCGCGCGCCCAGGCCGTCGCCTGGTGCGACGTCGGGCCCCGGGGCTTGTCGATCAGAAGGAACGCCCCGTCGTGGAGGCGGTCGAGGACCGCGGGCGGCGGCCCGGCCGGCGCGCTCACGGGTCCCCCCGGTGGACGCGGACGAACCGGGCGAGCTCCGCGGCGACCGCGGCGGGGGGGCGGTCCGTCGAGTCGACGACGAGATCCGCCGGCTCCCGCTCCAGGTCGATCCCGTAGTAGCGCCGGTAGCGGTCCCGCTCGCTCGCCTCGCGCGCCCGGGTCCGCCGGCGGGCCTCCTCCGGCGCGAGCCCGTCGCGCCGTGCGAGGCGCCGGTAGCGCTCCTCGTCGCGCGCGGTGACCACCAGGTACAGGACCGGGACGCCGCGGCGGCGCAGGAGGGCCCCCGTGACCCGCCCCTCCATCAGGCGCGCGGGCGAGGCGAGGGCGATCATGCGGTCGTCGAGCGACCGGTCGACCTCGGGATGGGACTCGGCGAAGCGGCCGAGCTCGGCCAGGGTGATCCCGCGCCCCTCGGCCTCGGCCCGGAACAGCTCCCCCGCGCTCACGTACTCGAGCCCGAGCTCCGCGGCGGCCCCGCGGCCGGCGGTCGTCTTCCCGCTCCCGGGCGGGCCGGTGAGCGTCGCGACGCGCTCCGTCACGCGCCACCGGCCGGGCCGGCGTCCGTCGCGGGCACCGCGCGGGCCGCCGCGTAGCGGCGCAGCGTCACGTGCTTGAGAAGGCGCCGCAGGACGACCGAGCTCGGGACGGTGTAGAGGGTGAAGACGAGGAACCAGAGGGGCGGGTACGACCAGCCGAACGGCCCGCGGGTGAGGTCGATGAGCGCGCCGCCGATGTTGACCCAGGGCGACTGGGCGACGAAGAGGCCGACCCAGGTGTAGATGGCGATGACGAGGAACCACGTCACGGCCATCCCCTTGAGCTGGGCCATCGACACCTCGCTCGACAGGGCGGTGAGCCGCTGCTGGTGCGGGCGCAGCGCCTCGATGCGGTCCTTCTTCCCCGACCGGATCGCCGCCATCTGGACCTTGCGGAAGGCGGAGGACCAGCTCTGCACGCGCGCGGCCTTGACCCAGTCGGTCGTGAAGTTGTAGGCGAGCGCCGTGAGGGCCATCTCGACGACGGCGGCGAGGAGCATGGTCAGCAGCACGTAGCTGCCGCCGAACCCGAACACGGGGCCGAAGAGGTCGCCGATGAGTCCGGCGACCGCCTCGCGCGTGCTCGTGGAAAAGAGCATGTAGATGCCCATCACGAACAGGAACGTGTAGACGAACGTCGACAGTTTGAAGGTCGGCGGGGGCGCCCGAACGGGGCCGGCCGCGGCGGCCGTGTCCTCGCTCGACCCGCTCCCGGAGGACGACGGCAGCGGCGCGGCGTCCTCGGCCTCCTCCTCGGCCGCCGGGGCGGGATCGTCCGCCACGCTACTCGCCTCCGAGGAACCGGCGCAGCAGCGGGTTCATCTCCATCAGCTGCTCGCGGCCCATCGCCTCGTACAGGTTGATGATGATCCCGACGGTCAGCAGGACGCCCGTCCCGCTCGCGTTGCCGACGGTGCCGATGAGGTCCGCGCCGGCGGCCAGCGCCCCGACGGCCGCGCCGGAGATGACCGTGATCACGGGGATGTAGCGGGCGAGCACCCGGCGCAGCACCCTCGGTTCGCGCCGGAAGCCGGGGATCTGCATCCCGCTCGCCTCGATCTGGCGGGCGACGGCCTCGGGGCCCATGTTCGTCGTCTGGATCCAGAACTTCGCGAAGAGGATCGAGCCGAGGACCATGACGGAGAAGTAGATGGCCACGTGGGCGAGGTCCTGCCACCAGACGTGGCCGACCAGGAAGCTGCCGTACTGCTGCGGGTTGAGCAGCGGGAGGAGCCAGGACTCGAGCCCGTTGACCGTCGACAGATAGTACGCTCCGCCCATCAGCGGGGTCGTCTGGCTCACGCCGAGCGCGGTCGCCTGGGCGCTCGTCGCGTAGGCCCCGATCCACCATTGGTGGCCGAGGAGCGGGAACGTGGCGAGCGTCGGGTTGCTCCAGAGGAGGATCGAGAACATCGAGACGTTGGCGAGCAGCGCCGCCATCAGGATGACCGGGATGTTCGACGCGTAGATCAGGCGCAGCGGATAGCGGCCCCGGGCCCCCCGGGCCTCGGCGTGCGAGAGCGGAAGCTCGATCCGGGTCGACTCCGTCCAGGCCACGAGGAA
>JAKAOB010000055.1 GCA_021812305.1 Thermoplasmata archaeon
CGACATCGAGCCGCGCGGTCCCGAGGCCGATGTCCTGCTGGAACGCCTCGGCGACCCGGAGGGTGACGGCCTCCCCCATCGATGCGCACCGTTGCACCCGAGGACGCGATATATACGTTGCCCCCGGAACCCGCCGGCCGGCGCGGCCCCGGGGGGGGTCAGAGCGTGCGCTGACCGCGCTCGCGCGCCGCGGCGCCGAGGTCGGCCGGGGGAACCCCGAGGACCCTTTGGAGGAGCTCGGCGGTTCCGGGCCCGAACCCCATGAAGTGGTTGTTCACGAGGAGGAACGCGTCGCGGGCCGCCGCGCCCTCCGATTCGAGCCGGGCCCGCATCGCCTCCATCGTCGGGCGGCCGTCCCGCTGGATCCGGTCGAACGTGGTGAGCGCCCGGTCCCCGACGAACCGGGCGTAGAGGAACTCGCCGGGGACCCAGAACGGCGGTTCGAGCCCGGGGTAGACGGTCCAGACGAGCGCGGCCCGGCGTCTCTCGAGCCGACGGAGCGTGTCGGGGACCCACCAGGAGCGATGGCGCAGCTCGACGGCGAACGGCAGGTCCGGAGGGAAGGCGCCGAGGATCTCGTCGAGCCGGTCGGAGTCCTTCTCGCGACGGAACGACGCGGCGAACTGGGCCACGATCGGCCCCAGCTTCCCCGCGTCGCGGAGCGGGCGCAGCGCCTCGACGAACGCCCCGACCGACTCCGCGATCGGCGGGCCGCCGCGTATGTGGGTGATCGCCTTCGGCACCTTCGGGGCGAAGAGGAATCCCGGCGGCGTCGCCGCAGCCCAGCGCCGGGTCAGGAAGGGGGTGGGCGGACGGTAGAAGGAGGAGTCGACCTCGACGAGGTCGAAGACGCGGGCGTACCGGGCCAGGTACTCCCCCGCCGGGGTTCCCTCCGGATAGAAGACGCCCCGCCAGTCGTCGTACGACCAGCCGGTGCAGCCGACCCGGTAGCGCGGCATTCCGCTCCCCCCACCCGGAGCCCTCGGATTGAGGGTTTCGGCGGACGGCCGACCCCACGGAAGGCAGATAATCTTCCGTTCGCTCGATGGGCGGATGGCTCCGGTCGCCTCCACGACCAGTGTGCTCCGCCGCCTGTTCGAGGCCGCGGGGTACCGGCTCGAGGACCGTCCGACGGGGCTCAAGGCGATCCGGAGCCGCGACCACCGTGCGGTGCTGGTGGTCCTCGGGCTGCCGTCCCCCGTCGAGGTGGAGGCCGAGTTCCCCGGCGACGCCATCCATCGGACCCTCGTCTACACCGAAGACCCGGGCACCGTCGCCCGTTCGATCGCCTCGGAACGCGGCATCGAGGTCCTCGGGCCGGCGACCTTGGGTCCGGCGCTGGGCGAGCTCCTCCTACCGCCGCCGCCGGTGGCCGGGGAGATCGAGCCCGACTCCGATACCGCCCCGCTCGAGCCGCCCGCGACGCTGTTCCCGGAGGGGGAGCGGCTCGTGCGGCCCCGGCTCGGCCAGGCCGAGGCCGAGGCGCTCGCCGGGATCGACCAGGCGCACTATGCCCTGCGCCTCGTGCCGTTCTACGTGACCCCCTACCGGGTCCGGGTCCGGGGTCCCCACGGCGGGCCGGGCCCGACCACGGACCACCTCATCGCCGTCAACGCGATCTCGGGCCGCGCGGAGGTCTGGGACCCGGGCGACCGGGAGATCGCGAGCGAGCTCGACGTGCCGACGCAGAAGGTCGATGCCTCCCTGAGCGAGCACGACAGCCGTCAGATCGCCGAGGAGGCGGTCCGCAAGCGCCACACGGTGAGCGTCGACCACTCCGAGCAGCACGGCGGGGCGCTGGTCATCGAGCGCCGGCGCGTGCCCCCCGGGCCGGACGACCTCAAGCTCGGACCCACGGTCCTGCTCTTCGTCCCCTACTGGTACGTCGAGGGGATCCAGGGTCGCGTCGTCCTGGACGCGGTGACGGGGACCCGCACGCTGCCGGACGACCCGGAGATCGATTCGATCCGTTGACCCCCTCGCCCGTCAAATAGCGCTCCCGCTTCGCTCGGCCGTGCTCCTCGAGCAGTTCGCCGTCGGCCCCTACCAGAACTTCACCTACCTCATCGCGGACCGGGTGGGCGGCGAGGGGGTCGTGATCGACCCGTCGTTCGGGATCGACCCCGTCCTGAAGGCGATCGACGCCCGCTCCGTCAAGGTCCGGTTCATCCTGAACACGCACAGCCACCCCGACCACGTCGCCGGCAACGGCGAGATCCGGGAGCGGACCGGGGCGAAGGTCGTCGCCCACCGGCGGGCCCCGCTGAACCAGGATCTCATGGTCGACGACGGCGACACGATCGAATCGGGGCGGATCCGGTTCGAGGTCCTCTATACCCCGGGGCACACGCCCGACTCCGTCCTCTACCGGTTCGAGGGCCACCTGGCCACCGGCGACACCCTGTTCGTGGGCGAGTGCGGTCGAACCGACCTGCCGGGCGGGGACCCGTCGGCGATGTACGATTCCCTCCTCGGCCGCATCGTCCGGCTGGACGACGCGCTCATCGTGCTCCCCGGACACGACTACGGCGTGACGCCGACCTCGACGATCGGGCGCGAGAAGCAGGAGAACTACGTGCTCCGGCCCCGCTCCCGGGAAGAGTTCGTCCGATTCCTTCGGGAGTAGCCGCGATGTCCCCGATCCCGTCCGCCGAGAGCCGGACCCTGTTGGCCGTCGGGGCCCGGCGTCGCGCCCCGGGACGCCCCGAACGCTCCGAGATCGTCCAGACCCTGCGCCGGCTTGCCGGCGAGGGCGAAGGATTGGTGGCCCTCTTCGATTCCCGGGCGATCGCGGGGGAGCGCCACCTGCTATCGGCGTGGGCCCATCTCGGCCGGGCCCGGGCGCGCGGCGAGGAGCGCCTGAGGGACCGCGGGGCGGAGCTCGCGTTGTTCGTCGCCGGGGACGACCAGCTGCCGCGCGCGCTGTCGAAGGTCGGCGTCGCCGCGGACACCGAGCGCTTCGTCCTCGTCGTCGAGCGGCCGCGCACGATCGCCGACATCCTGGGCGCCTTCGGGCTCGAGGAGGAGCCGACGGCGTACCCGGTGCCGCCGACCGAGGCCACGCTCGAGCGCCTCGGCATCGGGGCCGAGGAGCGGGCGAGCGTCCCCGCGACGGCGTGGGAGGGCCTCGTCCTCGAGCGCGTGGCCCTGGTCGAGCTCGTCGGCGGTCACGCGGCGACGGCCCGTCCGACCCCAAAGCATTAGGCGCGGGAGCCGGTGGCCGCGCGTCCGGCGGGGACGCGCTGCAGGCGTAATCTAGCGGTAGGATGTCAGCCTTCCAAGCTGACTACCCGGGTTCGAATCGCCGCCGCGCCCGAGGGCGCGCGGCGCGGACCTCCCGGCGCCTGCATCGCCCTCCGCCGGGCCGTCCCTAGTTTTAAGGCCGCGGCCGCCGGTGGGCCGGTCCGCTGAGGTAGCCTAGTCCGGCAAGGCGCCAGCCTTGAAAGCTGGTGGCGGCAACGCCGCGGGAGTTCAAATCTCCCCCTCAGCGCCCCCGCCGGTGGACGCCGCCGGTGGCCCGCGCCGAAGATTATATCCCGCGGCTCCCTCGCCCGGCCTTTGATGCCCGAGCCCGCGGCCACGACCCCGCTCATGGAGCAGTACGAGGGGGTCAAGGCCCGCTATCCGGGGCATCTCGTCCTGTTCCGCGTGGGGGACTTTTACGAGACGTTCGGGGACGATGCGAAGCTCCTCTCGCGCGAGGTGGAGGTCGTGCTCACCGCCCGGGCCCCGGACGGGCGGGGCGACCGGATGCCGATGGCGGGCGTCCCCCACCACGCCGTGGACTCCTACCTGGGCCGCCTCGTCCGCAAGGGGTTCAAGGTGGCGATCTGCGACCAGGTCGAGGACCCGAAGGCGGCGCGGGGCCTCGTCCGGCGCGAGGTCACGCGGGTCGTGACCCCGGGAACGGTCGTCGAGGACCGGATCCTCCCCGGCCCCGAGCACAACTTCCTCGCGAGCGTCGTCCTCCCGGCCGACGGACCGCCGGCCGTCGCGGCCGTCGACATCACCACCGGGGAGTGGTTCCACGGCCGCGCCCCTTCGGTCGGCGCCGACGGCGTCCTCGAGGGGCTCGTCCCGTTCGGCCCGAGCGAGGTGCTCCTCGCGCTCCCCTCGGACCCCTCCCGCCGACGGGAGGTCGAGTCGACCCTCCGGCGGGAGTTCCCGCGGGCGCGCCTCGAGGCGGCCCCGCCGGCGGCCGCGGAGCTCCCGGCCGCCCTCGCGAGCGAGGGGATCGACCCGCTCATCGCCGAGGCGGACCGGCGCCTCGCGGCGTACGTGGGCCAGACGCAGCCGCGCCTGCTGCCGTATCTCGAGGTGGTGCCGTTCGCGGCCGGCCGCCGACGGCTCCGGGTCGATGCGAAGACCCTCCGCCACCTCGAGATCTCCCGGCCGATGAACCCCGACGACCCGGCGGGCCCGACCCTCCTGACGGCCTGGGACGCGACGGTCACCGCGCCGGGACGGCGGACGATCGGCTTCTGGCTGCGGAACCCGCTCGCCGACGCCCGGGCGATCGGAGAGCGCCTCGACGCGGTCGAGGCGCTGCGCGACCGGGGGGCGGGCCTGCTCGAGCTGCGCCAACGGCTGCGGCCGGTCGCGGACCTGTCGCGGATCGCCTCGCGCGTGGTGGGGCGGCTCGTGCGGCCGCCGGAGCTCGGCGCCCTCCGTTCGAGCCTCGACGCCGTGGCCGCCGTGGCGGCGACCCTCGGAACGACGTCCGCGGCCCTCCTCGGCGAGCTCGCGGGCCGGCTCGATCCGCTGCCGGTGCTCCGCGACCGGCTGGGCGCCGCCCTCCCCGAGGAGCTCCCGCCGAGCGCCGACCGCGGCGGCCTGTTCCGGTCGGGCTACGCCCCGGCCCTCGACCGCCTGCTCGCCGACGAGCGGCAGGGCCTCGCCGCCCTGGACGCCCTCGAGCGGCGCGAACAGGAGGCCAGCGGGATCCGGACGCTGAAGGTCGGCTACAACCAGGTCTTCGGCTACTACCTCGAGGTCACCCGGCCGAACCTCGGGCGGGTCCCGTCGCACTTCACCCGGAAGCAGACCCTGTCCGGCGGCGAGCGGTTCACGACGGAGGAGCTCGCGGGGATCGAGGAGCGGATCCTCTCGGCGCGGGCGGCCCTCGGCACCGCGGAGGCGGCCGCTTGGGAGGGGCTGCTCGCGGAGATCGACCCGTGGGTGCCGGCCCTCCACCGCCTGTCGCGCGCGGTCGGGGAGCTCGACACCCTCGCGTCGTTCGCCCTGCTCGCCCAGGAGCGGCGGCTCGTGCGCCCCGAGGTGGACGAGTCCAGCGCGCTCGTGATCCGCGACGGACGGCACCCGGTCCTCGACCGGTCCCTCGGGAACCGGTTCGTCCCGAACGACACCGACCTGGACGCCGGGACCGACCGGCTCTTGGTCCTGACCGGACCGAACATGTCCGGCAAGTCGACCTACATGCGCCAGGTGGGGCTGCTGGTCCTGCTGGCCCAAGCCGGGTCGTTCGTGCCGGCGCAGTTCGCCCGGGTCGGCGTCGCGGACGCGGTGTTCACCCGGATGGGGTTCACCGACGAGATCGGGCGGGGAAAGTCGAGCTTCATGGTCGAGATGAGCGAGGTCGCCGAGATCCTCCGCTCGGCGGGACCGAGGTCCCTCGTCCTCCTGGACGAGGTCGGCCGGGGGACCAGCACCTTCGACGGTCTCGCGATCGCCTGGGCGGTCCTGCGCCATCTCTGCGAGACCGTCCGGTGCCGGACCCTGCTCGCCACGCACTACCACCAGCTCACCGAGCTGGTCGAGGGGCTCGCCGGGGCCCGGAACGCGCACCTCGCCGTCGACGAATCGGGCGGCGACATCGCCTTCCTCCATCGCCTGGTCCCGGGCAGCACCGACCGCAGCTACGGTCTCCATGTCGCCCGGCTCGCGGGACTGCCCCCGGCCCTCCTGACCGAGGCCGACCGCCTCCTCGGCCGCCTCGAGGCGGACGGGCTGCCCCTCCCCGCCGGACGCCGGCGCAGCGGACCGACGCGTTACACCCAGGGGATCCTCCTTCCGGCCGCCCCGGCCGGTCCGTCCGCCCTGGAGACCGCCCTGCTCGCCCTCGACCCGGACCGGATGTCCCCGATCGAGGCCCTTGCGTTCCTCGCCGAATGGCGCCGGCGCCTGGCGGGGGGAGGACCCCCTACGTGACGGCGCCCCCGGCCCCCCGCGCGATCCGCCGGCTCGACGAGGGGACGGTCCAGCGGATCGCGGCCGGCGAGGTCGTCGAGCGCCCGGCGTCGGTCGTGAAGGAGCTGGTCGAGAACGCGGTCGACGCCGGTGCGCGCGAGGTCCGCATCCGGATCGAGGGCGGCGGCCTCGAGCTCATCGCGGTGGAGGACGACGGGGCCGGGATCCCGGCCGCCGACCTTCCCCTGGCCGTCGAGCGCCACGCGACCAGCAAGCTCGAGCGGGTCGAGGACCTTGCGGCGATCGCGACCCTCGGGTTCCGGGGGGAGGCCCTCGCCTCGATCGCGGCCGTCGCGCGCCTGCGCCTCCTCTCCCGCGCCGAGGGGACGGCCGCGGCGAGCGGGCTGTCGGTCGTCGCCGGCCAGATCGTGGGCCGCTTCGTCGAGGGGCGGGCCCCCGGCACGACGGTCGAGGTCCGCGACCTCTTCTTCAACACTCCCGCGCGCCGCAAGTTCCTCCACGCTCCGGCCGCCGAGCAGCTCGAGGTCCTGTCGAGCGTCGAGCGCCTCTACCTCGCCCGCCCGACGGTCGGCCTGGCCGTCGACAACGAGCACGGCGAGCTCGCCCGCCTTCCGCCCGTCGCCTCGCTGGGCGAGGCGGCGGCGCGCGTCTTCGGCCCGGAGTTCCTCTCCCAGTCGTTCCGGGTGGCGGCGCGGCCGGCCCCGGGGCTGGCGGTCGATGCGGTCCTGGGGCGGCCCGCGGTCAGCCGCTCGTCGTCCGGCGCCCTGTACCTCGCGCTGAACGGCCGGGCGATCACCTCGCGCCCCCTCGCCCAGGCGGTGCGGCTCGCCTTCGCCGACCACCTTCCCCGGACGCGCTATCCCGTCGGCGCGGTCCACCTCGAGGTAGAACCGGCCCGGGTCGACGTGAACGTCCACCCGACGAAGCGCGAGGTCCGCATCGCGGGCGAGCGCGACCTCGCGGACCGGGTGCGACGGGCCGTGCGCGACGCGCTCCTGGCGACGCCCCAGGTGGCGGACCGGCCGGCCGCGGGCGCCGCCGGAGCTCCCCTCCGCGGCGGGACGTCCACCGTGTCCGTCGGCCACCTGCCCCCCCTCGCCGCGCTTCCCCGGGTGGCCGAGGAGGCCGGCCGCGGGGTGCAGCGGACCCTCGGGGAAGGACCGGTGCCGGTGACCGTGGCCGCGACGGCCCGGCGACCGCGCCTCAGCTTCGTCGGCCAGCTCTTCCGACTGTACTGGGTCGCCGAGAGCGGCGACGACCTGCTCCTCGTCGACCAGCACGCGGCGAGCGAGCGGGCGATCTACAGCGCGCTGCGCCGCGAGGGGCGCCTCGCCCAGCAGGAGCTCGTCGAGCCCGTCCGTCTCGAGCTCACCCCGCGGCAGGCCGCGACGCTCGGCGCCCACGCGGAGGCGATCGCGCGCTCGGGGTTCCGGGTCGCGGCGTTCGGGGGGCGCGCCGTCCGCGTCGAGGCGGTGCCGGCCTACCGCGGTCGTCGCGCCCGCTCCGAGGCGTTCCCGGCCCTGCTCGAGGAGCTCGCCGCCGGCGGGCGCGCGACGGTCCCCGACGGGCTCGTGGAGCGGACCGATGCGACCATCGCCTGCCACAGCGCCGTGCGCGCCGGCGATGCCCTGGGCGCCGAGGAGCTGGCCCGCATCGTCGAAGCGCTCGACGCCGAGCCCGAGGGGGCGTACACCTGCCCGCACGGGCGTCCGATCCTCGTCCGCATCCCCCGCAGCCGCGTCGATCGCTGGTTCCTGAGGAGCGGGCCGTGAGGGAGTCCGACCTCGCCCCGCCGGTCGAGGCCCACCTGGTCCGCCAGGGCTACCGGGTGTGGGTCGCGCCGGACGGGGCGGACTACTTCGACATCGTCGCGCGCCGCGGGAGCGAGATCGGGCTGGTCGAGCTCAAGCTCGCCGACTGGCGAAAGGTCTTCGCCCAGGCGGTCCGCCGCCGGGCGTGGGCCGACTGGGTGGCCGTCGCCCTGCCGCGCGGGTCGCTGGCAGAGCGCCTGCTCGACCGGCCCGAGGCGCCGCGGGCCGAGCGCGTCGGCGTCTGGGTCGTCGAGGCGGGCGCGGTCCGGGAGCTCCGCCCCGCCCGACCGCTCGTCGGCCCGGGAGAGGCCGACCCGTTCGCGGAGAGCCGCGCGCGCTTCCTCGCGCGCCTCGACGAGCTCGAATCCGGGGCGATCCCCGCCGGCGCGCGGTGGCTCGTCCCCGGCCGGCCCCGCGTGGGGGGGGCACGTCGCACGACCCGCGACTGGCGCCTCGAGGAGTTCCCCGACCGCGGCTAGGCGAGGAGCGGGCCGATCGCCGTCTCGAACCGGTCCGCCATCCGGTCGAAGCTGAAGTCGTCGGCGTACCTCTTGCCCGCCTCCCCGATCGCGCGGCGGAGCGCCGGGTCGGCGAACAGCTCCGCGAGCTCGCTCGCGTAGGCGCCCGGGTCGTCCGACGGCACCACGCGCACGGCGGACTTCGTGTCGATGCCGTCGAGGGGCAGATGCGCGCTCACGACGGCCGGCACCCCGTAGCGCATCGCCTCGCGGGGGGCCAGCCCGAACCCCTCGTACCGGGTCGGGAAGAGGAAGACGTCGGCGGCCCGCAGGACCCGCGCCTTGGTCGTCTCGTCGACCGGGCCGAGGGAGAGGACGCCGGGCTCGGTGGGGACCGAGGAGCCGGCGACCACGCAGCGGGCCCCCGGGAAGAGCACCCGGATGCGGCGGAAGGCGTCCAGCGCGATCGGAAGCCCCTGGCGCTCGGGGGTGCGCCCGAGGAACGCCACGACCGGGACGTCGAGCGGGATGCGCAGCGCGCGGCGGGCGTCCTCGCGCGACCCCACGTCGAGCGGGTCGGGGACGCCGAGCGGGAGGATCGTCACCCGATCGGAGGCGACACGGTAGTACTGCCGGAGCAGCCGGCGGTTGAGCTCGGAGCCGGCGAAGACGACCCGGGCCCGGTCGAGGGCGCTGCCCTCCAGCCGGGCGAGCGCGCGGCGGTCGACCCAGTTGCCGAGCCGCTGGCGGAGGCCGCGGCCGGGCTCCAGGGGGCGCAGTGTGTCGAAGGTGTGGAGGGCGACGTCGTGGACGAACATCGCGAAGACCGGTCGGCCGGCGCGCCCGGCGCCGAGCGGACCGATCGCGCCGGCCTTCTCGTCGTTGCCGACGACGATGTCCGCGTTCGGGTCGAGCAGGCCCGTCGCGTTGCGCCCGATCGCGATGTCGCGGGCGAACGGCCGCCGCCCGGCCCCGCGGAACGGGACCGGGACCGCCTCCACGTCCCGCACGGGGGTAAGGCTGGCACCGGCCTCCGCCGGGTAGAGGACCCGGACCCGGTGGCCCAGGGCGCCGAGCGAGGAGGCGAGCTGCCAGACCACGCGGGAGAGGCCGCTCGAGGTCTCCTCGACCGGTGCCGTCGCGAGGAACTCGATCCGCCAGGCGGCCATGGTCGGCGCGCTAGCCCCCCGCCCCGCCGAGACGGTCCGCGAACGACCGCCCGCCCATCGACGCGGGCACCGGGGCGCCCATCGCGGCCAGGATCGTCGGCGCGAGGTCCAGGAGCGAGAACGGCTCGCTCACGCGCTCGGCGCGCACCCCGTCCCCGCTCGCGACCAGGATCCCGTTCATCCGATGGACCCCGGAGCCGTAGAAGTACCCCGGCCGCTCCTTCAGCATCGGGCGGGGGTAGCTGAAGTCCATCCGGGGCTCCGTCGCGAGCCCGTCGATGCGCAGGAGGAGGGCGGGGGCGTTCCCGAGGCGGGTTCCCCGGTAAAGCCGGGCCGGGCTGAGCACCTCGATCCGGGCGCCGGGGTAGCTCTCGAGCCGGCGGCGGATCTCCCGGATCGAGTCCCGCGCGGTCTCGGCCGTCAGCGACGGGTTGTACCGGTTGAGATAGATCCCCTCCGGCACCGGATAGGAGTAGGCGATCGTGCGCTCCCAGTCGATGCGGGGGGCGACGGCCTCGAACGTGGCGGCGCCCCCCACGGCCGTGGAGAGGGCATCGAGGCGCGGGCTCGAGCGGAGCCGGTCCGCGAGCGGGCGCAGCAGCCGGCGTCCGCCGGGGATGCGGTCGACGGTGACGAGGAGCCGGGCGACGAGCCCCCGGCGCCGGTCGGTCCCTCCGTTGCGGAAGCGCAGGAACCCCTCCGCCTCGAGCCAGCGGTTGGTGAAGAAGTCCGACCGCGCGGCGCCGTGGCCGTGGTCGGAGACGACCAACGTGACCGCCGGCCGGCCCTCCGCGCGGAAGGCGGTGTCGATCCGCTCCAGGGCCCGGTCGATCTGCCGCCAGAAGCGCCGGAGGTCCTCCCCGACCCGCCCCGGAGGGCCCGTGAGCTCGCTCCAGTGCTGGTGCTGGATGCGGTCGGTCTCCCGGAACAGCACGAAGAGGAAGTCGGGGCGGCGCGCGCGGACGAGCGCCTCCGTCGCCCGCGCGCGCTGGTCGACGGCGCGGGTGGCGAGCCCCATCCACTCGTCCCGCTGCGCCTCGCGGTACGGGGGCAGCTCGGGGATCAGCGGCTCGCCGAGCGCGCGCTCGACCTCCTCCCGAAGCCCCTCGGGCCAGGTCGGCGGCCGGTCGCTGAGCATCCCCGGGAGGACGAACCCGTTGAGCGGATGGCCGGCCCGCAGCGGGAAGTTGATGACGCCGACCGAGTGGCCGAGACGGCCCAGGCGGTCCCAGACCGCCTCGGTCGGACGGTAGGTCTGGACCAGCCGGCTCTTCCCCGGCCCCCCGTCCGGTTCGGTGAATCCGAAGATCCCGAGGGCCCCCGGGTCGAGGCCCGTCGCGAAGGAGTACCACGCGGGGATCGTCTTGGGCGGATAGACCGAGGCGAGCGGGGCGCGCAGGCCCCCGCCCGCGAGCCGCGCGAGGAACGGCATCTCGCCCTCCGCCATGAGCGGGTCGAGCAGGTCGAACGTGGCCCCGTCCAGGCCGAGTACAAGGAACCGGCGAGACTCCGATCTCATACGGCTGCGGAACCAGAGGCTCCGGCTCCCGTAGGAACGAGGTGCGCTAATAAAGGGTGTCGCGGGAGCGACCCCGGGCTAGATCATCCGGACGGCCTCGAGGTTGTAGGGGACCCGGCTCTCGAGGTTGAAGCGCTTGTGGAGGCTCGTCGAGAGGTCGAGCGCCTTCGACTCCTCCCCGTGGCAGAGCACGATCCGCTGGGGCCGCGGGTCGAGCGTGGCGACGTAGTTCATCAGTTGGACGCGGTCGGAGTGGCCGCTGAACCCCTCGATGGTGGCGACCTCGAGCCGGACCGGGACCGTGATCTGCCGGCCGCCGTCCATGAACGTCGCCTCGCTCAGGCCGCGCTGCAGCCGTCGTCCGAACGTCCCCTCGGCCTGGTACCCGACGAAGAGGATGCCGTTCTTCTCCTCGGGCGCCCACGAGCGGAAGTACTCCATCACCGGCCCGCCGCTCATCATGCCGGACGTGGCGAGGACGATGCAGGGCTCCTTGCCGTCGATGACATCGATGCGCATCGAGGAGGAGTCGACCCGGTGGAAGACGTCGGAGAGGAACGGGTTGTCGCCCTGCTGGAAGATCTGGGTCCGGAGCTGGCTGTTGAGGTACTCGGGGTAGGCGGTGTGGATCGCCGTCGCCTCGAAGATCATCCCGTCCAGGTAGACCGGAACGCGGGGGATCTTGCCCTCGCGCATCCGCTCCTCGAGGACGAGCATGACCTCCTGGGAGCGGCCGACGGCGAACACCGGCACGACGAGCTTGCCGCCGCGGCCCACGACCTTCGAGGCGAGGCGTGAGAAGTCCTCGGTGGCCTGGGCCCGGTTGGGCTGGACGTCCCGGTAGCCCCCGTAGGTCGACTCCATGATGAGCGCCTCGAGCCGGGGAAAGCGGTTCGCCGCGGGGTTGAACAGCCAGCTCCGCTCGAACTTCAGGTCGCCGGTGTAGGCGAGGTTGTAGTCGCCGTCCCCGAGGTGGAAGTGCGCGATGGAGGAGCCGAGGATGTGACCGGCGTTGTGCAGGGTCAGGCGCATGTCCGGGGCGATGTCGGTCGTTTCGCCCCAGCGCAGCGGGATCGTCCGGGAGACGAGCTCGCGGACGTGGGAGGAGTCGTAGAGGCCCCGCCGCGCTTCCTGGGCGGTGACCTTGATCGCGTCGAGGAGCATGAGGGTCATGAGGTCGCGCGTCGGGGCCGTCGAATAGATCGGCCCGTGGTAGCCGTACTTGAGCAGGACGGGGATGAGCCCGCAGTGGTCGAGGTGGGCGTGCGTCACGACGACGGCGTCCAGGCTGTCGAGCGGGAGCAGCTCCGGGGCGTTGAAGAACGGCGTCCGGTCCGATCCCGGGTCGATGCCGCAGTCGATCAGCACCTTGGAGTTCTGCGTCGTCAGGAGATGGGCGCTCCGCCCGACCTCGCGGTAGCCCCCGAGCGACGTGTTGCGCGCCCAGATCTTCTCGGGAAGGCGGTCGCGGGCGATCTTGACGCCGACCTTCTTGAGGAACGATCGGCGGTCCTCGAAGTGGTGGCGGAGGTGGATGCGCACCTCCTCGACGGTCTTGGACGGGATCGGCGGCGTCCGGACGACCGTCGGCACCCAGCCGATCCGCCGCTTGAGCTCGTTGAGGACCGAGCCCTGCCGACCGATCGCGGCCCCCGGATTGGCGGCCTCGATCGTCACCTCGCCGGTCTCGGGCTCGAAGTACAGGGCGCTGATCTCCGCCTCGGGAGGGATCAGTTCCCGGATCGCGACCTCGGCCTCCTTCGGCTCGCTGAGGATCGCAGGGTCGCTGCGGACGAGGACCCTCCGCCGCAGCCGCTGGGCGACCTGCCGAAGGTAATCCCCGCCGGAAAGGAAGGCGTCGAGCTGCTTCGTGTACAGGACGATGTGCGGGCCTTCCAGCTCGATGTCGGTGACCTCGATGGTCTCGGGTAATACCTCGGCCAAGGCCTGCTTGGTCTGCTCAATGAGCGAGTCGAAACTCATCCATCGGGGAAGGGGTTGGCGGAACCGGTTGGGCGGAACGTCGGATCGGATCAGGCCAGCGCGGGGGGCAGCGGGATCTTGAGCGCCTTGAGGCGCTTGTTGATCTCGTCCTCGCCGAACTCCTTGTACTCTCGGGAGGTGATGACGTGGACGATATACCCATCGCCGCTCGCGCTGTCGCGCTTCATGGCGGCCGTCAGGCCCCGCAGGGCGAGGTCGACCCCGTCGGAGACGGTCATGTCGCGGGAGTAGCCCTCCTCGAGGACGCCGTAGGCGAACGTCGAGCCGCTCCCCACGGAGACGAACCGGTCCTCGATCGAGCCGCCGGCCGGGTCGACGGAGAAGACGTGGCCGCCCCGGCCGTCGACGCCACCGAGGATCATCCAGGCGTAGTAGGGGAACATACGGTTGCCGTTGAGGATGTTGGCGAGGA
>JAKAOB010000145.1 GCA_021812305.1 Thermoplasmata archaeon
CGGGGGGGCGCAGGTCCCGTTGGAGTTCGCCGCGCGCAGCACGGCCCCCGAGACGGCGTTGACCTCGCCCTCGAACCGTGCCCCCGAACCCCCTCCCCCGGGGCCGCAGGTGGTGTAGACAACGTTCCACACGGGACCCCCGGAAGGCCCGACCCCCAGCGAGAACGAGGAGTCCGCTTGCGCATGCGCCGTCAGGAACGCGCTCGCCGGCCCCGCGAGCGCGAGCGCGGCGTGGGGGCTATCGATGGGGGGCTGGGAAAGCTCCGGCTGGTTGAAGAGGGAGAACGTGCAGTTCGATCCGGCCGCGTACCCGATGTTGATCGCCTGGCCATCCTCGACGACGACGAAGTCCTCGGAGTAGGTCTCGGGCTGGGAGAGCTCGAACTGCCAAGCGGCCTCGAGCCCGTTCGAGTAGTTGCCGGTCCATGCGGGGAGGCTCGGCCACGCTCCGACGCCTCCGGTGAGGAGGCAGTAGCCGTTGTTGGGCACGGAGTCGTTCGTGTACGGCGTGGTGAAGTCCATTCCCGAGACGTTCGCCGACGCGACCGGCGCCCAGATGCCGCCGAGCGCGTCGGCCGAGGTGAGCGCGAACGCTTCGGCCGTGGCATACGACAGCGGCGCCGAGGGCGGACTCGCCGAGAACGAGATGGGCACGAGGACCGGCGAGCCATTGACGGTGACGTTCCCCGAGGAGGGGGACGCCGCATAGGAGGTGACGTTGGCCCGGGCCGAGCCGACGACGAAGGACCAGGTACCGTTCGTGACGTTCAGGGTGATCGAACTCGAGGTGGTCATCGTGGGGACGGAGGAGAGGAACGGGTTGCCCACGAAGGAAACCGTCCACGGGGTGCCGGGCGCGAGCCCCCGCTCCTGAAAGGTCACGGGGTGCTCCGACGGGAGGTGCGAATCGGCCGCATGGATGAACACCGATCCCGCGGCCACCGAGAGCATGGCGAGGATGACCATCAGTACCACCGAGAGGTAGATCCACAGTTTCTTCAGGTCCCAGGCCATCTCGTACCGGGCCACCGAGAGAATACGCCCCAGCGGACCCTGGGGCCGGGTCCGAGGACGCGGGGACCCGTACGACGGGTTCGCGCCGAGGCGAGCGGCGGCCTCGCCGGTCGGGGCCCCACCGGCGGTCATTGGAACCTCCATACGGGTCGGCCGACGGCCGGCGGGGCGAGGCGACGGGCGACAAACGGTTTCCCGAGGGCGAGCGGCGCGGAGCGCACCCGCTCCCCACCCATCGACCGGTTCCGGACCTCGGCGGAGCGTCGGATCGCCGTTCCTGCGCGAGGACGGGCCAGGCGTCTCTCCCGGGCGCGCGCCGCGTCCCTCCCCTCCGGGTCGACGGCTCGATCGGTTGGCGGGCCCCTTCCGCCGGGCCGGTCGCGGGGAACGGCAACCCGACCCGTATCGCCCCCCAATTCGTGGGCAGGAACGCCGAGCCGCCCGCGGCGTTCGCGATGGTCGCCGCGGTCGTCGCCTCGAGATCGGGGAACGCGGGGGTTCGTCCGACGGAGAAAAACGCCGGGGAGAGGCACCGCACAATCCAGGCCGCTACCCGGGCCGAGCCCGGTTGCCGCGCCGTTGGCCACGATCGCGAGGAGCCGGCGGGCATCGGCGCCCGACGAGGAACGGAGACCGAACCCGGAGGAGGCGGCCGTTCCCGACGGGGCCGTGCCCTCCGTCGCCGGCCGGGGGACCGAGTCGGGGGGGCTCCCGATCGTGGTCCTGGCGCACGCGACCGGCCAAGGCCCGAGGAGGCGGGTCGGAACCGCGAGGCGCGTCGGCCGGGCATCCCCGGATTCCCTCGACCCCGTCCCACGCCGCCCCGTCCGCCCCGGAGGCCGCGCTCTCAACTATCCCCACCCCCGCTCTCCATGACTCGGCCACCGCTCCGTCCCGAGATCCCTCTCAGGGCCGACTTCTCCACCGGAACGTCCACCGCGCGACGGTGATCCGCGTCGCCGCCGTCAAGGGGGGGGTGGTGGCTCGGGTCGACGGCGACGGCCGCGCCCGCGACCGCGTCGCCTTCTCCATCGAGGCCAACGGGCTCCCACCGGGAGGGATCGAAGCGAAGGTCGCGCCGTGCGTCCCCGACGGGTGGACTCCCGAGGTCGTGGACGTCCCTCATGGCACCACCGCGGGCGACGTCGCCAGTGAGAGGGCCACCACCCGGATCATCGCCGACTGGACCGGGGGAACGGTCCCCACGGATCGCTCGTGCATCCTGTTCATTTTCCGGTACTTAATCTCTCGCTCGTCGGCGCGACGACCCCCCAGCGCGTCTCCCGACGGTGTCGCGATCGGCGAACGGTCGCGTACCGCGAATGGGCCGTTGGGCGGTCCGGGCGGACGTGGAGCCCCGCGCTTCCAGTCGATGGCAGAGGGGGGAATTGACGCGCCGGCGAACGGCCGCGGGACCGGCCCGAGGGCCGGATCGCCCGATCCGGCGGTCGGATCCAAGGACGGTCGACCCGCGAACGGCGCGTGCCTACCGCCGAAGGACCGAAAGCTACTCGCCGGGTCCCTTCCGCCGACCCCGGCTGCGCCTCCATCCGATCCACACCCCGGCGGCGATCGCGATGGCCGCGATCCCTCCCAGGAGCAGGTACCCGGTGGTGCCCCCGAGGAGGCTCGAGCTCCCCCCCACGGGGGCCGATGTCGTAGAGAAGGCCAGCCCGATCGACACGCCCGCGCCCCGGACGGTGAGGGTGTGGGAGACGAGGTTCACGGTGTATCCGGCGACACCGCCGATGGAGAACACGTAGGTCCCGTTGGGTTCCGTGAAGG
>JAKAOB010000146.1 GCA_021812305.1 Thermoplasmata archaeon
TCGCCGACCGGGAGGGGGGCCCCGTCGCCTATATCCTCTGGATGGAGAAGGGCGGGTTCCGCGCCGAGGCGGTCGTCGAGCTGGAGCAGATCGCCGTCCGACCGACCCTCCGGGGCCACGGCGTCGGGGGAGAGCTGATCCGGCGGTCGCTCGCCGAGCTCACCCGCGCGATCGAGGGCGAGGGACGTCGGGTGAAGACGATCGAGGTGACGACGGGTTCCGAACAGGGAGCGATCGAGTTCTATCGACGCACTCTCGGGGCCGAAGTGGTCGCGAAGATCCCCGGGCTCTTCCGTGGCGACGAGTACATCCTGATCGCCCGCCCGACCTCGGGCGGCCCCCGATGACCGTCACCGGCGGAGCCCCGTCGGGGCCCGTCCCGCCTCGGGCGACCCCCGGTGCGCCCGATGCCGTCGTCCTGGCGGCCGGCCGGGGGGTCCGGCTCGGGGCTCTGACCCGATCCACGCCGAAGGTCCTCTTGCCCGTCCACGGCCGGCCGCTCCTCGACTACCACCTCGAGGCGTTGAGCTCGGTCGGGGTTCGGCGGGTCGCCCTGGTCGTGCACTATCTCGCCGAGCAGGTCGAGCAGCACGTCGGGCGGGGTCGAGCGTTCGGCATCGACGTGACGAGCCTCCGCCAGCCGGAACCGCTCGGGACCGGCGACGCGGTGCGGTCCGCCGCCGGCTGGGTCCGCTCGGACCCGTTCCTGGTCTGCTACGCCGACGTCTATGTGCCCGGGGAGACCGCCTTGCTCGCGAGGCTCCTCGAGGACGACGTCCCGAAGATCGTGGCGGCCCGGGTCCCGAACGGGGGGAGCTTCGGGCGACTGCGGACCCGGGAGGAGGCGGGAGAGCTCTACCTTGTCGACATCCAGGAGAAGGACGGAAGGCCGGGGGCGGCGCTCGTCAACGCGGGCCTCTACCTCCTCCCGCGGTCCCTGCTCGACCTCGTCGCCGAGCTCCCCCGCTCGTCGCGGGGGGAGTACGAGCTCACGGACGCGCTGAGCGCCCTCGTGCGCCGGGGAGGGACCATCCGGGTCGTCCCCATCGAGGAATGGGTCGATGCGGGCACCGAGGCGAGCCTCGCCCGGGCGAACGAGCTCGCCGCCCGGGGGTCACCGGGGGCGTCGTCGTCGGCCGGTATGGACGCGCCTTGAGGATACCACTAAATCCGACCTCCCAGGTCTCACGGCTGGAGGGGATGTGTCCGCGGCAGGGGATCGCCCACCGGGCACCCGCACGGTGTTCGACGCGGATGCGTTGGGCATCACCACGGTCCTCACGCTCGTCTTCGTCCTGTTGGCGGAGTTCAACGTCCCCTGGCTCCTGATCCCGTTCGGGCTCTTCGTCCTCTTCGCCGCCCCCGGCTACGGCGCGGCGGCGCTCCTGTTCGGACGCCGCGCGCTCTCCTCCCTCGCGATGAACCTCGCGCTGATCGTCGGCCTCAGCGTACTGATCAACGTGGTGGTCGGGACGGTGCTCCTCCTGCTCGGGATCTCCCCCTTGGCCGCGATCCTCGGGGCCGGGGACGCAGCCCTGTGCACCGTCGCGACCGCGGTCCAGTTCCGACGGCCCTGGGAGGCGCCCCTCGAGAGACGGATCCTCCGGCTCCGGACCGCGTTCGAGCTGCCCGGCTTCTCCCGGCCCCAGCGCGCGGCGGCGTACGCGCTGTTCGCGGGGATCCTCGTGACCTTCGCCGCGATCGGCTACCTGTCGACCGTCCCGTCGGGGGGGAGCCCGGACCTGAGCCTCGCGGTCGTGGGCCCGGACGGCACCACCGCCTCCCTCCCGACGACCGGGGGGGTCAACACCACGATCTCCCTCACGGTCGACGTCGGGAACAACGCCTCCGCGCAGTCGCTGGTACTCTCGGTGAGCTCGGTCCTCGTGGGGCAGAACGCCACCAGCCTCGCGGCCGTCCCGTGGACGATGCCGATCCACCTGGCTCCGAATGTGACGAGCTCCGAGGTCCTTTCCTTGAGCCGCGATGCGCACTCGACCGTGGGGATCTCCTTCCAGTTCAGCGCGAGCGGCGACTACCGGCTCCTGTTCTCGCTGAGCCCGACGGGGTCTTCCGCCACGCTACGGTCGGTCGCCCTGTCGCTCCTGATCTCGTAGGCGGGCGACGGGGACGACCGAGCGGGTTCCCGCGAGGTCCGCGGTCGCCGACGGGCCGCTATCCCATCTGAGGGGCGTGGAACGATCGCCGCCGATACCGGTCGGCGAGACGGAAGTAGGCGCGCCGCGCCCCCGATCGGGAGACCTTGGAGAGGAAATGCAGGGGGATGAGGTAGAGCGGCGCGAAGTTCCGTTGGTGCAGGCCGCCGATCAGGAAGCGGGCGAAGTCCCGGCCGTGCGGGGACCACTCGTGCCCCTCCCCGAATAGGCTCTGGTGGAAGTGAACGTAGGTGAGATCGTCATCGACCAGGGGCTCGAGCGAGGTCCCCGTGGAGAACGTTTCGATCGTTCGGAGCACCGCGATGTTCAGTCGGTCGAGCTCGGCGATACGCTCGATGGACGCCGGCGAGTAGTGGAGGATGTTGGTCCAGCTCTCGTGGTAGCGATAGAGCGTGAGCTTCGTGGGGTCGGAGAGGACGGCGCGGCCGGACGCGAGCGCGGCGGCCAGGAGGAGCGCGTCCGACCATTCCGACTCGCGGTGGTCGAACGAGGGCAGGAAGGGAGGCAGCCAGTCACGACGGACGCTGACCGAACTGGTATTGAATCCGAGCCGGAGCGCGTTCGTGAGATCGG
>JAKAOB010000056.1 GCA_021812305.1 Thermoplasmata archaeon
GAGCGCCTCCGTCGGGGTGGGCGCGAGCCGGTCCTCGGTGTCGGTCGGTTCGGATGGCACGGACAATCGGGTGCGGGCGCGCATGTCGGCCTCCATGGTCCCCAGCGGGGAACTGGGGAAGCGGATTCGCCCTAACCGGTTAGGGCCCTTGGCACGGCCCGGGCGCGGAAGCGGTCCCGATCACCGGGAGGTCGCCGCGTCAGCCGTCCGCCCGGTCGATCGCGGCGAAGACCTCGGCGATCTCGGCGAGCTGCCGCTCGGTGAGGATCTCGCGCGCCATGGGAAAGAGCATCGTGTCCTCCTTCGAAATGTGGTCCGTGAGGAGATGGCGCACCTCGCCCTCGCTCACGGAGAGGCTCTGCACGACCTCGGCCGCGTGGGGGTCGGACTCCAGCCGGTCGGCGGCGCGTCCGATCGCCCGCTGTTGGCCCCGGAGCTCCTCGTGCTCCTGGATCAGCAGGCCGACGGGTCCCCCTTCGGCGGGAAGGAGGCTCTCGAGGGTCGGGAAGAGCCCCTGCTCCTCCTTTCGCCCGTGCAGCCGGTCGACGTCCCGGGCGAGGAAATCGGCGAACGAGCGCACCGCCGCAACGGCGCCCGAGTCAGGAGCCCCGCGGCGGGCGATCTCCCGGACCTGCGGCTGGAACTCACGGAGGCGCGCGAGGAACCGGCGGTGGTCCTCGACGAGCTGGACGATGGGGTCGTTCGGTCGCATCCGGGCGCGGACGCGTCGTCCGCCTCCGGAGACGGGACGCCGGGAACGTATTCATCCCTTCCCTGCGGTCGGAGGCGGAAACGCCCATGAACCCCCCGGCTCTGGGGCCGCCGTGCCGGTCGACTTCCGTACCGTGGGCCCGGTCGCGGTGCTGACCCTCGATCGCCCGGAGGCCCTCAATGCGATCGACCCCGAGACCGATCGGGACCTCCTCGCGGCGTGGGAGCGGTTCCGGGACGACGACCGGCTCGGAGCCGCGGTCCTGCGCGGGGCGGGGCCGAAGGCGTTCTCCGCGGGCATCGACCTCAAGCGACTCGAGGAGTTCTACCGGGAGCGCCGACCCGGCGAGCGCCGCGAGCGCTGGCTGCGTGCGCCGGGTCTCGGCGCGCTGACCCGGAACTTCGACGTGGGAAAACCGGTCGTGGCCGCGATCCACGGCTACTGCCTCGGAGCGGGGCTTGAACTGGCGCTGGCCTGCGATCTCCGCATCGCCAGCCCGGACGCCGTCCTGGGCCTGCCCGAGGTCCGCTGGGGGATCATTCCCGGGCAAGGCGGCACGCAGCGACTCCCACGGACCATCCCCCCGGGCCTCGCCCTGGAGATGATCCTCACCGCCGGCACGGTGGACGCCCGCCGAGCCCACGCCATCGGGCTCGTGAATCGCATCGTACCCCGGCGGCGGCTGGACGCGGAAGGGATCGCGATCGCCCGACGCATCGCGGAGCTACCGGCCGATGCCGTGCGGCGCGCACGCGAGGCGGTGCGTCGCGGCCTGGACCTTCCGCTCGCCGACGCGCTTCGGCTCGAGCAGGACCTCGCCGATCCCCTTCGCGGACGGGGCCCGAACCGGGAAGGGGAGCAATTTGGACGTCGACGGCGCAAGTGAGCGGTTCGGCCCCGACCGGGCCGGGCATCCCCCCTAGGCCGGGACCGAGGAGGAACCGGGGCGTTTTGCCCCCGTCGAGAGCTCCGGGGCGAGCATCTTCGCCTCGGCTCGGCGCAAGTGTTCGAGCGCCGTCGCCCGGCTGACCCGGAGGATGCGGGCGATCTCCTGGAGGTTCGTGCGCCGGGGGAAGTCGTAGAAGCCGAGCCGGAACGCGGTCTCGATCGTAGCGGCCTGGCGGGGGGTCAGCGTTCGCGGCGGAACGAACCGACGCACCCGAAGCAGCGGTTCGGACGGGCGGCCGACAGCCCCGGTCGCGGCGGCCAGTCCCCGGATGATGCGGGGGGAACGCGGGACGACGAGCGACCACCGGCCCTCGGGAGCGCCGTCCCTCGACAGGAAGCGGCACGACGCGCACAGGGCCCCGGAATCGAAGACCTGGCGGCATGCTTCGGGCATGGGGCCGACCACCCGAAGGAACCGCCGCGACGGAGACTGGGCCAGCACGGTGAGAGCGTCGACCTCGTCGTGTCGGCGGAGGAACCGTTCGATCAGGCCCAGGTCGCCCGGCGCACCCGTCATCTCGACGACCTGGAGCATGCGTGCGGTGGAGCCGGTCAGGGGGCGACAGACACGGAACCGCATCCCGACGTCCCAACGGCTGGCAACGTCGTGCGTCCAGTGTCCGCCGGCCTGGATGGGGACCTCCACCTCGACGAGCGGAACGTCGGCGGTGCGGTGCCGCGCGCTGCGGGGACGCTTCGGGCGAGGCCGCGCCCCCTGCTCCCCGGTCGATCCCTTCCGAATTCTCCCCGCGCCCACGCTGACCGTCCCGTACGGGATACTCCGTCGACCCCAAAAATCCCACGATGCCGCGAAGCGATCGAGATCCGAGACCGCGGAGCGTCGTCGGGGGAGCGGTCCGCGCCCCCGGTCGGGCGAAGGCTGGTCAGCCGACCAATCCGGCCCGGGTGCGAACGCCCCGTGTGGACGCTCGTCCACGACCGGAAACCGCTATTATCCTGCGGACCCCATCGGTGGACACCGGCGGCCGACGGGCCGAGGAGCGAGGTTCCGCAACATGATGGCAGCGGAGACAAAGAAGATCTGGATGGACGGGAAGCTCGTCGAGTCCGCGGAGGCGAAGGTCCACGTCCTCGGCCACACCCTGCACTACGGGGTGGGGGTGTTCGAGGGGATCCGGGCCTACCCGACGCCGCAGGGGCCGGCGATCTTCCGGCTGAGCGAGCACGTCGCCCGTCTGGTCGCCTCCGCGCGCTTTTACCGGATGCCGCTGCCCTACACGCCCGAGGAGGTCGCGCAGGCGATCATCGACACCCAGCGGGCGAACGACATCACCCCGTCCTACATCCGACCGATCATCTACCGCGGCGAGCCGGCCCTCGGCGTGAAGAACCAGAAGGGCCGGGTCTCCCTCGCCGTGGCGGCGATCCCCGCGAAGAAGTACCTCGGGGAGCAGTCCGAGACCGGGGTCCGCGCCAAGATCTCGCCGTTCCGCAAGCCGCACTCGGACGCGATCCCTTCCTTCGCGAAGGCCGACGGCAACTACCTGAACAGTTACCTCGCCGGGATCGATGCGGCCGAGGACGGGTACGAGGAGGCGATCCTCCTCGACCAGAACGGCTACGTCGCGGAGGGGACGGGGGAGAACATCTTCCTCGTCCGCCACGGGACCGTCTACACCCCGGGGTCGGAGTCGGACATCCTGATGGGCGTCACCCGCGCTTCGGTCCTTACGATCGCGAAGGACCTCGGGTACCCGGTCGTCGAGAAGCTGCTCTCCGTGAACGAGCTGCTGTCGGCGGACGAGGCGTTCTTCTCCGGAACGTACGCCGAGGTCGCCCCGATCCGCGAGGTCAGCCACTACGTCTACGGCGACGGGAAGCCCGGGCCGGTGACCCGCGACATCATGGAGGTCTTCTACCGGACCGTCCACGGGGAGGAGCCGAAGTACGCCGCGTGGCTCACCCCGGTCGCGCCGGCGCCCCGGGCCGTCGCCCGGGCTACGCGGCGGGCCGCGACCTCGTAGTCCGTCGGGGCGCTCCCGTCGACCCCGGGCGCCGGCGGGAAGGGACGGCCGCCGGGGCCGGCACGGGAGCTGGGTGGACCGGGTGCACGTGCGGGTCGGGACGCCAGACGAGCTCCACTCGCAGCCCCTCGGGCCCCTTGAGATAGAGGGAGCGCGAGTCGTCCCGCTCCTTCTCCCCCGTCACCTCGATCCGCGCACGGCGGACCCGGTTGCGCAGGCCCGTCCAGGCCCCGACGCGGAGCGCGAGGTGATCGACCCCGCCGACCCGGGCGCCCTCGGGGGCATCGCGCAGGCCGAGGACCTGGTCCCCGAACAGGAGGAAGGTGTGGTCGTCGCCCTCTCCGATGACATCCAGGCCGAGCTGTTCGACGAAGAAGCGGCGGGCCTTGGCACGGTCGCGGACGCGCAGGTCGACGTGGTCGAAGCCCAGGATCTCGATGTCCGAGACGGGAGGGGCCATGCGCGCAGCTCCGGTTCGAGGGGGCGGCAGGAGCGTGGGTCTATTAGGTTCCTCGCGTCGCGGACGGCCCGACGATGAGAGCGCGGCGGCCCGCCGTGCCGCTCGCCCCATAGGTATAATACGCACCCACGCGCATCGATATGCGTCGCTGATGCGTCGCCCCTTCTCGGAGCGCATCGCGGACGAGCTGGCTGTCGGAGCGATCGTCCTGCTCCTGTGCAGCGCCGCGGTGCTGGTCACGGAGTTCGCCCCCCCGGTCGGCCCGGCCGGTCCGACCGCGGGAACGGCCGCGCCGGGCCTGCCGCATCATGCCGAGACCCCTCCCTCCGGCGGCGGGGGCGGGTCGAACGGGACGTCCAACGCGACCGGCAACACCAGCGGGGGGACGGGGGGCAACGGGACCGGCACCGGCGGGTCCGGGGGCAACTCCTCGGGCAACTCCTCCGGCGGCTCGGGCAATTCGTCGGGGAACTCCTCGGGGAACGGCTCCGGCCCGCTCAACTCGACGATCCGCGTGGCGCCCGCGCTCGGGAACCTGACCCCCATGTTCTTCTCGCTGAGCGCCCAGTCGATCTACCTCGAGTCGCCGACGACCGTCGGGCTCATCCGGAACACCCCGTTCACGTACTTCCGCTGGGGACCGGAGGGCGAGTACACGAACGTCACCTCCGGGATCGTCTACAACGATGCCGGCCAGGGGTCCCCGGTCGGTACCGACAACATCTCCGCGTTCATCTCGTTCGTCCAGAAGGTCCACGGGCATGCGATGATCAGCGTCCCCGGGGAGATCGACAGCCCCAGCGTCGCCGTCGCGACCATGCGGTACGTCGAGGGGACGCTCGGCTTCCACCCGGACTACTGGTCGATCGGCAACGAGCCCCAGAACTGGGTCCACTGGGGCAAGCCGTGGACCAGCTGGCGGACCACCGACAACTCGACGGTGACCCCGCTCGAGTACGCCCGGGAGGTCCAGACCTACATCCATGCGATGCGGGCCTACGACCCGACCGCCCGCTTCATCGGGATCCAGTCGGCCGGTGGGACGCTCTGGGAGGCGACGACGTGGATCGCCCCCGTCGCCGAGATCGACGGGCCGAACATCTCCGCCGTCGCCTACCACCCTTACCCCGGCGGCTACGGCACGACCTCCGGCAGCCTGTCGGACTTCTTCGCGACGCTCTCCAACCCGAGCCTCTTCCCGAACGGCTACGCGGCCGCCCAGTCGGCGATCGACACGGCCTGCCGCTGCCGCATCCCCCTGTGGGTCGGCGAGTACAACAGCGCGATCGGTGGCACCTTCTCGACCTACGTGGGCGGGTACGCCGAGGTCCCCTACATCGGGGCGGGGCTCGCCCTGTCGCTGCGGGACCAGGTGCCGATGGTGACCTACTTCACCCTGTGGCCGACGCTCATCGCCGGGACCACCCCGAACCCCGCCTACTACCTCTACTCGACCTTCTTCGAGAACCTGACGCTCGGCAGCGTGCACAACGTCTCGATCACGAACGCACCGGCCCAGGTCGTCGGGGTCGAGACGACCAACGGCTCCCGGACGTCGCTGTTCGTGGCCGACGCGAACCCCTTCAGCGATGTCTCGATCGTCCTCAACGCGTCGACGTTCCCCGATACCGGCAACACGACCGTCTGGTACTGGGACCCGTCCACGCCGTTCCCGACGGTGGAGCAGTTCGCCCCGGGGACCCTGCCCGCCCAGTGGCTCGTGCAGCCCCAGGGCGTGCTCCTCATCGACGCGCAGTGACCCGCCGGACGGCGGGTCGGCGTGCGCCGAGCGGGCTCAGCGGGCCGTCGGCGCGGGGACCGTCGCCGCGGCCGCGATCCACCCCGTCCGTTCCAGGTGGTCGAGGATCGAGGTGGCCGACTGGTCCGGCGTGAAGTGGATCGTGTCGATGGTGAGGTCCGGCCGCTCCGGGGCCTCGTAGGGGTCGTCGACCCCCGTCATCTCGTGGATCTCGCCGGCGCGGGCCTTCTTGTAGAGCCCCTTGACGTCCCGTTCCTCGCAGACCTCGATGGGCGTCGTGACGTGGACCTCGACGAACGAGCCGATCTCCGCCCGGGCCTTGGCCCGGGAGCTCGCGTAGGGGGAGATCAACGCGACGATGGGGATGACCCCGTTGCGGGCGAGGACCTTCGCGACGTACGTCACGCGGGCGGCGTGGACCTCCCGGGCCTTCCGGTCGAAGCCCAGGTCGGCGCTCAGGCCCTTGCGCACCTCGTCCCCGTCCAGCAGCTCCACGTTCCAGCCGCGGGCCTTGAGCTTCGGCACGAGGGCCTTGGCGATCGTCGTCTTCCCCGCGCTCGGCAGACCGGTCAGCCAGATGCAGAAGCCGTGATGGGACATCGGGTGCCTCTTCAGGGCCGACGCATCGGGACGGGTTTAAGGCCGTTACGGTCGTGTCGTTCCCGGCCCGGCGGAGCGAGACACGGTCACGGGGGCGCCGGCCCCGGAGGTGCGTCACCCGCCGCGGGGTTCGCTGGGTCCGCGGGGGGCGGTGCAGCGGGTTCGGGCCCCACCGGCGGCCTCGGCGCGGTGTCCAGCGAGGCCCCCGGCGGCGGGACAGGGGCCGCGGCCACGGCCGGGGGCGGCGGCGCCGCTTCCGGAGCGGCTTCGGGGGGCGGCGAGGTGGCGGGGGAGGAGGGTCGTCGGCGCCAGTCCCAGTAGAGCAAGGCGAGGACCACCACCACGACGGCACTGATCCCGAGGACAAGGTACTGGGGCGGGCCGAAGAACGGCACCGTGGTGGTCGCGCTGCAGCCCGGAAGGCTAGTCGTCAGCCGGGCCACCCCGCTCGCGTTGGCCCCGGTCGAGTCGTAGACGGTCAGCGTGGCGTTGTAATTGCCGCCCAAGGGATAGGTGTGAGAGACGAGCTGGCCCGTCACGCGGGGGGTGCCGTCCCCGGGGTCCCAGTAGAAGACGTATGGGGGGGTGCCCCCCTGGGCCCCGCCGCTCAAGTTGAAGGTGGCCGTGCCCGCCCCGGCATTGCACACGTAGTGGGCCAGCGCCCGCGCCGTGACCGTGATCGGGGGATTGACGAGAAGGTGGAACGTCCAGGTCGCCGTCTCCCCGATGCTGTCCACCACCTGAGCGGTGATCGAGTAGTTTCCGGGCAGCTGGGGGCTGCAGGTGAGCGAGGCTCCCCGGACGAGGCAGCCGGGCGGGACCCCGGTCCAGGAGTAGGTGTACGGGCTGGCTCCTCCGGAGGCATTGGCGGTCAGGAGGGCCGCCTCCCCGAGGGTGATCACCGCCGGGATCGCGACCACGGTCACGAGGAGCTGGGAGGTGACCCGGATGACGACCGACGACGAAGCGACGGCCCCGCTGTCGTTCACCGTGACGAGTACGGTGTAGTTCCCGAGATGGCCGTAGCCGTGGGAGACCGTGTCGTTCGTCTCCGGAGGCGTGGCGGCGACCGAGGAAGTGGTCGGCGGCGAGCCGTCCCCGAACGACCAGGTGAAGTTGTACGGCCCCGCGACGCTGCCTCCCCGCGCGTGCGCCGTGAGGGTCACCTGGAGCACCGGGGGCCCTGCGAGCGGGACCGCGGTCACGGAGACGGTGAGAGTGGCCGCGGGGACCGGGAGGGCCGAGGCCGCCGGGGCGAAGCCTTCGCAGCCCTCGGCCGATCCGCACCCGGGGGGCGCGGCCGAGGGACCCGTACCTCGGGGTAGGAGGACGGCTCCCAGGAGAAGCAAGGGGGCGAGAACCAGGACGGCGCCGAGGAAGAGGGCCCATCCCTTTCCGTAGGACCGGGCGGCCGCGCGTTCGGTCAAGATGCGGTGGCAGCGCGGCCCGCGGTTATGAGCCCTTTCCCCGGTGCGAAGGCCGAAGCTCCTATCCGCCGGGGTCCGCCGCGCCGGCGGCCGCTGTGGCCCCCCGCGGGGAGGAATGAGACAGAATGGGGTCGGGATATATACGCCGGAACTTGCCTCGCTCCACGGACCGCCGGTGGGGCGGTCTTCGCAGCAAGAATGTCGACCCAATCGTCCCCTTCCGCAGCCGACGCTCACGTGACGCCCGAGGACTCCGAGCTCTTCGAAGGAGTGGAGTTCGCGATCCTGCTTCCCACCCTGAACGAGCGCGAGGGTCTGGCGTGCACCCTGAAGGAGATCCCGAAGACCGCGATGCGCACGGAGGAGTGGTCCTACCGTATCCTCGTCGTCGACGGCGGGTCCACCGACGGGACCGTGGACGTGGCGCACCGCGCCGGGGTCCCGGTGTTCCACCAGCACTCTCGAGGAAAGGGTGCGGCGCTCCGTGAGGCTCTCGCCTGGCTGCGGACCCGGGGGGTACGATTCGCCGTCGTCATGGACGCGGACTGCACCTACCCCGCCAACCTCCTGCCGGCCCTGATGAGCCTCCTCGAATCGGGGAGCGACCTCGTCGTCGGGGTCCGCCAGCCGGTGTTCAAACCGACCAGCGCGGCGCGCGACTTCGTCCACCGCGTCGGCAACAGCGCGCTCAACTACGCCGCGAACCAGTTCGCGGGCCTACCGTTCCTGGACGTCTGCAGCGGCTTCTGGGGGGTCCACGTCGAGATGGCCCACCGCCTGGAGCTCGAGACGAACGGGTTCGAGATCGAGGCCGAGCTGTTCGCGAAGGCCTTCCGCGCCGGCATGCAGATCACCCAGATCCCGATCCCCTACCGCGAGCGCATCGGTGTGGCGAAGCTGCGGGCCGCCCGCGACGGGGCCCGGATCCTGCTCACGGTGCTGCGCTTCGGGCGCCGCCCGGGCGTGAGCAAGCTGCCCCGGACGACCGGGTCGGTCGTGCGGAGCCTTCTGTCGCTGTTCTTAATGGACGACACCCACGACCTACTGGTCGTGGCCGACGGCTCGCGTCGGGGCGACGCCGAGACGCTCGTCCGCCGGTTCCGTCTCATCCGGCCGGGGGCCAACGTGGTCCTGCAGGTTCGGGAGGGCAAGGCCTCCATCCAGCAGGTCCCTCCGGGGACCCCGGGCCTCACCGTCGCGGTCCTTCCTCCGCTCGCGGCCCCCGGCCCCACCGTTCCGTCCGCCGTGGTCCGACTTCCCCGGACCGCCCGGGTCGTCAATTTCGGTCGGGCGGGGTCTCCGGCCGAATGGGCCACGATCCCGCAGATCCCCTCGGCGGGACCATCGGCACGGATCTCGGGCGGGTACCGTCTGGAGCTCGATTCGGTGCGACCGGCGCCGCTGCGTTCGGTCCAGATCCTGGTCGCCAACGTCCTTTCCTCCCGGAACGGCAAGGAGCTCGCGTTCATTCGGGCCAACTCCGCCGGGACCGCGACGACCGTCTGGTCCGGCAGCACGGCCCTCCCCGACGACCGGATACGGCCCGTCGGCCCCGCGCCGTCGGAGGCCCGGAACGGGGGCCCCGTCGAGGACGGCGATGACCTGCCGGCTCATGTAGGTCCGCGCCTCCACTGAGCGCACCGGGGCCCATGGACTCGTCCGAGCCGACCGCACCGGTGCCCGCGGCGTCCAACGAAGCGCTCGGACGCACGATCCGCTCGGTCGGGCGTTCCGCCTCGATCATGCTCGTCGCCACGCTCTGCCTCCTCGTCTTCCAGTTCCTCACCCGGGTGCTCGTCATCCATGCGATCACCGTCCAGCAGTGGGGCGACTTCTCCCTCGGGCTGGCCCTCACGAGCTTCCTCGCGCTGCTCTCCTCGTTCGGGGTTCCGACGGCGGTCGCCCGGTCGCTGGCCTTCGAGACGACGATGGCGGACCGATGGAAGGTCGTCCGGACCGCCTCGACCGTCACCTTCTCCGCGGCCGTCGCCGCGGCGATCCTCGTCTTCCTCTTCTCCACGCAGATCGCCGGGGTGTTCCACAAACCCGAGCTGGGGCCGATCCTCGCGCTGTTCAGCGTCACCGTGGCGGCCACGATGGTCAGCCAGGTCCTGGCGGGGTTCTTCCAGGGGCTCGAGCGGGTCGGGCCGAACGCGATCTTCAACCAGATCCTCAACCCGGCGCTGTTCCTCGTCTTCACCTCCCTGTTCCTGTTCTTCCACTGGGGCTTCGAAGGCGCCCTCCTCGGCTACGTCCTCTCCTGGGTCGCCTCGCTCGGCGCCCTCGGCCTCTACACCGCCCTGCGGCTCAAGCCGGCGCTCACCAGCGCCGCCACCCGCGCGTTCGAGGGGGACGCGTCGGCCCGGGTGCCGTTCTTCGAGCTCGCGATCACCCTGTTCGGGGTCGCGGCGCTCGCCTACGTCACGAGCTACGGCGACACGATCATCCTCGGGCTGTTCAAGCCGTCCACGGCCGTGGCCCAGTACTCGACGGCGATGACCCTCGCACGGCTCTTCCTCGTCAGCGCCGGGACGATCACCTACATCTTCCTCCCGGTCTCGGCACGGCTTCGGCGCCAGCGCGACTTCGGGACGCTGCGCCGCAGCTACGTGACGAGCTCCCGCTGGCTGCTGGCGATCGCCCTCCCGATGTTCTTCGTCTTCTTCTTCGATGCCGGCGAATCGCTCCGCTTCACCTTCGGGGCGGCCTATGTGGTGGCCGCGCCCGCGCTCCAGGTGCTCGCGCTCTCGAGCTTCGTCGCCGTGCTGCTCGGTCCGGCGCCGCCGGCGCTCGGAGGGATGGGCGAGTCCCGTCTCATCATGGGGTTCACGCTCGCCTCGAGCGTCGTCAACATCGGCCTCTCGTTCACGATCATCCCGCTCTACGGTCTCATGGGGGCGGCCGTCGCCTGGTCCGTGGCGCGGGTCCTCTACCCGGGTCTCTGCCTGATCCGGCTCTCCACGGCGTACCAGGTGACCCCGTTCCGCAGCCACTACCTCAAGCCGCTCGCGCTCTCGCTCGCGATCCTGATCCCGATCTTCGTCCTGGTGATCCCGCGGCCCCACCCGATCTTCCTCCCGCTGCTGTTCCTCCTGGCCGTCGGGGTCTTCCTCGGCTCGATCGTCGTGACCCGGACGATCGACCCCGGCGACCTCGTCATCATCGGGGCCGTCGAGCGCTGGTTGCACCTGCCGCTCCCCCGGCTGCGGCGGTTCCTGGAGCGCCGCACCATCGCGCCCCCCGTGAGCGCTGCGCTCCCGGCGGGTGGGTGAGCCGGCATGGCCGCGCGCCCGCCCGGGTCCCGCCGCGGACCGATCGTCGTCATCGCCCCGATGCCGCCCGCCTACCGCGGCGGCACGGAGGAGTACGCCTACCGGCTCGTCCAGCGCTACTCCGCGAGCGAGCCCGTCCGGGTCGTGACGACCGTCGTCCGTTCCGAGGGGAAGGATCCGTTGAGCGTCGGGTCCGCCGACGTGATCTCGATCGGCGCGCGGGAGATCTTCGAGCGGCCCCTCGTCACCGGCGCCGCCGCCCGACGTGCGCTGAAGGCGGCCGTGGACTCCGCGTGGGTCGTCCAGCTGCATATGCCGTTCCCGTTCGTGGAGCGCCGGGTCACCCGCTGGGCGCGGCGGGCCGGGGTCCCGGTCGTTCTCACCTACCACATGGACGCCGAGTTCGGGGACGGCCTCGGGGCCCGCCTCGTCACGCGGGCGTACCGCGGCCTCTCGGCCCGCCCCGCGCTGGCCCGGTGCGACGCCGTCGTCTCCAACAGCCTCGGCTATGGGAAGGCCTCCCCGGTCCTCTCCCGGGTCCTTCCGAAGGTCCGGGTCATCTACCAGGGGATCGATCCCGAGCGCCTCGTCGTACCCCCGGGGTCCCCTCCCCTGCTCACCCCGTCCGACCCGGCCGCGAAGAAGGTCGTGTTCATCGGACGGCTGGTCGGCTACAAGGGCGTCCCCTACCTGCTCGACGCGATCGCCGAGCTGCGGCGCGCCGGGGACAACGTCGAGCTGTTCGTCGCGGGGAAGGGCCCGTTGCTCGCGGAGCTGACCGCGCGGGCCGCGGCGCTCGGGCTCGGGGCCTCTGTGCACTTCCTCGGATTCGTCCCCGACGACGCCCTCGGCCGTCTCTACCGGGAGGCGGGCGTGGTCGCCTCGCCGTCCGTGAGCCTGCTGGAATCGACGCCGATCACCCTGATGGAGGCGATGGCCTGCGGGACCCCGGTGGTCGGAACGACCTTGCCGGGGACCGAGGAGACGATCCCGAACGACGGCGAGCGGGGCCTCCTCGTGCCGCCGCGCGACGCGGCGGCGCTGGCCCACGCACTGCGCCGCCTGCTCGCGGCGCCCCGGCCGACGGGGACGCCCCCCGTGCGGACGTGGGACGACACCGCCCGCGACTACCTCGCCCTGTTCCACGGCCTCGCCGGCGGGGGGACGCGATGACCGAGGCGGCCGCGGGCGGCGGCGCCGCACCGCCGCCGATGGTCCGGCTGCGGCAGGCGCGGCTCGGGGACGTCCCAAGCCTCGTGCGCCTCTACCGCGGCCAATCGGCCGCGGCCCGCGGCTTCTACCACCCGTTCCCGTTCGACCGGCTCCGCCTCGTCCCCATCTTCCTCTGGATGGTCGCCACGACGCCGAGGGTGCGGTTCTGGCTGCGGCACCTTCCCCGGCGCGCCGCCTATGTCTTCGTGGCCACATCGTCCGAGGACGACCGGCCGATCGGCTACGGCACGATCCGCTTCGAGGTGCCCGTCGGGGAGGACCCCTGGGCGAAGTTCGGCTACCTCGTCAGCGAGGGCCGTCGGGGCCAGGGCATCGGCACCCTGATCGCGTCGACGCAGCTGCGGTGCGCGCGGGGGCTCGGACTGCGACGGGGCGGGGGGTACATCGTGAGATCG
>JAKAOB010000147.1 GCA_021812305.1 Thermoplasmata archaeon
GGCCGCGCGGCCGCGGGGGCCCGCCGCGATCCGGGGGCCGTCCGCCCTCGCGCGGGCCGCCGCCGCCCCGGCACGAGCGACGCCACCGCACCTGGTAGGCAGGCCGATCGCGGTCCCGTGCCTACGTGTCGACCGGTTCCTCCGGGGTGAGCCCCGTCAGGAGGTCGTGGCGGGTGACGATCCCGACCACGTACCCCCCCTCGACGACCGGGAGGCGGTTGATGCGTCCCGCGATGAGGGCGCGCACGGCCTCGTCCAGGGAAGCGTCCGGCGACACGGTGATCGCCGGCCGCCGCATCGCGGAACGGACCCGGAGGCGTTCGAGAAGGCGTCGTCCCTCCCCGGCGATCCCGGCGGGGGCGTCCCGCCCGCTCGACAGGATGAGGTCGAACACGCTGCCGGGGAGGCGCAGCCCGGTCCCGTCGTGGAGCACGCGGATGATGTCCTTCTGGCTGATCACGCCGAGGACCCGTCGGCTCGGCCCGACGACCGGAAGTCCCGAGACCCGGTAGCGGCTCATGAGGCCGGCCGCGGTCGCCAGCGAGGCGTCCGGGGCGACGGCGACGACCTTCCGCGTCATCACGTCGCGCACGGTGTAGGCGTAGAATCCCAGACCCTCGCGTCGCGGCGGCGGGGGCTCTCGGCGCGCGGTCGGACGAGCCGTTCGTGCCGGTGTCATGGTCTCACCGTCTCCGCTCCTCGCGAGGGCCGCCCGAGGGATAAGCGCTGAGGTGAACCCGGTTGACGAACGGCGCGAAGGGTCCCGTGCGCGCGGACCCTTTGTAGGCGGGCCGGATCCGGCCCCGAGATGTCCGGCTACGTCGCGCTGCTCCGGGCCGTCAACCTGGGCGAGGGGACCCGGGTCTCGGCGGCGAAGCTCCGGGGCGCGGGGCGCGCCACCGGGTTCCGGGAGGTCTCGACCGTCGGGGCGTCCGGCACTCTGGTGCTCCGGGGCCCTTCTCTCCCCGTCGAACGGATCGAGCGGGAGCTTCTGGCCGCCCTCCGGCGCGCCGGCGGCCCGTCGACCGAGTGCTTCGTTCGGACCGGCGCCGAGTGGGCGGAGGTCGTGCGGGACAATCCGTTCCCCGCGGAAGCGCGAGCGGATCCGGCGCACCTTACGCTGAACGTGCTGAGGAGCCGGCCGTCCCCTGCCGCATGGGCGTCGCTCCGGGAGCGCGTGACGGGACGAGAGCGGATCTCCGAGGACGGTCGACACGCCTACATCGTCTACCCCGACGGGATCGGCCGGTCCCGCCTGACCCTGGCCCTCATCGAGCGGACCCTCGGCACCCGGAGCACGGCACGCAACTGGAACACGGTGCTCCGGCTCCACGAGCTCCTCCGCCCGAAACCGTGAGGGCCGGGCCGCGGGCCGGCCCGGGAGGGCCCGGGGGCGGTCGACGGTTTCGGCCCGCCGCCCGAAGCCGGCTACCGCGCGAGCTCGATCAGGTCGCGCGCCAGCTCTTCCGGCTTCGTGATCATCGGCCAGTGCCCCGTCTCGATGACCTTGTGCGGCCCGACGAGCGGGCCCCACTTCCCCGCGATGATCTCGTCGACGGGGTCCCCGCTGAGGCTGCAGAACACGTACGCCTCCGTCAGCCGGTCGTAATCGGCGCTGAGCGTGATCGGGTCGGCCGCGAGCTTCACGGGCCAGGGTGTCGCCAGGGCCATCATCCGACGGAGCGGATCGCCCTTCACGTCGGGCCCGATCCGCCCGACGATCTCCTCGGTGAGCGGGAGTCCCAGGCTTCCCGGCGGGAGCGGGCCGAACTCGCGGGACGGGTCGAAGCCGGCCTGCGCCTCGCGCACGCGCTCGGGTCGGAACGCGTCGAGGTAGAGGACCTTCCGCACCCGTTCGTGCGCCCGGTCGGCCACGGCGGCGGCGACCTTTCCGGCGAAGCTGTGGCCCACGAGCACGAGGTCGTCGAGCTCGTTGTACCGGATCACGCCGAGGACGTCCTGGATCGCGGTCTCCATCCCCACGTCCTTCGTGAGGAGGTGCGCCCGCTCCCCCATCCCGGTGAGGGTCACGGGAAACGCGGCATGGCCGGCCCGCTCGAGCCGCGGACCGACCTCCTTCCATGCCCACGCCCCCAGCCAGGCGCCCGGCACCAGGACGAAGTTCGTCATGGAGGCGGCCCCCCCGCGCCCGCGTGCCACCACGGATCGCTCCGGGGGCGCTCGGTTCGGTGGCAGGTCCAGCGTAGCGCGGCGCCGCGGAGCCGGGACTCGGTCATCGCTCGAGCACAGGCGGAGTCCGCGGATAAGCTGTCGAAAGAGATGCTGAAACAGGGCGTCGAGCCCCGCGCGCCCTTCCGACCGGTCGGACCCTAGCCGGTACGAGCTTCCTGCGCCCGGGAAGGTGATCGGGAGAGGGTACCGTGTTCCAGCGGCGGGGGCGCCGCCCACCGATCGTCCGGTGCCCGGGGAGACCGTCGAGCGCCGGGCATGGGCGCGGCCAGATTCGAACTGGCGACCTTCACCATGTCAGGGTGACGTCATAGCCACTAGACTACGCGCCCGTGCGGCGGGGCACGAGGCGCTCGCTCTTATCAGAGTTGCCCCGGGGGCGGGCCTTGGGACATTAATGTCGGGCCTGCTCCGCCGGGCCTATTGAGCGGCGACCCCGCCCCACGGGATGATCCCGGCGATCCAGCGTAGC
>JAKAOB010000057.1 GCA_021812305.1 Thermoplasmata archaeon
ACACGACCACCCTGCTCAACAACCTGACCCTGACGATCTACGTCATGGTCGCCGGGACCGTCTACGACGCCTCGACCCTGAACCCGGTCACGCAGACGGCGCCCTACCTCCCCGCGCGATGGGTGGGGGTCTCCGTCTCGACCCTCGGGCCGAACCATGCGAACGCGGCGACCCTTACGAACGGCGGCGGACAGTACATGTTCTTCCTCCCGCCGGGCCCGAACCAGACCAACGTCTCGGCGGTCGAGCAGGGTTCCTTCGTCACCAACGCCACGTCCCTGCACGCGCCGCTCAACTCCTCCGACCCGCCGACCGTCCTGACGATGCCGCCGCTCAACCTCACGCACTACGGCTGGATCGAGCTGTACCTGCGCACCGAGGGGACGCTCGCTCCGGTGCCGTTCACCGCCGTCACCGCCGAGGGCGCCGCCGGGTTCGGCAACGCATCGACCCTCTCCGCCGAGGTGACGAACCAGGTGGGCTTCGTCAACGTCAGCTCCGTGCCCGCCCGCAACGTGACGGTCACGGCCGGGGGGCAGAACGACTTCAACTCGACGACCACGTGGGTCTGGGTCAACGAGAGCCGGACGACCGATGCCAACGCCTCGCCGTTGTCGCCGGGCCCCGGTACGCTCGAGGTCGGTGCCTGGGGCTGGGTCCGCAGCGCCGAGCTCAACACGACCTACGTCCCCGACCTACCGACGGTCATCGACAAGGTCACGGGTCAAGCGATCCCGTTCGTGTCGGTGACCGTGTCGAGCACCGACCCGAGCCTGGCGGCGGGAGGATCCCAGCCGACGAGCTGGTCCGGCCAGTTCCTCTCCGACGCGCCGATCGGCCCGGCCGACACCCTGGTCTTCCAGCACGACTCGTTCCTCAAGAACTCGAGCACCATCTCGATAAAGTCGGGCGGTCTCGCCTCGTACACCACGGTCAACATGACGGGGGTCGGCATCCTGGCCGGTCTCGTGACGTCGTTCCCGGGGAACCTCCCCTTGGGGGGAGCGAACGTCCAGGCGTGTCCCTACGGCTCCACGCTGCAGATCAACTGTTACAGCACCGAGACCAACGCCTCGGGGCTGTACTGGGTGGCCGCGGTGCCGGGGCCGATCCAGCTCACGGTCTCGGAGGCCGGTTTCGTGAGCAACTCCAGTGTCATCGCCCAGGCCTGCTCCGACTGTTGGACGTGGGTGCCGACGATCACCCTCAATGAGTTCGCCTACGTCTTCGGCTCCGTCCGGGGCTTGCCGAGCGGACTGGCGCTACCGGGCGCGCTCGTCTCCGTCTGCTCGCCGCTCGGCAATCCCGTCGGGCCGTGCGCGTTCACCGTCGGCACCTCCCAGAACGGCCTGTTCATCCTCTCCGCACCGGCCGGCCGATACGTCCTCAACGCGACCGACGCGCGGTTCAACACGAGCTACCTCCCCATCTCGCTCTCGCCGGGGGAGCATCTTCCCGTGGGCACGATCTTCCTGCAGGCCTTCGGGCAGGTGACCGGGACGATCCTCTCGGCCGCCACGTTCCAGCCGGTGTTCAACGCGACCGTCTACGGTTGCCCGCGCTGGTCCGGCGGGGCCTGCACGAACCCGGTGTTCACGGGGACCGGCGGCCAGTACACCTTCGGAGGCCCGCCGGGCCCGTACACCATCACGGTCGAGGCGCTCGGCTTCTCGGACTCCTACGCGAGCACCACGCTCGGGAGCGGGATCAACTCGACCGTTCCCGCGATCCTCCTGACGCCCCTCGGTACCGATCTCTTCTACTCGGTCTCGGGGATCGTCGTGAACTCCTCCGACCCGAGCCAGCCCATCGCCGGGGCGACCGTCGCCGCCATGGCGAACACAACCCCCGCGTTCTCTACCCTGAGCGCGTCGGACGGAACGTTCGCCTTCTCGGTCCTGTACGGCACCTACAACCTGTCGGTCGCGGCCCCGGGGTTCGTCGCCTCGACCGTGCCGCTGAAGGTCCACTCGCCGATCTCCGGATTGCTGGTGGCGCTGTCGCCGTCGACCTTCCTCGTCTCGGGGATCGCCCGCGACGCGCTGACGAACGCGCCGATCGCGGACGTGGAGATCCAAGACCAGGGCTCGATCCTGGCGACGTCGGCGTCCGACGGGACCTTCTCCTTCGCGCTGGCGAACGGCTCGTACTCCCTCACGGCGACCTACCTCGGAGGCGGGCCCGTCGCGTATCCCTCGTTCTCGTTCAGCCTGGTCGTGAACGGGGCGCCGCAGGTGCACAACCTCGCGCTGGCTCCGCCGACCCAGATCGTCTACGGAAGCGTGGTGGACGCCGTCTCGGGCGCGCCGCTCTCCGGAGCCCAGGTCCGCGTCTCGGGCACCTCCTCGGGCGGCATCCCGGTCGCGCTGACGCTGACCTCGAACCCCGCCGGCGGCTTCTCGATCTCCCTGCCGGTCGGGAACTATTCCGCGACGGCGACGTATTCCGGCTACGAGGCCCGCACGGTGGCGTTCCAGAGCGCTCCCGGGTCGGGTCCCGTCAGCCTGCTCATGACGCCGGTGGCATCGGTCCCGGGGCCGTCGACGGCCCCGTCCGGGGCCTCCGTCGTCCTCGCGCTCCTGGGCCTCGTCCTGGTCGCGATCGCGGCCGTGGCGGTGCTCGTCGTCTGGAGGTTCCGTAAGGGCCGTGACGCCCGACCGGAATCGGCCGCCCCGACGGCGGCCGGTGGAGGGAAGAGATGAGCGGGGGGGAGCGACGAACGCCGAGCAGCGATGACGAACTGGACCCGCGGCCCCTGCGGTCCCGAGTGGCCCGATTGGGGCTCCTCGTCGTGATCGGAGGGATCCTTTCGGTGACGGCGATCTCCATGGCGATCGCCCCGGCGGCCCTGATCCCGGGGGTCTCGCACCCGGTCTACGCCGAGCTCGTCCCCGTGAACGCGCCGGCCCATGTCGCCAGCGCGCCCGCCCCGGCCCTCACGCTCGGGATCCAGGCCACCCCCCACACGATCTGCGCCTTCGGTCTCAACACCTGCGCGGCGGCCTCCGGAACGGCCCGGGTGACGCTCACGGCGAGCGCCGGATCGGGCGCCGTGCTCGCCTGGCCGGCGGTCCAGGTCGCCTTCGTGGTCGAGACGACGAGCACCGACGGGGTCTTCGACCCGACGGCCGGCGAGCCCGGCCTGAGCTCGTGCGCCCAGGCCGGCGGGGTCCTCTGCGAGGAGTCGAACGGAGTGCCGTTCTTCGTCGCGAACGCCCAGCAGATCGCGAACGCGATCTCCGCCGCGAACCCCCACTCGCAGGTCTCCTTCGCGATGGTCGACTACTTCGCGAACGTCAACAACTGGGATGACGGGGATGGGGCCGAGTACCACGTCGACATCCCGCAGTTCATCCCGTCGTCGTACTTCGGCGCGGAGGTCGTCTCGAACTTCCAGGCCAAGGTGCTCAACGGCGGCTGGTACTACGGCGACTCCGACATGGCCGACAATCAGCTCACCTCGAGCTCGATCACCGCCATGTACGGCACCATCATTGGAAGCGGCCTCGACTGGTCGAACAACACCCACCACGTCATCGTCTGGATGGGCTCGACCGCGCCGCGGGACCCGAACTATCCGATCCACGGCTGCGTGAGCTACCAGAACGCCTACTACTGCAACGACTTCGGCGACCTCGAGGCGACCTGCGAGCCGTCCTACACGTTCTCCAGCGGGACGAGCCCGAACTGCGAGGGATGGGTCAAGAGCCAGGACGGCAACGCGACGCACTCGATCGCCGCGCTCGCCCACACCGCCCCGTCCTGCACCGATTCGATCGGGGGGGTCTGCACGGTCGACACGATCGACTACTGGGACAGCGCGACGGACCCGCTGAGCAAGGACTGGCCGACCGGCACCGGGCAGACCGGTGGCGGCCCGGGCGGCTCGGTCGTCCAGCAGGACGTCCAGCACATCCTCCTCGCGGGCTGCGACATGGCCCAGGCGACCGGCGGCACGTGGGACGGACCGGCATGGTACGCCTGCCCGAACGGCCAGGCCGGCACCCTGCAGTACGTTCCGCACGGGCCGTACAACAACCCCGTGACCACGAACCCGACCCTGTTCAATGCGCTGCGCCAGATCGGGTTCGGCCCGATCCTCCAGACCCAGGTCGCCTCCGGTACGGGCAAGCCGATCTTCCAGTTCGTCCCGTTCGGCAACATCGCGATCGACACCGGCAACCTGCAGCCGACGGCCGCCTGCATCCGAGACGGCGTGAGCCTGCGGACCTGCCAGACCGAACCGTCGATCATCCACTATGACGGGGTGACCTATCTCGGATGGAACTGGAGCCGGAACGCGAGCACGAACGTGATGTACGTCGGCGATGCCTGGACCGCCTCGTTCAACGTCCTCGCGACGGGGCCTCCGTACACCACCGTCCCGGTCGACGCGTGCACGACCGTCGAGTGCCGCGCCGGCGGGAGCACGTCGGTCGACGGGCTCTTCGCGAGCGCGACGTACGTTCCGTACACGAACAACACCATCCTGACCCAGTCCTTCCCGTTGGGCCAGGTGGCCGTCGAGGTGACCCCGCCGACGTCGCCCCCGCCGAACGTGCCCCCGCCACCGCCTCCGGTCCCGCCGCCGTTCGCGATTCCCACGGCTCCCCCTGTGCCGGTGGTCCAGCAGATCGGCGTCGGCAACTCGGTGGGCGTCGCGAACCTCTCGATCCAGGCGACCGCCGCCGGGTTCCTCGGCGCGGGGTTCATGCGGGTGGGCATGAAGAACCGTCCGGTCGCGATGAAGATCGCGGCGAAGTCGGGTCCGCACTCCTCCAAGTTCGACCTCGAAGCCTCCAAGAAGGACACGGGCATCGGTCGGTTCGAGTGAACGAGAGCGAGCGCGGCGGACGGCGGACCGTCCAGGGTACCTCTCGGAGCGACCGGAGCCGGCCGGGTCGGACCGCTGTGGCCTGCCTAGAGGTTTTTAGCCGTGAAGGAGACCACCCTCGCGGGTGGCGCGTGCGCTCGTTCGCGATCCGCGCGCGCCGCCGGGCGCCGCCGGCGCCGAGTCCCCGAGGGGTGGCAACGTGATCCTAGCGTCCAGTGCTCCCGCCGCGCAAGACCGTCGGTCGACCCGCGTCGCCTCGGCCCGCTTCACGGCCGCGGCCGCGCTCGTGGTGCTCGGGATCCTTGCGATCCCGACGGCGCTCGCGGCGAGCGCCCCGGCCGCCCCCGCGCTGGCGCCCTCGGCCGCGACGACCTCGGACCTGGGGCACGCGGCGTCCGCCCCCGTGCCGGCCGCGAACTCCTCGTTCAACCCTCCGTGCTACAAGATCTACATCGGCATCTGTGTCTCGATCGCCAACTCCACCGAGACCGACATCATCCCCCCGGTGGGCTCCTTCGTCGCCGCCGTCGAGCCGAACGCGACCAGCGACCTCCAGATCATCGTCAAGTCGCAGACCCGCCTCGACTGGGTCAATGCCGGCCATTCGGGCGTGGACTCCCCGCTCGCGCTCAATGTGACGGGGGTCCTGTGGAACGGCGACCCGTACTACTCGATGTACTCGGGCAACGTCTGGCACAGTGATTCGGCGACCAGCTGGTGGGCGGGCCCCACCATCGTCTCGTCGAACTCCTCGGGCTACTACTACTGGTACGGCGTCACGATCTCGGCGAAGAGCTCGAACAACGTCCCGAACTTCTTCCCGGGGATGACCGTGACCTGGTGGATCGCGCTGACGTTCAATGTCTCGGGCAGCTATGTCCACAGAGAGAGCCCCCACTTCCAGTTCACCTATTCCGGCGCCTGGCCGTTCTCCCCGTACCCCGGCTCGGCGCAGTACGCCGGCGCCTCGGCGACGTTCGAGGACATCAACCTGACCGTGACCCCCCGGGCCCCGAACTGGAACGACTCGGTCACCTTCGTGCTCAACACGACCCAGGCGGACGCCCTCTCGAACGCGACGGTAAGCTCCGCCTACGTCGACGTCACGGAGACGAGCCCCCTCGGCCTCCCCGTCGCGAACGGGACGATCGTCTTCCCGCCCGTCTCGGTCCAGAACGGCTTCGGCGCGACGAGCGTTACGACCGTGCTCCCCGCGACGTACGCCCAGATCGCCGGGGCCGTCGTCACCTACCGCCTGACCGTCTTCGATGTCGCGAACGACCAGATCGTGACGCCGTGGTCGACGTATGTCGTCGGGGCGAACGGGACGTTCCTCTCGGGCATCTTCGTCGACGACCTCGAGGTGTTCACCGCTCCGACGAGCGTGGGCGCGAACGCCGCCGGCACGGTCCAGCTGGCACCGGGAGCGCCGGTGAACGTGACGCTCGAGAGCCGCAACCCCGGCACCGCGATCAATGCGGCCGCGATCGACTACCTGGTCTCCTACCCGCTCCTCCACGAGACGATCGCCTACACCGTCCCCCTCGCCCGCAACTCCTCGACGGTCTTCCATGGCGAGATCCCGGGACAGCCGCTGGGCACGTTCGTCAACTTCACGGTCCTGGCCTGGGACTTCTCCAACCGTCTCGAGATCTCCCCCCTGTTCGGCTACACCACCCCCGACCTCACGACCTACTACCCGGTCGTCGAGCCCAATTCGACGTTCTTCTACGTTCTGGTCTACGACAACGGCTCGCACCACTGGGTCCAGGGCGCGACGGTCCAGGTGACCGGTCCGGGCAACATCTACAACTCCGTCGGCAACACGACCTCGGGGATCGCGTACCCCAACGCGACGACCGGTCCGTTCATTCCGCTCCTCCTCCCGGCGAACGCGACGTACACCGTCACGGTCAAGGATCCGTACTTCGTGCCCGCGTCCGGCGTGCCGCCCTCCTCGATCTCGGTCAATATTCTGGGGGTGCACGACCTCCTCGGGACCCGTCAGACCCTGGTCCAGGCCGCGACCTACACGATCGTCCAGGAGGGGAACGCCATCCTGTTCTGGCTCAACTCGACGCCCCCCCAACCGCAGAGCTCCCCGCCGGTCCCGGGCGGTACCGTGCCGCTCGCGGCGTTCATCGGGCTCGCCGCCACGACCGCCACCGCGCTCGGGCTCGGCCTCTGGTGGCGGCAGATCCGTGAGCGGCGCAAGGCCGAGGAGCGGAGGATCACCCTATGACGCAGAGGCCTCGGCTCCAGCTCCTGATCGCGCTCGTCGCGCTGGTCGCGATCCTCGCCCTGCTTCCCCTCGGCGCCTCCGGACCGGCCACCGGGGCGTTGCCGGCCCCGACGGTGGTCCGCGGAACGGTCGCCGGCAGCGCGGCCCCGATGACGTCGCCGCTGGTGCCGGCCGGTGTGACCTCCCGGTCGGTGACCCCCGCCTCCGCGGCTTCCCCCGCCTCCCCGGTCGGCTGCCCGGATACCCCTGGGGGCACACCGAACTGGAACGGGAACCCTAACTTCTTCGCGGACGCAGTCGTGAACGTCGCGGTGCCCGGTCAGCCGGGCCTGTCCGGTCAGAGCTTCGCGATCGCCCCGTGCTCGAACACGATCCCGACCTACGAGAACGGCTTCTGGGTCAATGTGTCGACCAACGTCCCCATCACGCAGGGGTTCGTCACGGTCTGGGGGACCTCGTGGCCGACGCCGACCAACCCCGCCCCGGACGTGCCCGGCTTCGGCGCGTCGTCGCCCGTGCAGCTGCCGATGTACGTCAATCCCCCGCTGCGCCACACCGCGAGCTTCTACGTCAACGTCTACCGCTACTTCTGGCCCGGCTCGCAGGTCTACTTCAACATCTCGCTCCAGAGCACGAACGCGAGCCCCAGCACGATCTACTCGACGAACTCCGCGCACATCCAGCCGTACCGCTGGTCCGGGGGCGTCGACAACTGGACCTGGGCGTTCTCCGTGGCCTCTCCCTTCTCGTCCACCAACTTCTCCCAGGACATCGCCATCGCGACGACCCCCTCGGTCCTGGGCAGCCCGTCGTACGCGCCGAACGACCACCAGCAGTTCCAGATCACGCTCACCTCGGTGAACGCGAGCGGAGGGGTCGCCCTGCCCATCCCCCAGGCGATCGCCACCGTCCGCCTCAGCGGGCGGAGCTCGGGTACGTTCTCCGACGCCTTCGGTCCGGCGAACCACACGATCCAGACCCTCCTCAACCCGGTGGGGCCCTATCCCGATACCCACGTCTCGTTCAACATCACGGCCTGGTTCCCGTGGGAAGGGGGCTCCATCGACCGCGTCTACAGCCTCGCGTACTCCTTCAACTGGTCCGACCAGGGCGGGTTCGCCGATCCGTCGGGCGGGCTCGCGTCCAACCTCTGGGTCAACATCACCCCGAGCCTGGCCGGCCTCGGCCCCGCTCCGGTCTTGGCGGCGGGCACGGCCCTGAACGTGTCGATCCATTCGCCGGTGCCCAACATCACCATCGCCTCGGCGGCGATCCACTACCAGTACACGGACGCGAACGGGGAGGCCGACGGGGTGCTGCCGATGGCGTTCGTCAACGCCAACACCACCTACGCCATCCTGCCCGGGCTGCCCCCGGGGGGCGCGGTGACCTTCTCGATCATCGCGAAGGACATCCACGGCAACCCGGTCGCCTCGGGCAACTACTCCTACAGCGAGGCGGCCCCGCTCGGGGTGTCGTTGGCGCCGGGCTACGGGCTGTTCTTCTTCGAGGTCATCGACGTGGGGGCGGACCGGCTGGTCTCCGGGGTGAACTTCACGATCTCGAACGACACCTGGTCGGAGACGGGCGTCGGCTCGCCGCTCGGCTTCGCCGCGCCGATCCCGGTCACCGGTGGCGGCTATCTTCCGGTGGCTTTCGGGGTCTACTCCGTGACGGTGTCGGCCTTCGGCCAGAGCCAGACCTGGTCGGGCACGGTCTCCGACCAGAACCCGTTCGTCGTCCTGTTCTATCTCACCAGCCGGCCCGTCGGCGCGACGTACGCCGCACCGATCGTCGGACTGACCGTCCCGGCCGGAGTGGGCATCGTCGGGGCCGCGATCGCCATGGTCCCCGTCCGCAACTGGTTCAAGGAGCGCCGGGCGAAGGCCGAGGCCGAGCAACGCCGGATTTCGCTGTAATCGAGTAGGAGAGAGGCATGGGAACACCGAGCACGAAGGCGACACCGAACGCGAACAGTCCAAGCCCGGCGAGCGCCCCCGCGGCGCCCGGGCCGGCGCCCGCGGGCCGACCGGCCACCACGGCCGGTCCGGCGCGGCCGCTGCCCTCCGCGACCGGGGCCAAGGTCGCTCCGGCGACGGGGACGGCGATCCGGCCGGCGACGCGGACGCAGACCCCCGCGGCCCGGGGGCCGCCGCGCCCGCCCGCCCGGGCCCCTCCGGCGGGCCGGGGACCGGCGAAGAAGCGGCGCTGGTCCCGGACGCTCTGGACGTTCCTCCTGGTCGGGATCGTGCTCGTCGCGACCGGCGGAGCGCTCTGGGCCTCGTTCTACCCCGTGGTCGTCAACGCGCAGACCGCGAGCCAGTTCCTGTCGAACTCCCACGCGTCGATCCTGAACGACAAGGCGCTCAATGTCGTCACGATCGGAGGATCGTACTCGGCCGGCGACACCGTCGTCATCAAGGACACGCTCCGGTCCATCGTCGTCAACGCATCGACCGGCACCACGACCCTCGTCTTCGCCTCGATCGCCAATCTGCCCACGGCCCAGCGCAACATCGAGACCCCGATCGCGAACGACCTGTTCGCGACGATCCAGGGCCACCCGTCGTGGCTCTCCTCGGGGAGCCAGGTCGTCCTGACCTTCACGGTGGTCAAGGCCCAGCTGCCGAGCGGCCCGTACAACGCGCTGAGCTATCTTACCCTGGACGCGGCGGCGGACGCGACGTACGCGGCGATCAACCAGGGATTGGGCGGACCGGCGGCCGTCGCGATCGGACAGCAGTTCCTCCAGCCGTACCCGGCCCCGCTCTACGACTACCTGTTCGTCTTCATCGCCCTCGTCGGGATCGCGCTGATCGGCGCCGCGTTCGCCTTCGAACGCCGCATCGAGCGCTGGTTCCTCAAGCAGACCAAGGACCCGAAGAACCTGACCGTCGGCCTCACGACGATCACGGCCCTGTTGGGGCTGGCGTTCCTGCCGTTCTATCCCTGGCCGTACATCCTCCTGTTCGCGGGCGCCGTCGGGTTCGTCTCGTGGAAGTATCCGCAGCTCTCGCTGCTGCTGATGGTCCTGCTCGTGGCCCCCGAGGTCGGCTACCAGTCCGGGGCGCTGGGATTCATCTTCCTCTTCGCGGCGATACCGGTCCTGTTCGCCTCCCTGCTCGACTACCGCTTCGGCATCGGGGCGTTCATGGTGCTGTTCCTGGCCCCGGTGGGACTGTCGTTCGCGGTGCCGGTGTTCCTCGCGATGATCTTCTCGCTCTACGTCGGCCTGGCCGTCGCCGTGGCCGGCGGGCTGCTCGTGAGCCTGTTCGTCACCCTCGGGAACCTCCCGGTGCTCGGCTACCTGGTCGGCCCCGGGGCGACGGGCTCGCCGAGCCTGATCGCGGGCCACGCGGCGAGCCTGAGCCCGACGCTCCCGCTCAACTACTTCAGCATCAACTCGATCGGGTCGGCGTACGGCGCCATGCTCAACCCCAACGTGGGGACGCTGACGCTCGGGGGCGCGGGCCTGGGCTCCATCGCGATCCCGCTGGTCGAGATCGGGGCCTGGTGCGCGGCCGCCGCGCTCGTGACCTGGGCGCTCAAGGAGCGCGAGCACCAGAGCTGGGACGTCCTCTGGAAGTACTCGACGACCGCCGGGGCGATCCTGGTCGTCGTGACCGCCGGCGCGCTCTGGTCGTTCAACTACGTGAGCCCCTGGGACGTCCTGCTCCTCGGGTTCATCCCCGGGATGATCACGGCCGTCGCGGGCTCGCTGATCATCCGCGACGCGTTCGAGGCGTTCTTCACCTCCCGGCTCGGGGCGACCAGCGTCGGCACGCGGGTCGCGGAGATGCGGGGCCTCACGAAGGTCACCTTCGAGATGGTCGGCGGACTGCACGATGTCAAGGCCGACATCAAAGAGTCGATGATCATCCCGCTGATGCGCAAGGACGTCACCACGCGCTTCAAGCTCGAGCCGCCGAAGGGGATCCTCCTGTTCGGTCCGCCCGGCTGCGGAAAGACGATGCTGATGAAGGCGCTGGCGAGCGAGCTCGGGGTCGAGATGATCTCGATCAAGTGCTCGGACCTCATGAGCAAGTGGTACGGCGAGTCCGAGGGGCGCGTCGCGGATTTGCTGCGGACGGCCCGCGAACGGGCGCCGTGCATCCTGTTCATGGATGAGATCGACGCCATCGCGAAGCGTCGGGACATGTACACGGCGGACGATGTCACGCCCCGTCTCCTCTCCATCCTGCTCAGCGAGATGGACGGGATCGACAAGTCGGCGGGGGTCATCGTCGTCGCGTCGACCAACAAGCCCGACCTGATCGACCCGGCGCTCATGCGCCCGGGCCGCCTGGACAAGATCATCTACGTGCCCCCGCCCGACTTCAACGAGCGGATGGAGATCGTCCACGTCCACCTCGTGGGCCGGCCGGTCGCCAACGACATCGATCTCGCGGACATCGCGAAGAAGACCGAGCGGTTCAGCGGCGCCGACCTGGCGAACCTGGTGCGCGAGGCGGCGACGATCGCCGTCCGGCGCGAGATGATGACCGGCGTGCGCGCGCCGATCGCGATGGACGACTTCCGCCAGGTGATGCCGCGGATCAAGCCGTCGATCTCGCTCCGGATGATCTCGGACTACGAGGTGATGAAGCTCGACTACGAGCGCAAGATGCACCAGGTCCAGCGGATGGAGCGCAAGATCGTCGTCCGCTGGGACGATGTCGGCGGGCTCACGGACATCAAGCGGGCGATCCGCGAGTACGTCGAGCTGCCGCTGACCCGGCCGGAGCTCATGGAGAGCTACAAGATCAAGACCGGCCGCGGGATCCTGCTGTTCGGTCCGCCGGGCTGCGGCAAGACCCACGTGATGCGGGCGGCGGCGAACGAGCTCAACGTTCCGATGCAGATCGTGAACGGACCCGAGCTCGTGAGCGCGCTCGCGGGCCAGTCCGAGGCCGCGGTGCGGGACGTCCTGTACCGGGCGCGCGAGAACGCCCCGTCGATCGTGTTCTTCGACGAGATCGACGCGCTCGCGAGCAAGGACTCGATGAAGACCCCCGAGGTGTCGCGGGCCGTGAGCCAGTTCCTGACGGAGATGGACGGCCTGCGGCCGAAGGACAAGGTGATCATCATCGCGACGACGAACCGGCCGCAGACGCTCGACCCGGCGCTGCTGCGCCCGGGGCGGTTCGACAAGATCTTCTACGTTCCGCCGCCCGACCTGGCGGCACGCCAGGACATCTTCCGCATCCACCTCAAGGGCGTGCCGACGGAAGGCGCGATCGACTACGGCGACCTGGCGAACCGCTCGGACGGCTACTCCGGCGCGGACATCGCGAGCGTCGTGGACGAGGCCAAGCTCATCGCCCTGCGCGAGCAGCTCGTGACCGAGACGAAGGCCGCGAGCCCGGCGGACGCGATGGGCCTGTTCGGCACCGGGAGCCAGCCGGTCCCCGCCGCGAAGGTCGAGCCGGTGAGCCGCGTCGTCGGGGTGCGGATGGCGAACCTGGTCGAGGCGGTCACGAAGACGAAGTCGTCGATCACGCCGGAGACGCTCAACTGGGCCCAGGAGTTCATCCGGTCGTACGGGACGCGCGCGTAG
>JAKAOB010000148.1 GCA_021812305.1 Thermoplasmata archaeon
ACGTCACGGCCCGCGCGCAGCGTGCCGACCCGGGGACGTGGCGAGGCGGCGACCACCGAACCCGCCCGATCAGGCGGAGAGGCGCGTGCGCGCCTTCGAACGGCGGCGCGCCAGCAGCGCGCGGCCCGCCCGCGTGCGCATCCTGATGCGGAAGCCGTGCGTCTTCTTCCGCTTGCGGTTGTTGGGCTGGAATGTCTTCTTCACGATGGAGCCTTCGCTTCCATGGGACGCGACCGCGGCGATCCGAGACCCCCGCGGCGGAGGCGAGTATACCGGCCGTCCCGCGCCCCGAACGGCGCTCGTCTCCGCACGCCCGCCACCGGACAGTGGAGAAAGTGCGCCAAGAGTCGAGAGGCCGGAAACGGCGCCCCCGAGGCCGGCGCTATACTCCGCTCCGCCTCACAGGCGCCTCAGACCCCCATCCTTCCCCAAGGAGTTCAACCGAGTTTCCCACATCTGTGGAAAGTGGTTGTGGACAATGTCACTCTCCCTCACTGATACGTCCCGGCATTCCGGCGGGGGCGAGCCCCCCGGTCCGCCGATGTCGGCCGCTGCAGCATGGGCGGAGGTCCGCGAGCGGGTCCGCGCTGAGATTCCCGACGGCACCTTCTCCATGTGGATCGCCGATGTCGTCGAGGGCACGCTCTCGGGCTCGACCCTCGAGCTGCTCGCCCCGAGCGAGTTCGTCCGTGGCTGGCTCGTCGGCCACCATCTCGATCTGCTGACGGCCGCCACGCGCTCGGTGCTCGGCCCAGAGGCCGCGGTGCGCGTCGTTGCGGACCCCGGTCTCGACGCCGACGGCCCTGCGGCCGCCGCGGCGGCCGCGGCCGCAATCTCGGCCTCGGCCGGGGACCCCTCCGCTGCGCTCGCGGAGCCCACCGCCCCTCGAGCGCGCCGCGGCCGCCGCGGCGCGCCGGCACCCGATCCGGCGCAAGCCAGCCTGGACGACGCGCTCGAGGGGCCGTCCCGGTTCCCGGAGCGCTACTCGTTCGACGCCTTCGTCCCCGGCCCCAGCAACAAGTTCGCCCACGCCGCGGCCATGGCCGTCGCGGAGGCGCCCCCCTCACGCGTGTACAACCCCCTGTTCATCTACGGCGGCGTGGGCCTCGGCAAGACCCACCTCCTGATGGCGATCGGGCAGCACATGATGCGGCTGAGCCCGCGGATCCGGGTCCGCTACGTCACCTCCGAGAGCTTCATGACCGAGTTCATCCGCGCCGTCCGCGAGCGCCGCGGGTACCTCTTCCAGCGGCAGTTCCGGGACGTCGAGGTCCTGCTGCTCGACGATGTGCAGTTCCTCGCCCGCGCGGAGGAGACCCAGACCGAGTTCTTCCACACGTTCAACCACCTCCACCAGAACGAGCGCCAGATCGTGATCGCGAGCGACCGCCCCCCGCAGGAGCTCGGCGGCATCGAGGAGCGCCTGCGCAGCCGCTTCCGGTCCGGCCTGGTGGTGGACGTCCAGCCACCGGACCTCGAGACCCGCATCGCGATCCTCCAGCTCAAGGGCATCCGCGACCGGCTGGCCGTGCCCGACGAGGTGCTGCACTTCATCGCCTCGCGTTTCGAGAGCAACATCCGCGAGCTGGAGGGGGCGCTGCTTCGCGTCGCAGCCTTCTCGTCCCTCTCGCGCCAGCCCATCGACCTCGTGCTCGCCGAGCGGGCCCTCGAGGACCTCATCCCCGAGAGCGGCCGAGAGATCTCCGCGTCGCTCATCCTGGAGGAGACCGCGGCCTACTTCGGCCTCTCGCAGGAGGATCTCCTGTCCAAGAGCCGGTCGAGGCCCCTCACGACAGCCCGTCACGTGGCCATGTACCTGCTGCGGGAGATGACCGGGCTCTCGCTGATCAAGATCGGGGAGACCTTCGACCGCGACCACACGACGGCCCTCCACGGGATCAAGAAGGTCGAGGCCCTCATGCCGGCGCGCGGCAGCACCTACCGCCAGGTCCAGGAGCTCACCAAGAAGATCCGGGCCCGGAGCCGCACCGCATGATGCCGGTGGACTCCGCTGGGGATTTCCGTTGGAACGCGGGGGACCATTCCTCCGCCCCCGCCCCCCGGCGACTCGTGACGGCCACTCCCACCGCGGTTGTCCACCGCGCTCGCGTGTCCTGCCCACGCGGTACGCTGCGGAGATCGGCAGTTACCCACCTTTTCACACACACTGCTACTGCTGGATGAGAACGAATACGAGTCGAAGAATCCCGGGGGGTGGATTGTGAAGTTCAGGTGCGACCGCGACGCGCTGTCCGAGGCGCTGCAGACCGTCCAGCGGACTGTGTCGTCCCGTCCGGGCATCCCCGCCCTCACCGGGGTTCACATGACGGCGTCCGGCGAGGAGCTGGTGCTCGCGGCGACCGATCTCGAGGTCTCCGCTCAGCTCCGCCTCCCGGTGCAGATGCAGGGGGAGGGCGTCGCGCTGGTCCCGGCGCGGCTGCTGGCCGACATGGTCAAGAGCTTCGAACAGGCCCCCGTCGACTTCGAGGCCGGGGAGGGGCAGGCACGGATCGCCTGCGCGAACTACGAGGGGACCATCCGCTGCCTCTCGGCCGAGGACTTCCCGGCCCTGCTGCCGCCCTCTGGCACGCGGGTGTCGGTGGATGCGCCGGGGTTCGCCGAGGGGAGATCGGA
>JAKAOB010000001.1 GCA_021812305.1 Thermoplasmata archaeon
GCGCTACGCCGGATCGAAGGAGGAGGCGCAGACCGCGGTCAACAAGTGGTACCCCCGCGCCCTCGACATGTTCGGCCACTCGAACTCGGAGACGAGTCGCCGGGCGATCGAGTGGGGGCTCAAGCGCTGGACCAACGAGGAGGCCCGCGCCCGCTACATCGAGGAGATCGCCCCGATCGTGCGGGCCGCCGGCCTCGAGCTCCCGAGCCCCGAGATCGACCGCCGCATTCTCTGAGCGGGCGCCCCGGCCAAACGGCTTTTCCCCTCCGGGGCCTGCGGTAGCCCGGGTGACGTCGAGCCGTCCTTCCCCCGTCGCGATCCCGGTCGCGGACCTCGTCCGCACGGCCCGCTTCTACGACGCGTTCCTCGGCCCGCTCGGATTCCGCCGGCTGGTCCGCGCGGGGCCGTACCTGGGCTACTCGAACGGCCCGATCAGCGTATGGTTCGTGGCGGCCGACCCGGCCCGGTCGGGGGCCGGGGCCGCCGGCGACGAGCGCGACCACCTCGCCTTCGAGGTCGGCTCGGAGGCGGAGGTCACGGCCTTCGCCCAGGCCCTGCGGGTCGCCGGACTCCCACCCGACCGGGGTCCGGACGAGCACCGTGATCTCCGGCCGGCGGCCGTGAGCAGCCTCTGGCTGGACCCGGACGGGGCGGTCGTCGAGGTGTTCGCCCCCCGGCGATCCCGCGCCCCGGTCGCCGCCGCGCTGCACCGCGGGCGCTAGATCCGGCGTCCGCCCGTCCCGGCGTGCAGGAGCAGCGTCCGCTCGATCCCCCGGATCGACCGCAGCCGCGCCCGCACCGCCCGAACGTGGCGCCCGAGGGTGAACACGTGGACGTGGGCCCCGGCGTCGTGGGTGTAGGCGGCGACCGGCCGTCCGGTGTCCGTGTTCAGATCGCGCACCGCCGTAAGGATCTCCCGGGAGGTCGCGGTGAGGTAGTCGAGCGAGGGGCGGGTGGTCTCGCAGACGAGGCGGAAGCTGTCGCACTCCTCCATGATCAGGGGAAAGAGGGCGGCGCTGTCGCGGCGGGCGATCGCGCGGTGGATCCCCGCGAGCCGGCCGGGGACCTCCGCGAGCCGGCGGGCGTACTCCGGCGAGGTCTCGACGGACGCCTGCATCGCCACGGCCGACCGGACCGACTTTTCGGGGGCGGCCGCAACGAGCGCGACCAGGTCGACCAGGTCGGGCCAGTGCCGGGGGGGGTACAGGGGCCGGGCGTAGCAATCGCGTCCGTCCGCGCGCCGGCCGGCGCGCCACTCCACGAAGCCGCCGAAGATCGACCGGCACGCGCTCCCCGAGCCGAAACGGGCCAGCTGGGAGAGCCGCTGCGGCGACAGGCGCAGACCGGCGGCGGCGCTCGCCGCGCCGGCGAGGGCCGCGAACCCGCTCGCGCTGCTCGCGAGCCCGCTCGCCGTCTGAAAGTTGTTGCGGGAGACGACCCGCGCCCGGTCGGTGACGCGGGCCGCGTCCCGGACCCGGTCGAGCATCCCCGCGACCGCGGCGGTCGCAGCGGGGGCGGCCGGGCGCCCGTTGAGCCGGAACTCGTCGCGGTCGAGTCCCGGAACGAACTCGACCCGCGTCCGGGTGCGCAGGCGTTCCAGGGTGACGGAGAGCGAGGAGTTGTACGGGAGCGCGCGGGCCGGGTCGCGTACGCCCCAGTACTTCACGAGGGCGATGTTCGGGGAGGTCTCGTAGGTCGCCGTCCGGGTCCCCCGCTGCATTCCGCGTCCCGCCGGCCGAGCACGGGGGCGAGTACTTATGCCCGCCGACCCCTCGGCCGGTCATGGCGCGCCCCGCGGGCTCGGATCCGCGTCCGGCCCCCCTGCCGCCGGACTGGCGCCTCGTCTCCCGGATGGAGGGGTTCCACCGGGAGGTCGGGTTCTCGATCGACCCTCGGGGCACCGGCCGGGGTCACTGCACCGTGTCGGGGCACGTCGAGCCCCGCCACCTCAACATCAACGGGGTCGTCCACGGCGGGGTGTACGCGACGATCCTCGACACCGCGATGGGCGGCGCCGTCGTCTCCCTCCTCGCCGACGGCGAGGTGACCGCGACGACGAGCCTCTACGTCGAGTTCCTGCGGCCGGCGCGCGAAGGCCAGGAGCTGCGGGCGCGCGGCGAGGTCGTCCGGCGGGGCCGTCACCTGGCGTTCGTCGAAGGGAACCTCTGGGAGGGCGACGGACCGCGGCTCAGCCAGGCGCACGGGACCTGGTACATCTGGTCCGCCGAGGACGGGACGTGGTCCGGCCGGCGGACCGTGCCGTCAAAGACGGGCGGCCAGCCCCGCCGCCGCCGCCAGTAGGTCGAGCCCTTTCCTCCGGCCACGGTCCCCCTCCGGCACCTCCCGGTGGGCCAGGAACTCCCGCACCGCTTCCTCGCGGCCGAGCCCGACCCAGGGGAGGGCGTACTCGAGAAGGTAGGAGGCGAACCCGGTCCCCCGGGTCGTCGCCGCGACCTCGTCGAGGTGGTCCCGGAGGAACTCCCACGTCACCGCCCGAGCGGCGGGGTTCTGGGCCGCCTGGCGGACGATCACCGGGAGGTGGGCGCGGTTGATGGTCCCGGCGAGCGCCTCCGCAAGGGTGGCGGCGACCCGGGCCGGCTCGGACGAGGCGGCGAGGGCGAGCTCGAGCTCGGAGGCTTCGCCCTCTCCGGGCGTCGCGGCGAGGGCGGATCGCAGCGCGGCGTGGGCCGAAGCGCCCCCGGTGATCGCGTAGGCCATCTCGACCGCGCCCCGGAGGTCGGCGTCCACCCCGGTCCGGTCGGCGAACCCGGAGGCGAGCTCGCGGGCGTACTCCGGATCGACCCAGGCCCGGGCCACCGCGACCCGCTCGCGGAGGATGCCGTCGGTCTCCCCCTCACCGTCCCGGCGGCGCGGGCCGAGGCGATCGGACTGGGCCCGCAGGAAGGAGCGGGCAAGGGCGCGGACCCTCGGGTGGTCCGGCTTGAGCAGCGAAAGGCCGAGCAGCTGTTCGACCGCGGCGCGCGCGGGAAGGTACGCCCGGGTGGACGCCGCCGTGTCGACGAACGCCGCGTACCGCTCGAAGCTCGCATCCCCGGAGAAGAGGAACGCGTGGAGGTCCTCCAGGACAATCCACTGGTCCGCGCCCGGCCGCTCCGTGAAGCCGTGGCGCAGGAGGTCGTATCCCGCGTCATCGTAGAGGACCCGGTAGAAGCCGAGCGCCCCCGGGTTGAGGTGCAGCGAGCGTACGGGGCCGTCGAGCGCCCATCGCTCCCGCGCCTGCTCGAAGCGTCGGCGCTGAAGCACGCCGTTGACCTCGGCGACGATCGGGATCGGCCAGACATCGGGAGTGTGCCGGCCGTCGTAGCGGAATCGGCGCTGGGCGACCTCGATCCCGTCCGGAAGCAGGCGGACCTCGACCAGCGGGATCCCCGGGCGGTCGACCCAGGCCTCGAGGAGTCCCCGGATCGGCTCGCCCGCGGCCCCTTCGAGGGCCGCCCAGAGGTCGCCGCTCGTGGCGTTCGCGTTCCGGAATCGGTGAAGGTACTCGCGGACGCCGGCCCGGAACACCTCGGGCCCGAGGTATCCCTCCGCCATGCGCAGCACGCTCGCGCCCTTCCCGTAGGTGATCTCGTCGAACACCTGGGCGATCTCGTCCGGACGGGTGATCGGGGTCGTGATCGGCCGGGTGCAGCCGAGCGAGTCGGTGAGGAGCGCCATCTCCATCCAGTACGCGAGGAAGTTCTCGAGGCTCCCCTCGCCCGGCCACAGGTCCTCGACGATGCGCAGCTCCATCCACGTCGCGAAGCTCTCGTTGAGCCAGATGTCGGTCCACCACTGCATCGTGACCAGGTTCCCGAACCACTGGTGGGCGATCTCGTGCGCGATCGTGTCGAGCGTGAACCGGCGTTGCCGCGAGCCGGTCGTCGGGCCGACGAGGAGCCGCATGTCCCGGAAGACGATCGCCCCCCAGTTCTCCATCGCCCCGTAGGCGTACTCCGGCACCGCGATCAGGTCGAGCTTCGGCAACGGGTACGGGAGGCCGTAGTACCGTTCGAAGGCCGGTAGGAGCTCGGCGGCCCGCTCGAGGGCGTAGGCCCCCTCCGCCGACCGCCCCGCCGGCGCGAGGACCGTGAGGCGGACCCGGTCCGCCGCGGTCCGATGGGCCGCCTCGAACCGGCCGACGCCGAGGTAGAAGAGGTAGGTGGCCATCGGCGGGGTCCGGGCGAACCGCACGACCTTCGTCGCGCCCTCGCGCGTTTCGTCCTCGATCGGGGTGTTGAACACCACATCGAGCTCCTCCGGGACCGTCGCCTCGAACCGGATGGGCGCCTTGCGGTCCGGGCGGTCGACGCAGGGGAAGATGCGGCGGGCCCCGGTGGGGCCGCACTGGGTGGTGAGGATCGCCCCGGCGCCGAAGCGCGACCGGTAGAGACCCATGAGGCTCCGCTCGGGGATCGTCCCGCGGAACGACACCTCGACGGTCAACGGCTCGGACCGCGCCCCGGACAGGAGCACCTCCTCCGCGGCCGGCACCGGCTCGATGGAGAGCGGGTGCCCCCCGCTGGCCGCGGCGATGATCTCGAGCCCCGCGGCGTTCAGGCGCACCGGGCCGTCCACGGCCTCCAGATCGATCGCGACGCGGCCGGAGAACCGGAGGGCGTCCGGCTCCAGGCGAAGCTCGAGCCGGTACTCGCGCACCTTCGGGAACTCCTGTGCGGCCACGCGTTCCTTCTCCGCCGGCGTCGGCCCGGGCGCCGAACCACCGTCCCCAGCAGGGCGTGCGGGATACTCTTTGCCCCCGGCGTCACCCCGCGGCGGATGCCACCGAGCCGAGGGCCGGCGTCCCGACCAAGGTTATATACCGGGCGCCGCTCGGAGCGGTCGGCTGACGGCCAAAGCGGTGGGGAAACACCCGGTCTCATTCCGAACCCGGCAGTTAAGCCCACTGGCGTTCCGCGCAGTACTGAAGTGCGCGAGCCTACGGGAGCCGCGGAAAGCTGTCAGCCTCCGGAGATCTTGAGAGCGGAGCCGCCGCCGGGCGTCGGGCAAGGGTCCGGGGAGGGGTTAAGCCCCGGTCGCCCGTCGGCCGCCACCGTGTGGCTCGGGGCGCACATCGGCATCGCCGACGGGATCGCCCTGGCCCCGGCCACCGGCCGGTCGATCGGCTGCGACGCGATCCAGATCTTCTCGAAGAGCCCCCAGATGTGGGCCGGCCCGCCGCTCTCGGACGAGGCCGCCGACGCGTTCCGGGCCGCGGTGAAGCGGGAGGGGCTGCGGGCGACGGCCGTCCACCACGGCTATCTCATCAACCTCGCCTCGCCGAAACCCCCCATGCTCCGGAAGTCCCGGACGACGTTCCGCGACGAGATCGAGCGCGCGGAGAAGCTCGGAGCGGACGCGCTCATCTTCCACTGCGGCGCGCACCTCGGGAGCGGGAGCGGGGCCGGCCTCACGGCCCTCACCGATAGCCTCAACGAGGCGATCGCGGCGACCGCGGGGTACCGGGTCCGCCTGCTGCTCGAGAACTCGGCGGGTCAGGGGACGACGCTCTGCGCGTCGCTCGAGGAGCTGGCCCAGGTCCTCGGTGCGGTGACCGACCGGGAGCGGGTCGGCGTCACCCTGGACACCTGCCACCTGTTCGCGGCCGGGATCGACTTCCGGACCGAGGCGACGTACGGGTCGCTTATCGACGCCATCGGGGCTACGATCGGGATCTCGAGCGTCCGCGCGTTCCACCTCAACGATGCGAAGGCGGCCCTCGGCTCGCATCTCGACCGCCATGCGAACATCGGCGCCGGACAGATTGGGGCGGAGGGGTTCCGGTCGTTCGTGCGGGACCCGCGCTGGGCGGCCGTGCCGGGCTACCTCGAGACCCCGCTCGACGACCGCGGATACGCCGGCTACGCCGAAGACCTGGCCCGCCTGAACGCCCTGCTGCCGGGCCCGTCCCCCGCGCCCCGCACCCCGAAAAGCCGGCGCGCCGCGACCCCGGGAGCCAAGCCCTAAATAGACGCCGCCTCCTCGGCGCACCGGCGATGGAGTCCGCCGTCGGTCGCTCGCGGATCGAGGAGCTGGCCGGGCGGGCGCTCGAGGTCCGGCGCGACGTCATCCGGATGACCTACACGGCGGGCAGCGGCCACCCCGGGGGGAGCCTTTCGGTGACGGACCTCGTCACCGCGCTGATGTTCGCGGAGCTGCGCATCGATCCCGCGAACCCGAACTGGCCGGACCGCGACCGGCTCGTCCTGTCGAAGGGCCACGCCGCCCCGGCGCTCTACTCCGCGATGGCGCTGCGGGGATTCCTCCCGCGGGACGAGCTGCTCAGCCTCCGTCGGATCGGCAGCCGACTGCAGGGCCACGTCGACCGCAACAAGCTCCCCGGCATTGAGGCCTCCACCGGCTGTCTCGGCCAGGGGGTCGGCATGGCCGTCGGCATGGCGCTGGACGGGCGCCTCGCCGGCCGGTCCGGCCGGGTCTACACGATCATCGGCGACGGCGAGTGCCAGGCGGGCCTCACCTGGGAGGCGCTGATGGCCGGGGGCCACTACCGCCTCGACAACCTGGTCGTGATCCTCGACCGCAACCGGTTCGAGACCGACGGGGCGACGGAGGACATCATGGGGATCGAACCGATCACCGACAAGTTCCGCGCCTTCCGGTACGAGACCCTCGACATCGACGGCCACGACCTGGGGGCCATCCTGGCCGCCTTCGACCACGCCCGCGCGACCCGGGGCCGGCCGACCGCGATCGTCGCCCGGACCGTGAAGGGCAAGGGCGTCTCGTTCATGGAGAACCAGTTCGCCTACCACGGCAAGCCGCCGACGAAGACCGAGGCCGAGCGGGCCCTGATCGAGCTTGGGACGACCCTCTAGGAGCAGCATGGCGGCAGCGCGAACGGAGAGCCTGCGGGATGCCTACGGCCAGACCCTCGTCGAGATCGGCCGGAGCGACCCCGGGGTCGTCGTGCTCGACGCGGACCTCTCCGGTTCGACGCGGACGGCGCTCTTCGGCAAGCAGTTCCCGGACCGCTTCTTCAACGTCGGGGTGATGGAACCGACGATGATGACGATGGCCGCCGGCCTCGCCCTCGGGGGCCGCACGGTCTACGCGAGCACCTTCGCCATCTTCGCCGCGGGCCAGGCCTACAACGCGGTCCGCCAGTCGATCTGCTACAACCACGCGAACGTGAAGATCGTCGCGACCCACGGCGGGCTGCTCGTCGGCGGGGACGGGGGGACGCACCAGATGCTCGAGGACGTGGGACTGATGCGCGGGCTCCCGGGCATGAGCGTGATCGTCCCGGCCGACGGGCCGACGACCCGGGCGGCGACGCGCGCCGTGGCCGAGTTCGACGGGCCGGCGTACATCCGCCTGACCCGCGAGAACCTTCCGACGGTCACCGACGGGACGTTCGCCCTGGGACGGGCCGGCGAGCTCCGGGGCGGGAGCGACCTCACCCTCATCGCCGTCGGGGCGCTCGTCGCGCGGGCCCTCGAGGTCGCCGAGGAGCTCCACAAGGTCGGTGTCGAGGCCCGGGTCCTCGACTTCGCCTCGATCAAGCCGTTCGATGAGAAGGCCCTGTTGCGCGCCGCGCGGGACACCGGTGCGATCCTCACCCTCGAGGAGCACACGGTACTGACGGGCCTCGGCGCGCTGGTCGCGTCGACGACGTCCGAGACCTACCCGGTGCCGATCCGTCGGCTCGGCGTCCCCGACGTCTTCGGGGAGAGCGGCGAACCGTGGGCGCTCCTGGACCGGTTCGGCCTGTCCAAGGAGCGGGCGCTCGAGGAGGCCTGGGAGCTGCTCCGGATGAGGGGGAAGGTTCAGTAGGGACCGCGCCGTCGGCCTCCTCCGGATCGGGCACATGAAGCTCTTCCTCGATACCGCGAGCGTCGCCGAGATCCGGACGATGTGGGAGACCGGCATCCTCGACGGGGTGACAACCAACCCGAGCCTCGTCGCGAAGGAGGGCCGCCGCTTCGAGGAGGTCCTCCGCGAGATCTGCGACCTCGGCGTGCCGAGCGTCTCGGCCGAGGTCGTCGCGACGACGGCCGACGCGATGGTGGCCGAGGGCCGCCATCTCCGCGGCCTGCACCCGGCGATCTACGTCAAGGTCCCGATGACGCCCGCCGGCCTCCGGGCGACGAAGGTCCTCGCCGCGGAGGGGACGCGGGTGAACATGACCCTCGTCTTCTCCGCGACGCAGGCGCTGCTCGCGGCCAAGGTCGGGGCGGCGTACGTGAGCCCGTTCATCGGCCGCCTCGACGACCAGAGCCAGGTCGGGATGGACCTCATCCGGGACATCGTCCAGATCTACCGCAACTACCGCTTCCCGACCCAGGTGCTCGTGGCCAGCGTCCGCCATCCGATCCACGTGCTCGAGGCCGCGAAGGTCGGCGCGGACATCGCGACGATGCCCTTCGGGGTCATGGAGAAGCTCGCGCAGCACCCGCTCACCGACCTCGGGCTCGCCCGGTTCCTCAAGGACTGGGAGAAGGTCCCGAAGGGCTGAGGGCGGCCGATACCGTTTATTGGCCGGTCCCCTCCCCGCCTTCGTGGGCGACGAGCCGCTCGTCGAAAAGTACCTTCGGCTCACGACCGAGGCGCTCGCCCGGGTCCGGGCCGCTGCGCCGTCCCGGTCGTTCCTCTTCGGCGCCTCCGAGGACTTCCTTTCGATGGCGCGGGCCTACCTCGCCGACGCCGAGCACTTCCGGGCCACCGGCGACCGCGACCGCGCGCTCGCGGCGGCGAGCTACGCGCACGGCTGGCTGGATGCGGGGGTCCGGCTCGGGCTGCTGGACGGAGGGAACGACGATGTCCGGTTCACCCCCTACCGCTGAGCGCACGGGGCGGGCGCCCCACCGGGTCCCCGAGGAGGTCCTCGGCGCGATCGATGTCCACCTCAAGGAACGGGAGGTCCGGCGGGAGGAGCTCTACGAGCGGGCGCGCTCGCTGCGCCGGCTCGCCCAGGGAACGATGGCCCGGATCCACGAGGGCGCGGCGGTCGACGACGCCGTCGAGGAGATCCGGGCACGGACCCGCGAGCTCGCCCGGGCGCTGGACGCCGGCGGGCGCGGGGACGAGGGGATCGCCCACGACGCCTTCCAGGAGGCCGCCGAGGCGGGTCTCCTCCATGCGATCGTGCGGGACGAGCCGCTCCCGTCGCCCTCGGCGCTCGGGGTCGCGCCGGAAGCCTACCTGCTCGGCCTGGGGGATGTCATCGGGGAGGTGCGGCGGCTCGTGCTCGCGGACCTGGCCCGCGGCCGCCTCGACTCGGCCGAGTCGCGCCTCGCGCTGATGGACGTGCTCTACCGATCGCTGCTCCGTTTCGATACGACGCGGGCGATCCTGCCGCTCAAGCCCAAGCAGGACACGGCGCGCTCGCTCCTCGAGCGGACCCGCGGCGAGGTCACGATGGCCCGGGTCCTGGCCCGCGGCCCGGCGCACGGACGGACGGAGGAGGCATGAGCCGCGGACGCGAACGGATCGGGGTGATCGGCGGGTCGGGCATCGGCGAGTTCCTCGGGGGCGCCACGACGGCCGTCCACCGGGTCTCGACTCCCTACGGCCCGCCGTCGGCCCCCATCGAAGAGGTCCGGGTCGGCGACCGCACGGCCCTGTTCCTTCCGCGCCACGGGGTCGGGCACACGATCCCGCCGCACCGCGTGAACTACCGGGCCAACATCGACGCCCTGTGCTCCTTGGGCGTCGAGGCGATCGTGACCGTGAGCTCCGTCGGCTCGCTGGCGGAGGGGCTCCCGCCGGGATCGTTCGTCCTGCCGACCCAGTTCATCGACTTCACCCGCCAGCGGCCCACCACGTTCTTCGACGGAGGGAAGGTCTTCCACGTCTCGATGGCCGATCCGTTCTGCCCGGACCTGCTCGGCCTCGCCACCGAGGCCGGGCGCGCGACGGGCCACCCCTTCGCGACGGGACGGACCTACCTGTGCGTCGAGGGCCCGCGGTTCTCGACCCGGGCCGAGTCGCGCTATTTCCGCACCCTCGCGGATGTGATCGGCATGACGTTGGTCCCGGAGGTCACGCTCGCGCGGGAGCGCGGACGTTGCTACGCCTGCCTCGCGATGGTCACGGACTTCGACGTGTGGGCCGACACCCCGGTCGAGGCCCGCCAGGTCGTCGAGACGATGCGCCGCAACGTCGGAGGGATGCGCGAGGTGCTCTCCGATCTGCTGCAGCGGATGGCCGCGCCCGTCACCTGCCGCTGCGCCCACGCGCTGGACGAGGCGGGGATCTGACCGGTCAGGCGCTGCGGGGGCCGCGGCGCACGTTGATCGGGATCACCCGGGCCCCGAACTCCCGTTCGGCGATCTCGACCGGGTCGATGAGCGTCGGGGGAACATCGATGAGGATGGGGGCGCCGAGCGAGATCTGGAGCGCCCGCGCCCCGAGGATGCGGGCGCGCTCGAAGCGCGTGTAGCCGTCCTCGGCGCCGATGGTCGCCGGGGCCCGGTCGCTCACGTCCGCACCACTCAGGGCCGCGAGGGCAGGTGCGGCCGTCAAGGGCTCGCCCACTCGGGGCTAGGTATTTACCCTTTGCGCGGCGGCACGCGATGCCGGCCCCGGAGGGCTCGGGCGGTACCCTCCGGGCCGGCCGCGTCGCGCTCAGTCGCCGGTGACGTCGAGGAGGAACTCGCGGATCGCCCCGAGGAACTCCCGCGGCTGCTCGAGCTGGCCGAGGTGGCTCGACCGGGGGAGGACCCTCAGGTGGGCCGGCACGATGCGGTCCGCCATCTCTCGCGCGGCCTCGAACAGCGAGTCGTAGCGCCCCGTGAGGACGAGGGTCGGTACCTCGATCTGGGAGTAGTACCGGCGGCCGTCCCACCGAGCGAGGGTGCCGTCGACGGCGAACTCGTCCCCGGTACGGGTCATCATCGTCCGGTACACCTCCTTCGAAAGCCGGGCCGCCTTGAGGTCACGCGGTCGGCTGTCGAGGAACCGCTCCGAGAACGGTCGGACGATCTCCGTCGCGAGCGCCTGGTACCCCGGCGCGTCGAACGCCTTGCGCTTCGTGAGCTCGCGCAGGCGTTCCCGTTGACGGGGGGTCGCGGCGGCCAGCACCATCCGGTTCGCCGCGCGCACCTCGGCGGCGCTGCCGGCGGTGTGGCAGAGGAGCAGCGAGGTGAGCTGGGCGGGATGGCGATGCGCGTACTCGAGGGCGACGAACCCGCCCGCCGAGAACCCGAGCAGGTGGAGCTCGTCGATGTCGAGCGCGCGACGGATCGCCTCGACGTCCTCGGCCAGGTTGGGAACGGTGTACGTGCTCGGCCGCTTCGGCCGCCACGACCCACCGACCCCTCGGGGGTTGAACAGGACGACCCGGAGGTGGGCGTTCGCCAGCTGGAGAAGCGGGCGCAGGTAGTGGTAGGTGTACCCCGGTCCGCCGGGGTGCACGAGGAGGGTCGCCGGCCCCTCCCCCTGGGCCACGTACTCGAACCCGCGACGGCCCTCGACCGTCACGCACCGTACGCGGGCCATAGCGCGTGCATGGACTCCTCGGCTTAATCTTCATTCCGTCGACCGCCCGCGGCCCCGGCCGACGCCGCGGCGCGGCGCGCGGGCGCCGATCCGCGCCTCGGAATTGGACGCAGGATAAAATAGACGGACGACCACGATACGCCGACCCGGACCCGGCGTGTCCGAGGTCGACCCCCACGGTCGTGCGAGAATCCCCCGTAAGCCCGCACCCGCCGGCCTTCCCCCGGAGCCCGCCCCCCTCCCGGGGCGATCGTGCGATCCCTCGGGGACCGTTGACCCTTCCGGGGCGATCGGTGGACGCCCGGCGCCGGTGGAGGCGGGCGCTTCGGACGTCGAGCGGGGAGCACCCGACCTGGACCCTCCTGGTCGCGATCGTCCTTGCGGTCCCGCTCCCGGTCCTCGCCGTCGCCGCTCCGCCGAGGGCGGGTCCCGGCACCGGGCCGGCACCGGCCGCCCGATCGGCCGCGCTGCCCCAGGGGGTTCGGATCGTGGCCGCGACGGCGACGCTCGGAGGGTACCTGGGAAGCCACGGGTCGAACGCGTTCTGGGGGATCGAGTTCACCGACGACTCCACCCCGACGCGGGCGCTCGTGGCGGTCGGCGACTACCTCAACACCACCCCGATCAGCTGGTTCCGTTTCGGGGGCGACGGGTCCGCGTACGACCCGACGACCAGCACGCTATACTCGCCTCCCAGCAACGGGACGGGGACGTACGTCGCGGCCACGGAGCAGCTGTGGAACCTCACCTGGTTCCGCAGCTTCTGCCTGACGCGTCCTACCTGCTACTGGCTCTCCTCGCTGCCCGGGGAGGAGAACAACACGCAGGCGGCGGTCCACTACGCGAAGTGGTACCACAACGTCCTCGGGTTGGTCCCGACGCGCTGGGAGTTCGGCAACGAGCCGTCGCAGTGGACCGACTTCGGGATGAACATCACCACCTGGTCGACCTCCGCGTCCCTCCACCCCACCGGACCGGGATACGCCGCGATGGTGCGCGCCTACATTCGCGTTGTCTCCCGGTGGTTCCCGGGCGACCAGTACATCGGGCTCGAGGCCGCGTGCGCGTGCAACCGGCTCCTCGCGGAGGACACGGCGGCGACCGACGGGGCGACCGTCTCCTCGGTGGCGTACCACAGCTACCCGACGATCCCGGGGTCGAACACCTCGCTCAGCCAGTTCTACGGGACCCTCCAGTCCCGCGCGAACATCACGACGACGGCCGCCCGCTTCCGCGCGAACGTGGCCCTCGGGTGCGCGACCTGCACCGACATCCCGATCGACCTCGGAGAGTACCAGGCCGGTCCGTTCCATGCGTTCAGTCCGTTCACGCAGACCTACGCCGGCGCTCCGTGGCTCGCGGCGTCGGCGATCCAGGCCCTCTACCAGAACCTGTCGATGTTCACCGTCTTTGACTGGAACGCGCTCTACAACGCCTCGACCTCGAACGTCACGTGGGAGGGCAAGCTCTACCAGCGCCTGCTCCCCAACCTCACGATGGGCCGCGACTATGCCGTGAACGTGGCGGCGCCGGGCGTCGGGGGCGTCGAGGCGCTCCTCACGGTGAACGGAACGCACGAGTCGTTGCTCGTGGTGAACACGAACACGACCCAGGCGCTCAACCTTTCGATCGTACGGGCGCTCTTCCCCGTCGGCGCGCTCGGCTCGTACTGGACCTGGGCCCCCGGTCAAGGCCTGCCCCTGGCCCATCGCAACGTGCGGCTGGCGACCAGCTACCTCGTTCCGGCCCAGGGGATCCTGCTGCTCGACAACTACTGAGCCGCTGCCGACCCCGCCGGGCATCGGTTCGACGTCCGCCGGCCGTCGGGTCCCTCCGGGGACGAGAACCTCGCGGCCCGGCGACCATTACCTCCGGGGACCCGAGGGCGGACGCTCCCCGCTTCCGGTCGGCCGGAGCCGCCCCCGCCCAGAAACGGCCCTCCCCGGGTGCCTGGACCGCGCTCGGCCTACCGCAGTGCCGTAGAAGGCGGAGGGCAGGTCGCGCAGCACGATCCCCCCACCGAGCAGCACGCGCAGCACCGGCAACAGCCCTGGGCGCAGGTACAGCAGGAACAGGAGATGCGGTTCCCTGTCGGGTCGGTCCCGTGCATGTCGCCCGGAGCCATGATGGGTCGGGAGAAAGACCCTTCGGGGCGTTCCCTTTCCGGCCGCGCCGCGTCGATACCGACCTGATCAACGGCCGCGGCGCGCCGATGCGCGGTGTCGGGCGCACGGTCCCCCGATGCAGGTGGAGGGGCATGGCCACGAACGGCGGGATGCGGGCCCCTGGACCGCACCGCTCACCGGCAGAAAGTGGCCCGGGGGGCAACCGGGGCGATGCGGGCACCGGGATTTGAACCCGGGTTATAGGCTTGGCAAGCCTATGTGATAACCAGACTACACTATGCCCGCGCGGCCCGCGAGATCCAGGACCGGCGGCGCGCACTGGGTCTCTCCATATAAGTGATGCTCCGGAACCGCCCGGCTCCGGGTTATAGGCGCACCCCGCAGTTCCCGCCGAACCGAGGATCGGGGGCCGGCACCGATGGAACCGCTCAGGGAGGGGGAAACGGTCGTCCTCCGGCGTCGAGGGGGACGGTCGCTCCTCGTCGAGCTCCGCCGGGGGCCCCAGGCGATCGACGGCCAGGGCGTCCTGGATCTCAGTGCCCAGGTCGGAGCGGCCCCCGGGGCCACGGTGAGCTGGGCCGGGGCGGAGTACGTCCTGCTGCGGCCGTCGCTCTCCGACCTCCTCGGCCTGCTCCGGCGGCGCGCGCAGATCGTCACCCCGAAGGACGCGATGTACCTGCTCTACCTGGCGGGCGTCGGTCCGGGGAGCCGCGTCGCGGAGAGCGGGGCCGGCAGCGGTGCGCTCACGACGGTCCTCGCGTACGCGGTGGGCCCGGGAGGTCGCGTCTTCTCCTACGACCGCCGGTCGGATTTCCTCGAGGTCGCCCGCCGCAACGTCGCGCGGTGTGGCCTGTCCGACCGTGTCGAGTTCCGGGAGCGCGATGTCGCGGCGGCCGGGTTGGACGAATCGGATCTGGATGCGCTGATCCTCGACCTGCCCGAACCGTGGGAGGTCGTGCCTCGCGCGGTGGGGGCGATCCGACCCGGCGGGGCGATCGCGGCCTACGTCCCGACGTACAACCAGCTTGAGCGAACGGTGTCCGCCTTTCGCTCGGCGCGCCTCGAGGAGATCCGGAGCGTCGAGCTGATCGAGCGCGCCCTCCATGTGGGGGAAGGCGGGACCCGCCCCGAGTTCGAGATGCTGGGCCACACTGGCTTTTTGATGGCCGGTCGGAGGGTCGCGGGACCGTGGTGAACGGCGCCGTCGCCCTCGGCGGGATAGTCGGGGTGCTCCTCTCCGGGGCGTTCGTCTACTGGGAGATCGGCCGGTTCGCCGCCCCCCAGGTTCCCCAGTCGCTCTTCGACGAGCGGCGCGAGCTGTTCGCCTACACCGCGGGCTTGTTCGTCGGGGTCCCGATCGCCTTCGTCTACCTGCTCCTCACCGCCGCCGTCGCCAACGCCGCCCTCATCTCGGCGATCGTCGATCTCGCGATCCTGGTCGTCGCGACGGAGCTGGCCGAGTGGGCGCTGGCCCGCAGCCACTACTTCGGCCGGAACGAATCGACCCCCCTCTACGCCCTCGGCTTCCGTGCGGCCGTCGGTGGCATCGTGGTCGTCGCCGCGGTCGCGGGCTACCTCGGAAGCCCGACGCTCAGCGCCGCGGGCCTGGTCGCCGTCGCGGCGGGGGCCATCGCCCTGGTGTCGCTCCAGGTGGGGGGAGCCCTGCTCTCCCTGCCCCGGGCGCCCTGGGCACCGACGGCCCGGGGCGGACCCGTCTCGGGCGCGGCCGTCGGGGCGGCGGCCTACGGGGTGCTCGTCCTCGGGGGCACCCTGGGGGCCGAGGGGGCGATCGCCGCCGCCCTGCTGGTCGTGGCGGGAGAAGCGGGGGTGTACCGGCGCCTTCGTCGGCGCATCCTCGATCCCCGTCTCACGGCGCCATCGAAGAAGGAAGAAGGGGAAGGGGTTCCACCCCCCGCGGAGCGGGGGGGGTTCGGCCGGACGGATCGCTGAGCCGGGTCGCTACGGCAGCCCCGAGATCACCTTGATGTTCATCAGCAGCGAGAACATCAGCCAGATGCTGAGGACGACGAGGACAACGTTCACCCAGCGGTCGGCGATGACCCAACGGACGTCCTCCGGACGGCCGGAGACGGGGTTCTGGAGTCCCCAGTGGAGCTTGAGGCCCGCGGCGCCCCCGAGGAAGAACAGGGCGATCGTCCAGATGATCTCCGAGGCCAGGATCGCGTTGGCGTCGCTCGCGGCGTACCCCGTGCAGCTCGCGGGGGTCGTGATGCACCCGCCGGGAACATTGCCGAAGGACACGGCGATGATCGTTCCCACGAAGAGCAGGACGAAGCCGAGGATCCGACCCCACAGCGCGAGGAGGGGGATCAGCGACGATCGGGGGATCAGGGGCTGCGCGGCGGTCGGCATCCAGACCGGCGGAGGGGCCGACGGGGACGGCGGCGCGGGGGGCAGCGAGGTCGCCATGCGTATATCTCCGTCGGACCCCTTTCTTAATCCTTCGCCTGAGATGGAAAGTCGTTCGTCGGCGGCGTAAGCCCCGACCGGGGGGCCCCGGCCCGTCCAAAACTTCATAGGAGGCCGGACCTCCCGGCCCCCGACATGGCCCAGGAGGGGGAGGCGCTACCGCTCGGCAGCCGCCTCCGCCGCGCCCTCCGCCAGCAGCGGTTCCTGCTCTCGGGGGTCGTTCTCGCCGCCGGGATCCTTCTCACGGTGCTCGCGATCGGGGACTTCACCCCCCTGTCGTCGACGTCGCCGTTCCCTGCGATCAACGCCGTCACCGACACCCCGACCGCGAACTACAACCTGGTCTTCGTCATCGTGGGCCCGATCGTCATCATCATCGGCGCCTACCTGGTCGGGGCGTACTATCTCGCCCGCCACCGCTTCGAGCACCTGATGAAGACGAAGAGCAAGGCCGAGTTCCTCCGGAACCTCCCCGAGGTCGAGGATCTCCTCTGGGACCTCACGCCCGAGGACGAGCTCCGGTACGAGGACAAGAAGGTCGAGCTCCGCATCCGCCGGTAGGTTCCGGGCGTCGGGTTAAGTACCGCGCCCGGGTGGTCGGCCCATGGCCGTCGCGTCGCCGACGGGGGCCGACGCGTTCCGCTTCCGCCGGCTCGACAAGCCGGAGGAGTTCCGCGGTGTCGAGGAGATCCAGCGCGGGGCGCTGGGTCTGGGATCCGAGCCACCGGTCCCCGGGTCGCTCCAGCGGGCGATCCAGGACCACGGCGGGCTCGTCCTCGGGGCGTTCACGGACATCTACCTCGCCGGCTGCGCGGTCGGCCTCCTGGGCTGGGACGGCGAGCGCCTCTACCACTACTCCCACTTCCTCGGCGTGCGCCCCGAGTACCAGAACCACCACCTCGGCTACCGGCTGAAGGCGTTCCAGCGGGACGTGGTCCTCCAGCAGGGGCTGCCGGAGATCCGCTGGACCTACGACCCCCTGTCGAGCCGGCTCGCCCATCTCTACCTCCGGCGCCTCGGGGCGGGGGTCACGGGCTACCTGCTCCACCACTTTGGTCGGCTCGCCACGGCCCGGGACGAAGGGCTCGAGACGGATCGGCTCTCGGTCACCTGGACCCTCGCCGCGCCGCCCGTCGAACAGCGCCTCGCCGGCCGCCTCCCGACCCGCGAGGAGGACGCGCGCCGCTGGCGGGCCGCGACCGCGATCGTCGAGACCGAGCCCGGGGACAGCGGCATCCGGCGCCCGACCGCGGTCGCCGAGCCGTCCACACCATCGGCCCACCTCGAGGTGCCGTTCGACCTCGACCTCGTCCGGGAGCACGAACCGGCCTCGCTCCGCCCCTGGCGTCACGCCGTGCGCGACGCCTTCCGCCTCGCCCTCGACCTGGGCTACCGCGTCGACGACTTCGTCGTCGTCTCGGCGGAGCACGAGCGACGGGGCTTCTACCTGCTCGAGCGGGCCGGGGACGGGGGCACGGCGGCGCGGGTGAAAGAGGGATAAGGCACCGACCGACTCCCGGGGAGGCGCGCATGGCCCGCCGTCGTCCTCCTCCGTCCGCCGCGACCCGGGCGCTCGCCCTCGTCCTGCTGGTCGCCGTGGGGATCGGAGGGGCCGCCACCCTGCTCCCCACCGCGACCAGGGTGGCGCCCTTGACGGGCCCGACCGGACTGCCGGGGGTGAGCGCGGCGGCGCTCCTCTGGGGGTGCGCCGGCCTCCTCCTCGTCCTCCTCGGCTACTTCGTCGTCGCGCGCCTGCGCTCGGGCCGGGCCTACACCCCCCTCGGGATCGTGGTCCCCTTCCTCGTGGCGTTCCTGGTCGCGATCGCCTTCCTCGTCGCCGTGCGCTACATCGTGCCGTCGCCGCCCCCCCCGCTCTCGCCGGCCGCCGGCAACAACACCACCGCGGGCGGGACGGGGACGACCCCGGTGACGAACACGACGAACAACACGACGCTCGTCCGGGGATCGATCATCCCGGGAGCCCCCCCGTGGGTCGATTACGTCCTGGTCGGGGGCGCGGTGGCGGTCGCCGTCCTCCTCTTCGCGATCCCCCGGCTGGGGGGGTCCCGGGAGGACGCCGCGCCGCCCCCCGATGCGGAGCGGGCACGGGCCGTGGCCCGGCTGCGGGAGGCCCTCCACGCCCTCGACGAGGGCCCGAACGCGGACCCCCGCGCCGTCGTGATCGCGCTGTACGCCCGCCTCCTCGGGGAGATCGCGGCCCGCACGACGGGGCTCGACGCGCGGACGCCCCGCGAGATCGAGCGGTACACCGTCGAGCGGCTCGGCGTCCCGCGCCCGGCGGCGCGGACGCTGACCGAGGTGTTCGAGGAGGCCCGCTATTCGAGCCATCCGCTCCCACCGGCGTCCGTCGAGCGCGCCCGCTCGGCGCTCCGGGCCGCGCTCACCGGACTCGGGGCGGACGGAGGGGCGGTGTGAGCACCGATACGCTCGAGGTCGCGCTTCTGGTGACCGCGCTCGCGGGGGGCGCGGTCGCCGTTGCGGCGATCTCGGACCCCGCCCTCGCGACCGCCGGCGGGGCGGTCGGCCTGCTCGCCGTGCTCGGCCTCGTGGCCCGGGAGGCGACCCGCTCGCTGGGATCCTCCCCGGCCGCGGCCGCGCCGGCTCCCCCGGACGATCCGTTCGCCTCGGTACGGGCGGCGGTCGCGGGGTCCACGGTCCAGCGCGACCGCATCCTCGGGACGCTCGTCCGCATCGACCGGGCGCGCGGGGTCACGGCGCCGACCCTATCCCCCGAGGAGACGGCCCGTCTCGGGAAGATCCCTCCCGAGGAGTTCCGGACGTGGCTGCGCGGCGAGATCGAGCGCCGGGAGGCGGAGTTCTGATCGGGTCCGAGCCCCGGGAGACGGAGGTCCGTCGCCGTACCCCGGCGGCGATCACCCTCGCGGCCGGGGGAGTGCTGGCGCTCGCCGCGATCGTCCTGCGGAGCCCGGTCCCCCTGCTCCTCGCCCTGCCCCTGCTCATCGCCCCGGCGCTCGCCGCGTTCTCCGCCCCCCCCGAGGACGGAATCGCCCGGCTGCGCTGGAGCGACGCCGGCGAGGGCGCGGAGGTGCGGCTCGTCGGCACGCTCGCCGTCCCCGACGGGACCGACCCCCGCTCGCTGACCGTCCGATTCTACCGGCCGGCCCCGCTGACGGAGGAGGCACCCCCCGAGCTCCGGGCCGGGGACGGCGGGCTGGCCTTCACGACGCACTGGCGGGCCCCCTACCCGTGCCTCGCCGTCGTGCCGCTGCCGGAGGTCCGCTGGACGGACCCGCTCGGGCTCGCCGAGACCCGCCGGCCGGTCGAGGGGCGGGCCCTGCGGGTCGAGCGGTTCCCTCCCGAGGTCCGCCGCCTCTCCGCCGTCCGCCTGCGGCGGACGACCCCGCTGCCGGGCGAGGTGCGCGCCCGCTCGCTCGGCCCCGCGGGCGAGTTCTTCACGCTCCGCGCCGCGGCCGGCGGCGACCCGGTGCGCCGGATCAATTGGCAGGCCTCGGCGCGCCAGGGCCGGCTGCTCGTGAACGAGTTCGCCGTCGAGCGGACCGGGGACATCCTGCTGGTCCTCGACGAGCGACCGACGTCGCTCGGGGCGGAGCGCGACGCCGCCCTGCTCGCCCTTTCGGCCTCCGCGGCGCTCGGGATCGCCACCGGGTTCCTCGCAGAGAAGGCCCGCGTCGGCCTGGCCCTCTACGACGAGTTCCTGACGGCGATCCCCCTGGGGTCGGGCCGCCTCCAGCGCCACCGCATCGCCCGCGCGCTCACCTCGGCCCGCGTCGGCTCCGCCGCGGGCCCCTCCGAACGGCTGGCGGTCTCGCTGCGGCGCTACTTCCCTCCCGGCGTCACGACGGTGCTCTTCACCCCCCTGGCGGACGACGACGGCGGCCTCCTCCTCTCCCACCTGCGCCGTCGCGGCTTTCCCGTGGCCGTGCTGAGCCCCTCCCCGATCCCGCTGTTCGTGGCGGCCGGCGCCGGGCGGGGCGAGGACGACGCCCTGGCCACCCGGCTCCTCGCCCTCGCCCGCCGGCAGCGGATCGCCGACACCTGGCGCGAGGCGCCGGTCGTCGACTGGGACGACTACTGGAGCCTCGCCGGCTTCGTCCGCTTCCTTTCGACCCCCGTGCTCGAGCGGAGGCGGTCGTGACGGGCCCGACCCGGCCGGCCGGGGGGGGTGGTGCGCCCCCGCCCCTGCTCCCGACGGTGATCCTCGGCGCGGCGATGGTCGTCCTCGGAACGCTGGATCTCGGGAACGGGCCGGCGGCGCTCCTCGTGGCGCTCTTCGGAGCGGCCGGCGTCGCGATCCTCGAGCGCGTCGCGGGGGGCCGGGGACGCGCCGCCGCGGCGATGCTGGCGCTCGTGGCGCTGGGCGTCGGCGCGCTCGCGGCCACGCCCGGACCGGCCCCGGAGCTCCTCGCGGGGATCGCGGGGCTCGCGTTCCTCGCGTGGCTCGCCCCCCCTCCGACCCCGACCTCCGGCGGTCGCCGACGGCTCGAGGGGCTCGTGCTTCCCGGTCTCGCCGTCGGGATCGCCTTCGCGACCTCGGCGTTCCTCCCTCCGGCGCCCGGGTTCGAGACCGTCGGGATCGCCCTCCTGGTCGGAGCGCTCGCCGCGATCGCCTTCGTCCTGGCCCGCCCGGCCCTTCTCACCCCCCCGCGGAAGGCTCTTGAGGCCGCGCGGGGTGATTCCTCCGGCGCGGCCGACACGGCCCGCCCGAGTACCGTCGAAGGGTCCCTCTAGACCGCACGCGGACGGGTCGTCCGCTGGGATGACGTGAGGACAACCCCGGTATCCGAAAGCCCCGGCCGGGTCAGGACCCCGAGAGGGCCGTTGCGGCCTGCGGTGACGCGGCTCCGTTACGGCCGGGGAACATGCGTCCCCGTCGAGGATATGTAGTGCCCCCGGTGCTTCGGAGGCCGGAGCGCGGACCGGTGCGCGGGGGCGAAGCGCGGGAGCTCATCGCCCGCGTGCGGGAGGCGGTGCACGTCGCGGTCGTCGGACGCGACGCGGTCCTCGACCAGGTCCTGACGGGACTCCTCGCGGACGGCCACCTCCTTCTGGAGGACCTTCCCGGTCTCGGCAAGACGCTCATCGCGAAGTCGTTCGCCCGCGCCCTCGGCCTCCAGTTCGCCCGGGTCCAGTTCACCGCCGACCTCCTCCCCCACGACATCACCGGGGGCGAGGTCTACGACGCCGCGAAGGGCCTCTTCACGTTCCGTCCCGGCCCGCTGTTCACGAACCTCCTGCTCGCGGACGAGATCAACCGGGCGCCGCCCAAGGTCCAGTCGGCGCTCCTCGAGGCGATGCAGGAGCACCAGGTGACGAGCGAACGGTCGACCTATCCCCTCGACCGCCCGTTCCTCGTCCTCGCGACGCAGAACCCGCTCGAGCTCGAGGGGACGTACCCCCTTCCCGAGGCGCAGGTGGACCGGTTCCTGATGCGGCTGAGCGTCGGGTATCCGACGGGCGACGAGGAGCGGGAGATCCTGGCGCGGCGCCGCGCGCGCCGGGAGGACGACGCCGAGGTCCCCAACGTGCTGAAGCCCGGCGAGTTCCGCGCGATGCAGCGGGCGACGGAGGACGTCGAGGTCGATCCGGCGATCGAGCGGTACGTCGTCGCGGTCGTCTCGGCCACGCGGGGGGATGCGCACGCCGAGGTCGGCGCGTCCCCGCGGGGCTCGCTCGCCCTGCTGAAGCTCGCGCGGGCCCGGGCGCTGATCGAGGGCCGGGACTTCGCCGTGCCGGACGACGTGAAGTCCCTCGCGGTGCCGGCGCTCGCCCACCGCATCGTCATCCGCCCGGAGCCGTGGATCCGCGGAGTGCGCGGGCGCCAGGTCGTCGAGGCGGCCCTCGACCGGGTCCCCGTGCCGAAGGTCCCGTAGGGCCGAGCCGGGGCGGGCAACCGTTTTCTCCCCGGTCCCGGTCCTCCGGCCATGACCCCCGAGCCGCCCCTGGTCATCGTGGCCGATCCGATCGACGCCGCTGCCGTGGAGCGGCTGCGGAAGGGACCGTGCCGGGTCGCCGACGCGACGGCGGGCGCGGCCGCGCTCGCCCCGCTCCTGCCCGACGCCTGGGGGCTGGTCGTCCGCAGCCGCACGAAGGTGACCCGGGAGCTCCTCGAGCGGGCGCCGAAGCTCTCGCTCGTCGCCCGCGCCGGGGTGGGCGTCGACAACGTGGACATGGCCGCGGCCACGGCCCGCCGGGTCCGAGTCGTGAACGCCCCCAGGGCCGCGACGGCGAGCGTCGCCGAGCTGAGCGTCGCCTTCTACGTGATGCTCGCCCGGGACCTGGCCGCGCGGGTCCGCGCGACGAAGGACGGCGACTGGAAGCGCGGAGAGAACGGGACCGAGATCGCGGGCAAGACCGTCGGGTTCGTCGGCTACGGACGGATCGCCCGGGAGATCGCGCGGCGCCTGCAGGCGTTCGGCGTCGTGGCGATCGCGCACGACCCGTTCGTGACCGAGACCCACGACGGGACGACCCTCCTCCCGCTCGACGATCTGCTCGGCCGGTCGGACTTCGTGAGCCTGCACGCCGCGCTGACACCGGAGAACCACCATCTTCTGAACGCCGAGCGGATCGCCCGGATGAAGCGGGGGGCGTTCGTCGTCAACGTCGCGCGCGGCCCGCTCGTGGACGAGGTCGCGCTGCTCGACGGGCTGCGCTCCGGGGCCGTCGGCGGGGCCGCGCTCGATGTCTTCGAGGTCGAGCCCCCGAAGCGCGCGGAGCTGCTGGCCCACCCCCGCCTCATCGCGACGCCGCACCTCGGGGCCTCGACGCACGAGGCCCAGCAGCGCGCGGGCGACCAGACGGTCGACGAGGTGCTCCGGGCGCTCCGGGGCGAACCCTTACAATCCCTCGTGAATCCCGAGGTGAGGTCCGCATGACGCCCGACCCCGAGACCACGACGTTCCTGATCGCCGGACCGGTCCGCATCCATCCCCGGGTCCTCCGGGCGATGAGCTTCTCCTCGGTCAACCACCGGGGCGACTACTTCCACGGCGTCGTCGGCGAGATCCGCGAGCTCCTCCCCGTGCTGTTCGGCGCCCGGGGCCACCACGCGATCCTGACCGGGAGCGGCAGCGCCGGCCTCGAAGCGATGTACTCCTCGCTCGTCCCGAAGGACGGGCGCACCCTCGTCCTGTCGAACGGGAACTTCGGCGAGCGGACCGACCAGATCGTTCGCCGCTACGCGTCCACGGTCACGACCCTCACCGCCCCGTGGGGGCAGCACATCCCGATCGAGGCGGCCCGGGCGGAGCTCGACCGGGGCGACGTCCGCGCGGTCTGCGTCGTCCACAACGAGACGAGCGTCGGGCTGCAGAACGACCTCGCGCTCCTCGCGCCGCACGTCCGCCGCTCCGGCGCGCTCTTCCTCGTCGACGGGATCTCCGCCGTCGCCGGCATTCCGCTCGAGATCGAGGCGTGGGGGATCGACGCCGTCGTGGCCGGCAGCCAGAAGGGACTCGCCGCCCCCGCCGGGCTCGCCATGGTCCACCTCTCCGACCGTGCGGTCGCCGCGCTCCACCCCGGCACCTTCTACCTCGACCTGGCCGAGCATCTTTCGTCGATCGAGAAGAACGACACCCCCTGGACCCCCGCCGTCCCGTTGTTCCTCGCGCTGCGCGAAGCGCTCCTCCTCCTGAAGGAGGAGACCCTCGCCGGCCGCCTCGCCCGCACGCACGCCCTGGCCGACGCGACCCGCGCCGCGGCCGCGGCGATCGGTCTCGAGCTCTACCCGGACCCGGCGCACGCGTCGGACACCGTAACGGCGATCCGCAACCCGGCCGGCCTCGGCGACGCCCAGGTCCGCAAGGCGCTCCTCGACACGTTCCACGTCGCCGTCCAGGGCGGCCAGGGCGCGCTCAAGGGCAAGATCTTCCGCATCGGCCACATGGGGATCGCCGACTGGCCGGACCTGCTCGTGGCGTTCGCGGGTCTGGAGCGGATACTGGCCAAGGCCGGGCGGCTGCGCACCCCCGGCGCGGCCCTGTCGGCGATCGCGGAGCGGATGCCGCTCCCGCCGTAGCGACCGGCGCCTCAGATATCGACGATGACGCGGGCCCGCCCCCGTGCCGGGTCGACGGCGAGCCGGTGGAACGTCGCCGCCTTGATCTCCTCGTGCCGGGGGTGGCGCGCGGCGTCGAACGGCTCCCCCCGCGCCGTCGCGACGAGCGCGGTGGGGGGGTCCCCTTCGAGCGCGACGACGAGGTCGCGGACGAGGAACCCCTCCCCCTGCTGGAGGAGGATGAGCTCGTTCAGGAACCGGACCGCGAGCGCGCCGGGGTCCTGGGCGCGGACCGAGACGGTGCGCTCCTCCCGGGGGCGCACGCGGCGAAGGTCGGTCATCCGCGCGAACAGGCCGAGCCCGAGCGCCTCGTAGAGGGCCGCCGCCCCGTCGGCCCGGACCCAGACCCCCACGTCGGCGGTCGTCGGGAAGCTCCCCCAGCGGCGCCGCCGGCGCCCGCCCATCCTTGGGACCCCCCGCCGCGACCGGCGGGGAGAGGCTTAAAGCGATACCCTGACCTCGTACGGCCGATGCGGGGCTCGCTCCTCGTCCCGACCCTGAACGAGGCCGCGACGATCGGCCACGTCCTCCGGGAGTTCCGCGCGGCCGCGACGGCCGCGAACGCGACCCTGTTCCGCGACGACCCCATCGAGTGGGAGATGCTGGTCATCGACGGGGCCTCGACCGACGGGACCGCCGAGCGGGCGGCGGCGGAGGGGGCCCGGGTGATCGTCGAGCGCCGTCCGGGCTACGGCCGCGCCTACCGCACCGGCTTCGCCGAGGCGACGGGGGAGGTCCTCGCCACCCTGGACGGCGACGGGACCTACCCCGCTCCCGAGATCCCCCGCCTGGTCCGCACGCTCTTCGACGAGCACCTGGACTTCCTCACCTGCAACCGGCTCGCCTTCCTCGACCGGCGGGCGATGACGACGGAGCACCGGATCGGCAACTGGGTGCTCAACACGTTCCTCCGCATCGCCTTCGCCCGCTACCTCGCGAGCGCCGGGCTCCGTCTCGCCGACAGCCAGAGCGGGATGTGGGTGTTCCGTCGGGCGGTCCTCGACCGGGTGACCCTGACCCAGGACGGGATGCCGATGAGCGAGGAGCTCAAGATCGAAGTGATCCTCCACGGCCTGAAGGCCGAGGAGGTCCCGATCCGCTACGCGGAGCGCTGGGGGGGACCCCCGAAGCTCTCGAGCTGGCGCGACGGCCGGCGGAACCTCATGTTCCTCCTCACGCGGCGGCTCGAGCTCGCGCGCCAGGCCCGCGGCGGGGGCGGCTACCCGATCGGCGGCCCGCAGGAGCCGGCGGGGCGGTGATCCGCCCTTACTGGGTCTTGCCCGCGCGCTCGCGGGACTTCACGCGGAGCCCCTTGTAGCCGCACTTGCGGCACTGCACGGCCTTCGGCGGGTTCCGCGCCGAGCAGTTCATGCAGATCTTCTTGACCAGGAGCCGGTTCACGGCCTCGGGGAACGGCATGGGCGCGCGGGCACCCACGGTGGGGTATAAAACTGGTCCGCCGGGGCCCGCCGCCCCCTGCCGCGCGTCCGCACGGCGGGCCGGCCCGGTAGCCTAAGCGCTCCCGCGGCCGTGCCGGGGGGATGACCGATCTCGACGGAGGGACGGCCGCCGTCCGGCTCGCCCGGGACGCGATCGCCCACGTCCTCGGCCCGGCGCCGGGGCGGGATCCGGCCGCCGCGTTCCGCGATCGCCCGCTCCCGGCGGTCCTCGAGGAGCCGCGCGGGGTCTTCGTCACCCTCACGGCGCCTCCCGACGGCCGCCTGCGCGGGTGCATCGGCTACCCGGTGCCGGTCTACCCGCTCCGGGTCGCCATCCCCCGGGTCGCGGCCGCGAGCGCCCTCGAGGACCCCCGGTTCCCGCCCGTGCGGCCCCGGGAGCTCCCCGCCCTCACGGTCGAGGTCTCGATACTCTCCGTTCCCGAACCGGTCGTCGCCGAGGCGCCGGAGCGCCTGGTCGAGCTCGTGAAGGTCGGCCGCGACGGGCTGATCGTCGACGCCGACGGGCAGAGCGGGCTGCTCCTCCCGCAGGTCGCGGCCGAGGAGGGCTGGGACGCGCGGACGTTCCTCGCCGAGACGTGCCGCAAGGCCGGGCTGCGCGCGGAGGCCTGGCGCAGCCCCGGCACCCGCGTCCGGCGGTTCTCGGCCGAGGTCTTTTCCGAGGCGACGCCCAGCGGGGCGGTGCGCGCGCGGTCGCCCGGCTAGGGGGCGACCCGCTCGAGGCGCGCGGCGAAGGCGCGGCCGTCGACGTCGTAGGCGGTGAGGCCGCTCCCGTCGGGGGCCGGACCGCGCGCGAGCTCGAGGTGGTCGGCGAGCAGCTCGCGCACGAGCGTCGAGCGGGCGGGCTCGAGCGCCCGGTAGATCTCCTCGTCGGCGACGACGGTGAGCCGGACGTGGTCGGCGAAGTCCAGCCCGAGCTCCTTGCGGGCCCGCTGCAGGCGGCGCAGGACCTCCCGCACGAGCCCTTCGGCGACGAGGCCGGGGTCGGGCGCCCGCGGGAGCGCGACCGCCGGCGTCCCGTCCTCCTCCGCGACGACCCAGGCCGACTCCGGATAGCGCTCGCCATCGATGCGCGGGGCGCGGACCACGGACTTCACGTTGAGCTCGTCGGCGAGGAGGCGGTCGCCCTCGGCGCCGAGGGCGGCGTAGGCCCGGGCGAGGGCGGGCGTGACGACGACAGCGGACAGGGGCATGCGGGCCTTCACCCCGGCGCGCTGGCGCAGCTCGCGGCCGGTCTCGACCAGATGCCGCAGGCCGGTCATCCCCGCGTCGAGCACCGGGTCGGCCCCGCCGGGCGCGTCGGGCCAGCGCGCGAGGTGGACGGAGCTCTCCGCCCGGTCGAGGACGTCGCCCCGCAGCTCGGTCCAGAGCACCTCGGCCGTGTAGGGAGCGAACGGGGCGAGGAGCCGGGCGCTCACGCCGAGGACGTAGCCGAGGGTGCGGCCGGCGGCCCGCCGGTCCTCCGTCGCCTCCTCCTCCCAGAAACGGGGCCGGCTGCGCCGGAGGTACCAGGTGCTGAGATCATCGACGAACCCCCGCAGCGCGAGGGCACCGGCCCGGGGGTCGTATCCTTCGAGCGCCGCGGTGACGGCGCGGACCGTCGCGTCGAGGCGGGAGAGGATCCACGCGTCCAGGCGCGTGGTCGGCACCGGCGGCCGCTCGAGATCGTCCGCCGAACCGGGCGGGGCGTTGGCGCGGAAGAACTCGAGGACGTTGAGGATCGTGCCGAGGGTGCGCTGGCCGGCCTGGCGGATCGCGGCCTCGGTCACGGCCATCGGCTCGGTGAAGTCGATCGAGAGGAACCAGAAGCGGACCGCGTCGCCCCCGTGCGTGGCGAGCAGGGTGAGCGGGTCGAGGACGTTCCCCTTCGACTTCGACATCTTCTGCCCGGCGGCGTCGAGGGCGAGGCCGTTCACGACGCACCGGCGGTACGCCGGCCGGTGGAACAGCGCCGTCGAGAGGACGAGGAGGGTGTAGAACCATCCCCGGGTCTGGTCGAGGCCCTCCGCGATGAAGTCGAGCGGGGTCGCGGGGTGAAACGGCCCCGGCTCGAACGGGTAGTGGTACTGGGCGAACGGCGCGGACCCGCTGTCGTACCAGGCGTCGATCGTGTACGGCTCCCGGCGGGCCTCGGACGGGTGCCCGGCGGCGGTGCACGCGGGGCACGGAAAGCGCAGCGCGTCGACGGTCACCCGGTGGGGGTCGAAGCCGGCGGGGAGCGCGGCGCCGGTGAGGCGGGCGAGCTCCTCGAAGCTCCCCACGCACGTGGCATGGCCCGACGGACACATCCAGATCGGGAGCGGCGTCCCCCAGTAGCGGCTGCGCGAAAGCGCCCAGTCCTTCGCCTCGGTGAGGAAGTTGCCGAACCGCCCGTCCCGCAGGTGCTCCGGGACCCAGCCGACGGTGGCGTTGTTCTCCAGGAGCTCGCGGGAAAAACGGCTCGTCCGCACGAACCAGGAGTCGACGGCCCGGTAGATGAGGGGGGTCGCGCAGCGCCAGCAGAACGGGTACGTGTGCCGGATCGTCGTCTCGCGGGCGAGCGCGCCGTGCTCCCTCAGGATCGAGAGGAGGACCTTGTCCGCGGCCTTGAACGGCCGCCCGGCGACCTCGGGGACGCGGTCGGTGAAGACGCCGCGGCTGTCGAGCGGGTCGAAGCTGCCGACGCCCTCGCGCGCACCGATCCGCTGGTCCTCGGGGCCGAAGGCGGGCGCCGTGTGGACGAAGCCGGTCCCCTCCTTCGCTTCGACGGAATCGTCCAGGACGACCCGGTAGCGGTTCGGCCCGGGCCCGGCGTGGGGAAAGAGCGGGACGTAGGCGCGGCCCTCCAGGTCGGCGCCCGTCAGCCGGCCCAGGACCTTCGGGGACGAGGGGACCTCGCGCTCGAGGGCCGCCTCGGCGAGGACCTCCTCCGTCCCCGCCTCGCCGGCGACGCGGACGTAGACGAGGTCGCGCCGCGCCGCGAGGAGGAGGTTCGACGGCAAGGTCCACGGCGTGGTCGTCCAGACGAGAAGGTCCGTCGGGGCCTCGCCGGGCCGCGCGACGAGGCGGAAGCGGACGACGACCGACGGGTCCGTCGCGTCGCGGTAGCCCTGGGCGACCTCGTGCGAGGACAGCGGGGTCTCGCACCGCGGACAGTAGGGAAGCACGTAGTGGCCTTTCTCGAGCAGGCCGCGGTCGAACAACTGCCGGAGCGACCACCAGACGCTCTCGATGTACGGTGCGTCCATCGTGCGGTACGCGCCCTCGTAGTCGAGCCAGTAGCCCATCCGCTCGCTCATCTCGCGCCAGAGCGCGATCGTCTCGAGGGCGCTCGACCGGCACTCCCGGCAGAAGCGCTCGACGCCGAACGCCTCGATCTCCTTCTTCGAGCGCAGGCCGTGGCGCTTCTCGATCTCGAGCTCGACCGGGAGTCCGTGGCAGTCCCAGCCGGCCATCGGGGTCACGATGCGCCGTCCCCGCATCCTCCAGAAGCGCAGCTCGGTGTCCTTGAGCGTCCGGCCGACGACGTGCCCGACGTGCGGGGCGCCGTTCGCCGTCGGCGGGCCCTCGGTGAAGTAAAACGGCGGTCCGTCGGCCGGCCCCGCGCGGGCCCGGGCGGGGACACCGGTCCGCTCCCAGTAGGCTCGGATGCGGGCCGCCCGCTCCTCCGACCCTCCGGGGGGTCCCCGGCCCGCGTCCTCCGGCACGCGGCGCGCGGAGGCGGGGCCGGGAGATAAGATGCACCGCCGCCGGGCCGTCGCCTCCGGCGGAACGTTCAGCGGGAAAGACCCGGTGGGGGCGGCGAACGCGACACCGGACCGACGTGGCCGCCGGCGTGCTGCCGGACGATGGTCCCGTCCACCCGGGCGATCTCGCAGCCGGCGCCGAGGACGATGCGGTCGGCCCGGAGGTACTCGCACACCACGCCCTCGAGGTCGACCTCCCGGGCGTCGATGCGCAGGACCGTGAGCTCCCCTCGGGGGCCGAGGCGCCGGGGCGCGCGAAGGGTGATGCGCTCGGCCGCGAGGCGATCGGCCCGGGAGCGGCCGCGCAGGCGGCCGTCGAGGGTCGTCGCGGTCAGCGCCCCGTCCAGCGTAAGTCGTCCGTCGAAGAGCACCGGGCCACCGGCCAGGTCGCCCCGCGCGTCCAGGTGGCCGGTCCACTCGGTCCGCCCCGTGACCCGAAGGCTACCGCCGCACTCGAGCCGGCCCCGGAGATGGGCGCTCCCCGCCGAGAGACCGGCCCCGATGCGGGCGGACCCCTCGATCGTCAGCGCCTCCGCGACCTCGACCGGGCCGCCGACCTCCAGGGTGCCCCGCGACGCGACCTCGCGCGCCCGCAGCGCCCCTCCGATCGTGATGAGCCCGCCGAGGTCCACGCGGTCGGCGTCGACGTCGCGGACCACCCGGGCCGCCCCCGTGGCCTCCCACCGGCGGGCCCGGACCGCGTCCCGGCGGACGCTGCCGTGGTCGTCGACATCGGCCGGGGGCGGCCCGGCCGGCGCGGCCGGTGGCGCGGGAACGCGGGTCGCCACGGCCGTCCCCTACCCGGACCTCGCGACCGGAGGGATGCCCAGGCGGCGGTGCTGGACCATGATGCAGAGGTTCTGAACGACGGGGATCCCCTTCTCCTCGGCCCGCGCCGCGGCCCCGGCATGCTCGACCCCGAGCTGGAGCCAGATGGCGCCGGCGGACCGCGCGATGGCCTCGTCCACGACCGGCGGCACCTGGTCGCTGCGCCGGAAGACATCGACGATGTCGATCGAAACATCCCCCGGGATCGCGGAGAGGCTCGGATACGCGCGCTCCCCGAGCACCTCGGTCAGCATCGGATTGACGGGGAGGATGCGGTAGCCCTGGGCCTTCAGGTACCGGGCCACCTCGTTCGAGTCGCGCTCGGGCTTGTCCGAGAGCCCGACGACCGCGATCGTACGGGCGCCGGTCAGGAGGTCCCTGAGGCGTGCGTCGGTCGCCTCCATCGCGCGGTCCACCCCGTCTCGTTACAAGAGGCTGACGCCCCCGCCGTACGCGACGGATCGGGCCCCTCGGCGCCCGGCGGGGGTGCGGACGGCGGCGGGGGCGGGGGGATCGGCCAGGCATAGACCGGGAGCCCGGGCGGTCCGCCCGCTCCCCATACCGCGACCGGCGCCAGCGGCGGGGGTCGCGATCGGAGGTAGAGGACGAGCGCGACGGCGAGCCCGATCCCGATGACCCCGTAGTGGACGGCCAGCCCCCCGTCGGGAGAGATCAGCTCGAGGAAGGCGGCGGCGTCGTTGGCCCCGTGCAGCAGGGCGACGATCATCAGGTTGCCGCCGGAGGCCCGGACCGTCAGGGCGAAGGCGAGGCCCAGGAGGAACAGGGTCGGGTAGATGAACGGCGCGGCGGGCCCGTAGGTGGTCCCGTAATAGAGGTGCACCGAGGCGAACAGCGCGCTCGTCCACACCGCGTGGACGGTCCAGCGGGGCGAGCGGCGCGCGAGCCAGTAGCCGAAGATCCATCCGCGGAAGATGGTCTCCTCGATGGCCCCGATGACGAAGGAGAACGCGACCCAGAACCATGGGTCGGACCTGGCGTTCTCGAGGACCGGGTTCGGACGGGAGAGCAGGCGGAGCGCCGACGGGTCGACGGCGGCGTAGACGATCGCGAGAACGATCGTCACCCCGAGCGCGAGGATCGACAGGAGCCCGTACCACCGCAGTCCCTCGATGCTCGCCGTCCGGAGGTGCGACGCCCAACCCGCCAGCGGGCGAGCGCCCACCAGGACCGCGAAGGAAAGGATGGGGATCCCGTAGACGACGAGGAGACCCGTATAGGGCCCGTAGAGGACCGCCAGGGACGGGACGAGCTCCGGCACGACGTACTGGCTGAGGATCGCCGCGACGGTGACGGCCACGGCCACCGCATAGGCCCCCACGGATCCGAGCGCGCCGGACCCGTCCGTCGCGCCGGCCGTTGCCCCTCCGGCGAGCGCCACGGCGCTCGGACCCGGTGCGGCTACATATGCGTTCGGCGCATCGCCCCGCCGAGGGGTCGAGCGTGGACATCGCGGTCCTGATCAAGGTCGTCCCGAACCTGGAGCGCCTGCACTACGACCCCGGCCGCAAGACCGTCGTCCGCGAGGGAACGGAGCTGTTCATCAACCCCTTCGACCAGCGCGCGGTCCGCGTCGCGCTCGACCTGCGCCGGCCCGGCGAGCGCGTCACCGTCCTCTCGATGGGACCTCCCCCGGCGGAGACGGCGTTGCGCGAGACCCTCGCCCTCGGGGCCGATGCGGCGGTCCTGGTCACGGACCGGGCCCTCGCCGGCTCGGACACCCTCGTCACGGCGCGGGTCCTCGTCCGAGCGCTCGCGCGCACCGGCCACGACCTCGTCCTGACCGGGGCCTGGACGACCGACTCGGAGACCGGCCAGGTCGGTCCCGAGGTCGCCGGTCTCCTCGGCGTCCCGGTGGTCGCCGAGGCCCAGACGCTCCGGCGCGACGACGCCGGGGGGCTCGAGGCGGTGACGGACGCGGACGGCGGGACGGAGGCCTGGCGTTTCCGAGCGCCGGCCCTGGTCACCGTCGGGGAGAAGATCGCCCGGATCCGCAAGCCGACCGCCGCGGAGCTCGAGGAGGCCGGCCCGCGCCCGGTCGTCCGCCTCAGCGCCGCCGACCTTGGCCTTTCGATGGCGGAGGTGGGCCTCGACGCCTCCCCGACCGTCGTGGCCACCCTGCGCGACGACGAGCCGACGCGCGGCCACCTCAGCTTCCCCGACGGCACGGTCGAGGAGCGGGTGCGTGCGGCGGTCGAGGTGCTCCGTCCGCTCGTGGCGCAGCCGCCGGCGCCGGAGCGGGCGTGGCCGCCCCTCTCGGCGGAACGGGACCCCTCCGGCGAGGTCCTGGTCCTCGTGACCGGGCGGGAGGGGACGCTCCACGCCTCCGGGCTCGCCATGCTCGCGGAGGTGCGTCGCTCGCTCTCACCGAAGTGGCCGACGGCGATCTGGGGGGGCCCCGACCCGACGCCGGCCGACCGGGACGCGATCGCCTCCGCGGGGGCCGCCCGGATCCTGACGGTGGCGCTACCGGTACCCGTCGACCCCCGCCCCCTCGCCGAGGCGCTGCGGCCGCGGACCGAAGGCGCCACGCCGCCGGCCGCCGCGATGTTCCGGTCCCACTCCTTCGGCCGTTCCGTCGCCGCCCTCCTGGCCGCCCGACGGGGGCTCGGACTCGTCGGCGACGCGGTCGGTGTGCGTCCGCTCGCGGACGGCGGCGTGGAGTGGGAGAAGCCCTCCTTCGGCGGAGGGGTGATCGCGGGGATACGGACGCGCAGCGTCCCCTCGCTCGCCACCGTGCGGGACGGGGCGTTCCGCCCGCCGCCGCCCGCCGCCCCCGGACCGATCGAGTCCGTCCCGATCGACGCGGGCGGCCCCCGGGGGCCCGGGCCGGAGCGCACGGGAACGACGGTCGAGACCCCCGGCCCCTGGGGGGAGCTCGCCGGGGCCCGGATCGTGCTCGCCGTCGGGATGGGGCTCGGCGGACCGGACCGGCTCTCCGAGATCGCCCCGACCCTCGCCCGCTGGGACGCGGCCCTCGGGGCGAGCCGACGGGTCGTCGACGCCGGATGGGTGCCCCGGTCCCGCCAGATCGGGCTCACCGGCCGGTCGGTGGCGCCCGTCCTCGGGGTCCTGGTCGGCGTGAGCGGCTCGGCGAACCACCTGGTCGGCTACCGACGCGCGCGCGCGCTCCTCGCGGTCAACCCCGATCCCAAGGCGCCGGTCTTCCGCGGGGTGGACGCGGGGATCGTCGGGCGGTGGGAGGAGGTCCTCCCGTCGCTCACTTCCGCCGTGGCGTCGCTCGGGATCGTGCCCGCGCCGACCGCGTGACCGCGAGCGTCGCCTCGGCCGTCTGCAGCGCGGCCAGCAGGTCGTCGGCGCTGCGGCGCAGCGAGCCGGCGGAGTCGCCCGTCAGCGTCAGGGTGAGGCGGGTGCCCTTTTGCCGCGCGGTGACGAAGCCGGGGTCGTCGACCGCCACGGCCCGGCCGACGCGCTCCGCCATCGCCGCCGCGGCGTAGCGGCGCACCAGCGTGAGCGTCAGCCGCCCCGCTTCGTCCGCCGCGCCGTTCCCGGCGGGGATGGTGCCTCCTTCGGGGGCGGGGCCGCCCCCGGTCCCCGGTCGAGCGCCCCCGGGACGACCGGCGCGGTCCGGCGGCGGCGCGCGCTCTCCTCGGCCGCCCGGTCGCGCAGGTAGTCGCGGACCGACGGCCAGATCGTCGCGTCCGGCCGGGCCTTGTTCTCGAAGTTGTTCTCGCCGAGGAACCGGCCGAACGCCCGGATCGTCGCGTCGTCCATCGTCCCCGAGGCGCGGCCGGGCGCGAAGCCGAGGATCGCGAGGTCGTGCTGGAGGCCGCGGACGACCTCGGGGGTGAGCCGGATCAACGTGGCCGGGTCCTCCCGGGTGAGCAACGTGAGGTCGTAGAGCCGGAAGACCCGCCGAAGCTCCTCTATCGGCGACGGGTGGTCGTCGATGCGGATGTCGACCCACCGGTCGTTCCCCTCGTCGTAGCCGCCCTTGGCGCGGACGATGAGCAGCGCCGCGGACTGCATCCCGCGCCGGTCCCCGCCCTCGCGCTGGCCGGCGGCGAGGGCGGCCAGGAGCCGCTCGGGGAGATCGCCCGGCGTCGCCTCGTACGCCCGGGCCATCCCCTCGACGACGGCGCGGGACAGGAGGATGTTGCCCTGGCAGGCGAATCCGTCGCCGACGACGTGGCCGGCGAAGTCCATGCACTTTGCGCCGGTAAAGGCGCTCGCCCCGCCGCGGGCGTCGACGACGCCGAGCTGGCGCTCGTCGCGCTTCGGGTCCGCCGACGTGAGGGCCCGCACCACCGCTTCGGCGGACTCCCCGCGCCGCAGGCGGGCGAGCCCCCCGGGTCCGTAGCCGACGTTCGCGAGCGCCTGGGTCGCCAGGGCCCCCACGCCGACCTCGGCCCACGGCACGACGGCCCCGACGGCGAGGAACTTCGACTGCACGGCGACGCCCCACTCGTCCCGGCCGCGGTCGTACGCGACGATCGAGAACGTTCCGAAGCGGGGCGCCGGCATCGACCGCCGAGGAGGCTCGCCCCTCTTAAGGCTCTCCCGGGGCCGCGGCGTCGAGCGCCGCGTGGACCTCGTTCCCTAGGCGGCGCGCGCGGCCCCGGTCCCCCGCGCGGAGGGCCTGGAACGCCTCCCGGAGGGTACGGACCCAGGGCGCGACGTCGCGCCCCTCGCGCCGGCGCACCTCGAGGAGGCGCTCGATCAGCCGCAGGCGGTTCGCCACGGGGTCCTCCTCGTCCCCCGCGGGCCGACCCCGTCCGCCCGTCGGGACGTAGCCGACGAGGCCGCGCGGGAACTCGGTGAGCTCGCTCTCCTCCTCCCCCTCGTCGAGCCGTCGGTCGATCGACAGCAGCTGCGTCTCGGCCGCGCGCAGCGATCCGCGCGCGATCAGGGCGCGCGCCGAATCCAGACGGGACTCGAGCTCCGGGTCCGGAGCGCCGGCCCGGCGCCGATCCCGCAGGCGCTCGGTGACGCCGGCCAGGAAGCCCTCGACCTCCTCGGCGAGGAGGGTGGGGCGGGGGGCGGTCGATCGGCGCCTCACGTGGGCCCGGGGGCGCCCCCGGCGCGGGCCGCGCGCCGCGGCGCCGGCACCCGCTCGGTGAGCGTCGCCCAGATGCGGTCGATCGCGGGCCAGAACTCCTCGGGCACCCCGGGGGCGCCGAGGGCGCCCTCGGCGTGGGCGAGGTCGGGCTCGAGGTCGTCGACCCGGTGGCCGTGCCCCTTCGCCCACGCGAGGGACGCGCGGGCGAGGTCGCGTTGGAGCTCCGCGTCGCGCCGTCGGCGACGCGCGGTCTTCTCCTCGGGCCCGAGCGCGTTCTCGGGGTCCCACGACGGGGGCTGGGGGACGGGGACGGCGACCCTCAGGTCCCGGAACGGTCGGGGCAGGGTGGGCCAACGGGGTTCCGCGAGCCGGACGCTGAGCTGGTCGAGCGCGCTGGTGGCGCCGTCAAAGTCCCCCTCGCCGAACAGCCGGGCGGCCGTGTCGAGCGGGTCGAGGAGCTCCGTCGACGGCGCCCCCTTCCAGGGGTCGAGGGAGAGCGCGATGCGGCTCGGGGCGAGGCGGCGCAGCACCGCCCGGGCCGGCTCGGCGGCGGGAGGGGCGACGGGAGCGCCCGCCCCCTCGGGCGGACGGTTGGGGGCGCCGGGCACGTGTGGGCCTCCTACAGGAACGCCTCGAACTCCCGGGTGACCTCGGGATACTTCGTGTGGACGGCCTTGAGGATGTTGTGGACCGTCAGCTTCTCGAGCTTCACGCCCTCGAGGGCGTCGACGACCTTGTCGAAGGTCTCGTCGGAGAGCGAGCAGAGCTTCTCCTTCGCGAGCCAGTTGCGGTAGAGCTTCTCCTCGAGGCGCGCGCGCCAGCCCTTCTCGTAGGCCTGGAGGAACTCCTTGGAGGCGTCGCCCGCGTGGACCGCCTTCGCGGCGACCTCGCCGCAGATCTTGCCGGCGATGCAGCCGTTGGCGATCCCCCCGCCCGTGAGCGGGTCGATCATCCGCGCCGCGTCGCCCACGAGCATGAAGCCGTCGGTGACCGTCTGCTTGATCGGGGCGCAGATCGAGACCCCGCCGCCGACCATGTCGATCTTCTTGCCCTTGGCGTACGCCGGGTGCTTCTCGATCCAGGCGTCGAGGTACTTGCGGGCCTCGGCCGGGGTCTTGATCTGGCTCAGCTGCACGCCGATCCCGACGTTCGCGAGCCCGTCGCCCTTCGGGAAGACCCAGACGTAGCCGCCGGGGGCGACCTTGCCGAGGTAGAAGTCGCAGTAGCGCACGTCGCAGTCGACGTTGGTCATGCGGTACTGCAGGCACGAGTCCATGTCGCGGAGCTGCAGGTTCGTCGGCAGCCCGGCCCAGCGTCCGACCTGGCTCTCGAAGCCGTCGGCCCCGATCGTGACCGCGGCCCGGATCGAGAACGGCTCGCCGAACGCCTTCGCCGTCACGCCCACGATCCGCCCGTTCTCGCGGAGGATACCGGTCGCCGCGGTCTTCAAGAGGACGTCGACCCCGGCGTTGCCGGCGTCGATCGCGAGCTGCTTGTCGAACCCGTCGCGCTCGACGACGTAGCCGACCTCGTTCCCCGCGTGCTTTTCGTTGATCTCGAGGACCTTCTCGCTCGGGGAGAAGATGCGGGCGCCCTCGACCTCCACGTTGATCCAGCGGGAGCTCGGGGCGACCCCGACCTCCGTGAGCCACTCCTTGCTCATCCCCTCGCCGCAGCGCACGGGGCTGCCGACCTCCTGGCGCTTTTCGATCATCACGACGCGGGCCCCGGACCTCGCGGCCCACTTCGCCGTCATGCTGCCGGCCGGGCCGGCCCCGATCACCAGGACGTCGGTCGTGAGGTCCTTCACCCTCGCCATTTCCCTCGCCTCCGGGTCAGTCGATCTCGATCGCGCCGACGGGGCAGGCCTTGACGCAGATCTCGCAGCGGGTGCAGATCCGCTCGTCGAAGGTGATGCGGGTCTCGTCCAGGTAGATGCAGTTGAGCGGGCAGACGCCGACGCACGCCCCGCAGTAGATGCACAGCTGGCCGCTCGACTCGATGTGGAGGCTCTTCTTGCCGGCCATCCGCCGCCTCGGCGCGTCGCACGGAGAGGCGGGGTATAAAAGGCTTGTAGGAAACGGCGCTACAGCCGGCCGCGGAGGCCGGTCACGCCGGGCGGGGCGCCGGTGCCGGCGGAGCCCCGGCGCGCTCGGCCAGGTACTTCTCCGCATCGAGCGCGGCCATGCAGCCGAGGCCCGCGGCGCTGACCGCCTGGCGGTAGCGGTGATCGTAGACGTCCCCGGCGGCGAAGACGCCGTCGATGTTCGTCCGGGTGACCTCCCGGGTCACGAGGTAACCCTTCGCGTCCGTCTCGAGCTGGCCGCGGAACGGTCCGCTCGCCGGATCGTGGCCGATCGCCAGGAACAGCCCCTGGACGGGGAGCTCCTCGACGACGCCCGTCGCGCGGTCCCGGACGCGGACGGCCGTCACCGCGCCCTCCCCCAGGACCTCGACGACCTCGTGGTGGAGCCGGAAGGAGATCTTCGGGTTCGCCCGCGCGCGGTCCTGCATGATGCGGCTCGCGCGCAGCTCGCTGCGGCGGTGGACGACGATGACGTGGCTCGCGAACTTCGTGAGGAACAGCGCCTCCTCCATCGCCGAGTCGCCGCCGCCGACGCAGACGACCTCCTTCCCGCGGAAGAAGAACCCGTCGCAGGTCGCGCACGCCGAGACCCCGTGGCCGCGCAACCGCTGCTCGGAGGGAAGGTCGAGCCAGCGGGCGTTCGCGCCGGTCGCGACGATGACGCTGTCGGCCTCGACCACGGCTCCGCTGCCGAGCGTGAGGAGGAACGGCCGGACCTTGAGGTCGACGCGGGCGACGTTCTCGTCGACGAACTCCGTCCCGAACCGGGCGGCCTGCTCGTGCATCCGCTCGATGAGCTCCGGGCCCTGGATCCCCTCGGGGAACCCGGGGAAGTTCTCGACGTCCGTCGTCAGCATCAGCTGCCCGCCCGCCGGAACCCCCGCGATCACCAGGGGGGCCAGGCTCGCGCGGGCCGTGTAGATGGCGGCGGTGAGGCCCGCGGGACCGCTGCCCACGATGGCGACCCGGACGTGGCGTCGGACCACCGGCTCGGACATGACCCGTACCCGGTTCCGGCGCTAATAGGGGTGACGGGGCTAGGCCCGGGGGGCCGGCAGCGTCAGCCGGTCGGTCCCCGCCGGCTCGGCGTACCGGCTGCGGTAGAAGACGAGCGGCGGTGCGTCCGCTCCCGGCTCCGCATGGCGGACCTCGCCGATGAACAGGACATGGTCGGCGATGGGGAACCGCTCGGTCACGCGGCATTCGAAGGCGGCCAGGCTCCCGTCCAGGAGGAACAGGCCCCCCGGGCCGCGGTGGCCTGCGACGCCGTCGAACTTCTCGGCCGCCGGGGCCGGCCGGGCGAACCGCTCCGACAACGACCGCTGCTCGGCGGCGAGGACGCTCACGGCGAAGACGCCGGTCCGCTCGACCACGGGCGTCGAGTCCGCCTCCCGCGACAGCGACACGAGCAGGAGCGGCGGGGCGAGGGCGACCGATAGGAGCGCGTTGACCGTGAGCCCCACGTCGCCCGCGGCGTCCCGAGCGGTCACGACGGAGACGCCGGTCGCCCACCGTCCGAGCAGACGGCGGAAATCGTCCGGGGCGACGGCGGGTCCGGGATCGGTCATGACGGTCCCGGGAAGGTCGCTGGGGCGGTTAACGCCGCCGCTAACGCTCGCGCCACTGGAACGCGACGATCGCGAGGACGAAGACGACGACCGACGCCGCCCCGATGACGGCGAGGTCGACCGCGGCGGCCGCCAGGTTGTGGAACAGCATGACCTGGTTGAGCCCGTCGATCACGTAGTAGAGCGGCAGGATCCGCGCGAACGTCTGGAGTCCCGGGGGGAACAGCGAGACGGGAAAGAACGTGCCGGAGAGGAACATCATCGGGAAGGTGATGATGTTGCCGATGATCGCCGCGCTCTCCGGGGTGCGCGCGATCGAGCCCGCGAACATCCCGAGCGACACGAAGAAGAACGGGCCGAGGACGAGGAACGGAAGCATCTCGAGGCTCACGGTGACGTGGGCCCCGAAGTAGTAGACGCCCATGCCGATCATCAGGGCGGCGCTCAGGATGGTAAGGAGGACGTACCAGATGATCTTCGAGGTGAGCCACTCCCCCTTGGTCAGCGGGGTCAGCGACAGCTGGCGGAACAGCCCTTCCTTCCGGTAGGTAGAGGAGATGTCGACCATCGCGAACATCGGGCTCGTGAGGATCGAGAAGCCGATGAGCCCGGGAACGAGGTAGTCGATCTCCTTGTAGAGCGGGCTCCCGACGTTCGCGGTCGTGGCGAAGAGGATCGTCGAGCCGTGGGAGGCGTTGAGGTTGAACTGGGTGAGGACGTAGTTGACGGCGGCGTACGCGATCCCCGACGAGGCCGCGTCGGTGGGATTGGTGTAGAGGGTCACGGCGAACGGGCGGTGCGCGAGGTACGCGGACCCCAGCCCGGACGGGATGACGAGGCCGACCGGATGGCCGTTCGCCCCGAGCCAGCTCGACATGTTCAGCGTCGGGCCGACCAGCTGGACCTGGACCGCCCCCGTCGCGTTGAGGGCGGAGAGGAACTGGGCCGAGACGTTCGACCCCGCGTCGAAGTTCTGGGTGTAGAGGGTGACCGTCGTCGCGCCACCGGCGGAGAAGATGAGGCCGAAGAGGCCGATGAGGATCACCGGGAAGATCAGGGAGAAGAACAGGCCGACCGCGTTGCGCAGGTAGTTGCGGCCGAAGACCTTGAGGTCCGCGACGATCCGCCGCGGCCTCATGGGGGCGCTCCCGGCTTGAGGACCCCGTCGTCCATCCGGCCCACGAGGTGCACGAAGACGTCCTCGAGGGTGTCGGTCACCGTCGCGAACCCTTCCCACGGCACCCCGCTCCCCTCCAGGGCGGAGAGGATGCGGAGCGCCTCGTGCTTGTTCGGGAGCGGAACCTCGACATAGCCGTCGACGAAGGTGGCGGTCACCCCGAGCGCCTCGCGGAGGTACGGGGCCATCCCCGGGCCGGCCTGGACCCGAAGCCGGGGCGGGCGGCCGTGCTGGGCGATGATCTCGTCCGGCGTCCCCCGCGCGATGATCCGGCCGTGGTCGATGATCGCGACCTGGTCGGCGAGGATCTGGGCCTCTTCCAGGTAGTGCGTCGTGAGGAAGACCGTCCGCCCCTCGGACCGGAGGTCCCGGATCACCTGCCAGATCGCCCGCCGAGCCTGCGGGTCGAGACCGGTGGTGGGCTCATCGAGGAAGCAGATCGTCGGATCGTTCGTCAGCGCGAGGGCGAGCCCCAGCTTCTGCTTCTGGCCACCGGAGAGGGTCTCGAAGCGGGCGCCGGCCTTGTCCTCGAGCGCCACGCGGCGCAGCAGGCCCATCGCGTCGACGCGCGTGCCGAACAGCGCGGCGTAGTACTCGATCGCCTCCACGGGATGGATCTTCTCGAAGAAGCGGAACTCCTGCGGGATCACCCCGACCTTCGCATGGAGCCGGCGCCCGTCGTCCCACGGGTCGAGGCCGAGGACGGTCACCTCCCCGGAGGAACGACGGCGCAGCCCCTCGAGGATCTCGACGGTCGTCGTCTTCCCGGCCCCGTTCGGCCCGAGGAAGGCGAACACCTTCCCTTCCGGCACCGCGAAGTCGATCCCGGCGACGGCGGCGAGGCTCCCGTAGGTCTTGGTGAGCCCGCGGACGTGGACGGCGTCGGCCACGCGCCGAAGGAGCCCGGGCGACTTAAGAGGGCTTTTGGGGCGGGGCGGGGGCGACGGTCGCGGTCCCCCCCGGCGGGACGATCACCTCACGACCCCCCGACCGCAGGGTCAGGGCCCGCGGGCCGCTCCAGACGACGGCCAGGCCCGACGGGGTCCAATCCAGGTCGACCCGGCCCCCGGCGAACCGGAGCGCCCGGAGGGCGGCGTGCCGCCACCCGGGCGGGAACGCCGGGTCGACCGTGAGAACCCCCTCGGGGGCCAGGGGGCGGATCCCCCACAGTCGCTCGAAGAGAACCGTCAGGAACGGCGCGATGCTGAAGCCGAGCAGGAAGCACGAATCGAACGCGGCCGGTCGGTCCCCCCGGTAGCACTCGTTGGCCAGCCCGCCCTCGTCCAGGATCCGGTCGGCGATGGTGCCGAGGTAGGCGAGGCCGCGGGCTCCGTCCCCGACGGCGAACGCCGCTTCGGCGGCCCACGCGGTCGCGATCGTCCAGACCTGGCCGTCGTGGTACGCCTCGGGGTCGTAGCCCGTATCGGCGCTCGAGAGCGTCCGGACCCCCCAGGGCGTCGTGACGTCCGCCCGCGCCGCGCGCTCCACGACCGCCCGCGCCTGCGCGGGAGGAAGGAGTCCGGCGGCGACCGCGCGCAGGGCATTGGGGCGGACCCGCGCGACCGGCCCCCCGGTGGAACGGAGGGAGTCGTAGAGGTAGCCCTCGGACTGCCACCAGTACGTGGCGGCCAGCCGGTCCGCGAGCACGGCCGCCTCCCGTTCGGCCGCGTCGGCGACCTCCGCCGGCCCCGTGAGGCGGGCAAGGCGGGCCTGCGCGACGAGGGCCGAATGAAAGAGGGTCTGGACATCGACGGCATGGTCCCGCCGGTCGGTCGAATCCCAGATCGTGGTGTCGAGGGCATCGAACCCGTAGCGAGTCGTGCTGAGGGCCGCGGCGGCGTCCCGCAGCTCGAGCACCTCGCCGCCGTTGCGGAGGAGTCCGCTCTCGGGGGCGACCTTCGCCCGGGCCCAGGCGAGGGCGCGGGCCACGTGGTCGAGGAACGGCACGGCGGCTCCGACGCGGCCGGTAACGTCGACCAGCCGTCGGAGAAGGTCCGGATAGTAGAGGGTCGTGTCGGACGTTCCGTACAGGAAGATCGGGCCGGGAGAGAGCTGCATCGGAAGTTCGCCGACCTCCGCCCCGAGGAGGGGCAGGTGCGCGCCCGCCTGGTAACGGAAGACGCACCGCAGCGACTCCTCGAACCAGGCGTCGTCCCCGAGCCACAGGACCGCCGGAAGCATCCAGGCAAGGTCACGGCACCACAGGGCCGCGTACCAGGGGAAGCCGGCGACCAGGCCCAGGAGGTCCCCGTCCGGGGCGGTGTAGAGCGCCCGCAGCGCGCTGCGGGCACGGACGTAGGCGGCCTCGAGCCGCGGGTCGTCGGGGAACCGCAGGGTCGGGGTTCCGGCAATCCAGAGGCGCCATTCCTGCTCCACGGCCGGCGCCCAGGCGGCCCGACGGTCGAGGGCCCGCCGGCCAAGATCGGGGTCCGTTTCGATCACCCGCTCGAGCCCCCCGGCCAGCACCCACGCGACGTCCACGGCCTGGCCCGGGGCGATCCGGAGCCGGTGGGAGGTCGTGATCGCGCCGATCTCCCCTTCCAGCTCCCTCCCGTCCCACGGAGCGCCGTTCACGGCCACCCCCTCGATCTTCGGGTCGGAGTCGAGCCGGAGGCCGAAGCCATGGGAGCGGATCTCGAGGGAGGGGTCCCGCCGCCGCAGCCCGTAGCGGTACGGCTTGATCCCCTCGACGAGCACCGGGGCCAGGTACGGCGCGAACTCCGACTCGACGACCACCTCGATCGGGGCGGTCCCTCGGGAGGCGAAGGTCAGGCGTCGTCCGACCGCCGGCGCCCCGGGAAGGATCGCGACCTCCTGCACCACGGTCAGCTCCGACATCTCGTGCCGGGTCTCGAGCCTCCCCCGCCGGGCCCCGAGCCGATCGAGCGTGGCGGCGAGCGTGAATACGTTGGACCCGAGCCCGACCCGAAGGTGCCACGGTCCGGTCAGGCGAACTCCCTGGCCGTAGACCCCGCCCCAGTCCAACATGCCCCCTCGCGTCTCCCGCAGGCAGACCGCCTCCCCGGCGCCGTCGAAGAGCGCCGCCGCCGCGAGCCCGCTCAGGAGGATCGGGCGGGAGGGGTCGGGCCGGTCCAGCGCGACGAGCAGGTCGGTGTCGATCGCCCCGCTCACGCGGCCTCCTCCGACAGCGAATCGCTGAACTCGAACCAGACGAGGGGCGGGATCGCGACGCTGCGCAGCTCCAGGCGGACGTGGTGCGGTCCCGCGGCCGGAGGCTCGAGCGCCAGGTGGACCGTCGTCCTCTGGCCGACGGGGATCGTGACCGGCGCGGCCCGGGAGATCTCCGCGCAGGAGCGCCGGCCCCCCGCTCCGGGAAGCGCAAGGGTGACCGAACCAGGGGGGACCGGCCGGCCGTCCCAGAGGACGCTCAGCCGCTCGAAAGCCCCCATGCGCAGCGGGGGATTGAGCAGGGTGAAGACGACCCCCTCCGCGGTGCGGGTCAGCGAGCGCGGCTCGTAGACCGACCGCTCGATGAGCTCGGCGATCCGGGTGAGACCCTCGAGCGAGCGGAAGCCGAACTCGCGCGCGAGGCTGGCGCCCTGGCGCAGCAGCGACAGGTCCGTCCGCAGATGGCCCGGCGGCACGCGGGACCCACGCCGTTCCCCCTCATCTTCGTCGCGGCGGCCCAACGATGGAACTATCCGTGGCGAGCGTGCTGGGGGCGAGAACATGAAGGCGGTGGTGCTGGGCGGCGGAGGGCTCACCGGTCGCTGCACGGTGCGGGACCTCGCGCGGAACGGGCACTTCTCCGAGATCACCGTGGCGGACCTGGACGCCGAGCTCGCCCGGTCCGCGGCGTCGGCCGCCGGCGGCCGCGGCGTGCGCGCGGAGACGGTGGACGCCCGCGACCCGGCCTCCCTGGCCCGGGTCCTCGGGGGAGCGGACGTCTGCGTCAACGCCGTCCAGTACACCTTCAACCTGGAGGTGATGGGCGCCTGCCTGGAGGCCGGCGTCCCGTACCTTGACTTCGGCGGCCTCTTCCACATGACCCGTCGGCAGCTCGAATGGGACGGGAAGTTCCGCAAACGGAAGCTCCTCGCGATACCGGGGCTCGGGCAGGTCCCGGGGGTCTCCAACGTCCTCGCGGCCCAGGCGACCGGCGACCTCGACCGCGTCGACTCGATCTCGATCCGGGATGGCTGGCGCGACTTCACGGAGGGGGGACCCGAGGTGCTGTTCACCTGGTCCCCCAGTACCTTCCTGGACGAGATGGAGAAGGCCGCCGCGGTCTTCGAGGACGGACAGTTCCGGGACTATCCCGCCATGAGCGGGGCGGAGGAGTTCGACTTCCCTGCGCCCGTCGGGCGCACCCGCGTCTACCGCACCCTTCACTCGGAGCCGGCGACGCTCGTTCCCTTCCTCGCCGGAAAGGGGGTCCGCCACGTGGAGTGGAAGGAGGGCGGACCGGGCATCGATGTCCTCCGCACGATGTCCCTGCTCGGCCTCGGCTCGTCCCGACCGGTGAAGGTCCGGGGCCAGGAGGTCGTTCCGCGCGAGTTCATCCTCGCCCTGCTCCGCCGCGAGGGGCTCCTGGGCATCCCCCCGGGGGTCACGGTGAACGACTGGGAGGTCTGCGACCTCGAGATCCACGGGGAGTCCAGCGGCCGCCCGGTCCACCGGCACGCCCAGGCGCGCTTCCCGCCCAAGCCCGAGTGGGGGCTCTCCGCGACCGAGTACGCGGTCGGGGTCTGCGGGGCGATCGGGGCGGAGATGATCGTCGATGGGACGATCGCGGCGGTCGGGGTCGTCCCTCCCGAGGGATGCGTCCCGGCAGGGCCGTTCCGGGCGGCCCTGGCGGAGCGGGGCATCGAAACCACGATCCACCCTCCCGAGCCCCCCCTCCCCGCGGTCGACCCTCGCCCACGGAAGGGCGGAAAGATGTGAACGGATGGCATGGAATACAAAACCCGCATTCCAAACTATTCAATACTACACTAAACACGCTCAAATCATATTGTAACATTCTTTGCAAAACTGCTGGCGTGTTGTATACCCGATGTTCTTCCCGTTCGCCATCTATATATAGGGTCCTCCGGCTCCCAGAACCGTTTCGGATGTGTTCTCTATGGACGAGCGGGACCCCCGGCTCCACGGCCCTCCGGTACGCCCGGACGGCGTCCCGGGGACGCTGAACCCGGTCCCGGGCGAGCCGCTCGGCCGACTGGCGGCGGAAGGGAGCGCCGTCCGCCCGCCCAGCGCTCCGGCCGAGGAGCCGGCCAAGCCCGCGCCCCCGGTCGACAAGCCGGACCGGCCGGATCGGAGCGAGCGCCCTCCGGAGCGCGCGGCGGACAAGCCCGCCGAGAAGGCGGCGGAGAAGGCCGGGGACAAGCCCGGGGAGAAGGTGGAGTCCCCGGACGCCGAGGCCCCGCCCCCGGTGCCGGTCCCGATCGCCCGGCTCATCCCGAAGCTCAAGAAGAGCGCGAAGCTGTTCGAGGAGGGCAAGCGCCACATCCCGAACTCCTCGAGCTCGCTCATCCGGGTCGCGAGCTACGACCCGTGCCCGCCGTTCATCGCCCGGGGAAAGGGGCCGCGGATCTGGGACGAGGACGGCAACGAGTACCTGGACTTCAACCTGGCCTACGGCTGCCTCATCAACGGCCATGCCCATCCCGAGATGGTCAAGGCGCTGAGCGCCCAGGCGGAGCTCGGGTTCCATTTCGCGAGTCCCACCGAGCTCGAGATCGACGTCGCCAAGCAGTTCCAGAAGCTGGTGCCGAGCGCCGAGCGCGTCGCGTTCTGCTCGAACGGGTCCGACGCGACGATGAACGCGATCCGGATCGCACGGGCGGTCACCGGCAAGGACGGGATCCTCAAGTTCGAGGGCCACTACCACGGGCAGCACGACTACGCGCTCATCAGCGCGGAGGCGCCGCCGATCGTCGCCGGCCTGGACGAGTACCCCCGTCCCCTCCCGAACTCCGCGGGGATCCCCCCGGGGGTGACGGACTACGTGATGGTCGCCCCGTACAACTCCATCCCCGCGTTCGAGCGGATGGTCAAGCGCTACCGCGACCGCCTCGCGGCCGTCATCCTGGAGCCGGTGATGGCCAACGCCGGGGTCATCGCCCCGGCCCCGGACTATCTCAAGCGCCTGCGGGAGATCACCCGCGAGAACGACCTCCTGCTGATCTTCGACGAGGTGTTCACCGGCTTTAGGGTCGCTCCGGGCGGCGCGCAGCAGCTCTACAAGGTCGAGCCGGACCTCTCCTGCTGGGCGAAGGCGCTCGGGGGCGGGGTGCCGATCTCGGCCGTGTCGGGCAAGGCCGAGTTCATGGACCTCATCGCCCCGGGCCGCATCTCGTTCGGCGGGACCTATTTTGCCAACAACCTGTCGCTCGCCGCGTCCCTCGCGAACCTCAAGATCCTCGCGCGCGGCGGCGAGGAGCTCTACGACCGGTTCGGCCGCATGACCCAGCATCTGGAGAAGGGGATCGAGCAGGCCGCGCGGGATGCGAAGATCAACGTGCTCGTCCAGTCGGTCAACGGCATGCTGCAGTTCTTCTTCACCCGGCGCAAGAAGATCGCGAACTACCGGGAGTCGCTCCAGATCGACTGGAACCTCTACCTGCGCCACCACCAGCTGCTGCTCGACCACGGGGTGTACATCCACCCGGACAACTACGAGCGGATCACCTTCTCGACGGCCCACACCGAGAAGGACGTCGACCGTTTCCTGGAGGTCCTCGCCCAGACCTTCGCCGAGCTCAAGACCCTCCCCCGCGACTACCTCCCCTAGCCCGCACCGGTGGGGCCGGCCCCGGTGGCCCCTCTCAGCACGTTTTTGTAGGGCGCGGGGTTCGTTCGGGCGTGCGACATCGGGAGAGGCCGGGCCCCCCGTTCCGAGGGACGTAGACCCCGATGGGACGGAGCTTCAGCGGCCTCGTCATCTTCGTCCTGAAGCGTCTGGTCCAGCTCATCCCCGTGGTCTTCGGGGTCGCCACGATCACGTTCATCTTCACGCGGCTCGCCGTCCGCGACCCCTGCGCGATCTGGTACCCGAAGGCGAAGCCGGCGGTCGTCCAGGGATGCATCCATACCTTCGGGCTCGACCAGCCGATCCCGACCCAGTTCGTGAACTACCTGGGCCAGCTGCTGCGGGGGGACTGGGGGAACGCCCCGCCCAGCCTCGGCAGCGCGCCGGTCCTCCCCACGATCCTCTCCCAGTTCCCCGCGACGCTCGAGCTGGTCCTCACGTCGCTCTTCCTGATGGTCGTCATCGGCATCCCGCTCGGGGTCGTCGCGGCGAACGCCAACGGCCGCATCGCCGACCATCTCGTGCGGATCTTCTACCTGAGCGGCTGGGCCACGCCGACGTACCTCGCCGCGGTCCTCCTTGCGATCGCGGTCGGACCGGTCCTCGGTCTTCCGGTGTCGAGCGCGACGCCCCCGCCGTACCCCACCCCGACCCATTTCTCGCTGATCGACGCCGCCCTCACGCTGAACCCGTCGAACGTCGCGTACGCGGCCGCGCATCTCGCCCTGCCGGCCGTCGCGCTGGCCTTCCTGAACATGGGCATCGCGACCCGGATGACCCGCAGCTCGATGCTCGAGGTCCTTCCGCTCGACTACGTCAAGACCGCGCGGATGAAGGGGCTCACCCAGGCGTGGGTGCTCTACAAGCACGCGCTGCGGAACTCGCTCATCACGACCGTCACCGTCCTCGGGATCACGGCGGGTGGGCTGCTGTCGGGGACGGTCGTCATCGAGTCGATCTTCAGCTGGCCGGGGATCGGCAAGTACGCCTACCAGGCGATCGTCGGCTACAACTTTCCCGGGACGGTCGGCGTGGTCATCGTCTTCGCCGTCGGGGTCGTCGTCGCGAACCTCATCGCCGACGTGCTGTACGGCATCCTCGACCCGCGGGTGGAGTGGCGGTAGATGGCGGACGCCAAGCCCGCCGTGCCGCCGGGACCGCCGCGCCGGCGCATCGGGGCGCTGCGGGTGATCGGCGACCTCATCACGGTCCTTCGGGCGAACCCCCTCACGCTCGCCGGGTTCGTTCTGGTGGCGCTCATCATGGGGACGGCGGTCCTCGTCGCCGGGGTGCCGTTCGTCAGCGGCCTCTTCACCGGCCACAGCGTCGAGGTCCTTCCGTACGCCCCCAACCAGATCTCGACGGCGGTCAAGCAGGGCCCATCGCTCGCCCACCCGTTCGGGACGGACAACGTCGGCGAGGACATCTTCAGCCAGGTCCTGTACGCCCTCCCGCTCGACCTCTTCATCGGCTTCGCCGTCACCGGCTTCGCCCTCCTGGTCGGCGGCCTCCTCGGCCTCGTCGCCGGCTACTGGGACTCCCCCGGCACCGTCGGGGGGTTCAGCTCCGTCGCGATCCTCCGCGTCACGGACGTCTTCCTCGCCTTCCCGTCGCTCGTCCTCGCGCTCGCGATCACCGCGGCGCTGGGCCGCGGGACCTTCCCGGCGATCCTCGCGATCATGCTGTCGTGGTGGCCGTACTACGTCCGTCTGACCCGCGGCGAGGTGCTCGCGGTCAAGCACCTGCCCTACGTCACCGCGGCCCGGGGCGCCGGGGTCTCCGACCTGCGCATCCTGCGCCGCCACATTCTCGCGAACATCCTCGAGCCGCTGACGGTCTACTACACGATGGACGTCGGGACCGTCCTCATCACCTTCTCGACGATCAACTACGTCGGGATCGGCGTCCCCCTCACCGTCCCCGAGTGGGGCAACCAGATCGTCCTCTACCAGGACTTCCTGCTCAACCTTCCGTGGACCGTCGCCGCGCCGGGGCTGGCGATCTTCATCACGGTGCTCGCCTTCAGCCTGCTCGGCGACGGCCTCCGGGACATCCTCGACCCCCGCAGCCGACGCGCGCTGACCCGGTCCGCGGGCAGCGCCTCCGCCGGGTCGGAGGAGGCATGACCGACCCGATCCTCGAGGTCGAGGGCCTGAGCGTCGACTACGAGGTCGGCGCGGGCCGTTTCCACGCCCTGACGGACGTCAGCTTCGAGATGCGGCCGGGCGAGGTCGTCGGGATCGTCGGCGAGACCGGCTGCGGGAAGTCGACCCTCGGCCACGCGATCCCGCGGCTGTTGCCGGTCCCCCCGGCCCGGGTCGTCGGCGGGGCGATACGGTTCCAGGGGACGGACCTCCTTCAGGTCCCGATGTGGAAGATCCCCATGGTCCGGGGGACCGGCATCGGGATGATCTTCCAGGAACCGATCAACTCGCTCAACCCGGCGTTCCGCATCTACGACCAGCTCGCCGAGGCGGTCCGGATCCGCCTGCTCCGGGAGAGCGGCAGGGCCCCGAGCTTCCATGCCGGTCCGACCGGATTCGACTACTCCCGGCGCCCGTCGCCGAAGCCGGCCGAGGTCCTCTCCCACCCGTTCGTGCCGGCGACGGTCGTCGAACGGGCCGCGCCGGTCCGCCGCTCGCCCGACGTCGAGCGCGAGGTCCTCGAGTACCTCAAGCTCGTCCGCATCAACGACCCGGAGACGATCCTGCGCCTGCACCCCCACGAGCTCTCCGGCGGCATGCGCCAGCGCGTGATGATCGCGATGGCGCTCAGCGAGAAGCCGACCCTGCTGATCGCCGACGAGCCCACCAGCGCGCTCGACGTGACGATCCAGGCCCAGGTCCTCACCCTGATGAAGGAGCTGATGGAGGAGGTCCGGACCTCGATCCTGTTCATCAGCCACGACCTGGGCGTCATCGCCGAGATGGCCGATGAGGTCGGGGTGATGTACGCGGGCCGCCTGGTCGAGTTCGGCCCGGTGGCCGACGTCTTCGAGCGTCCCGGGCACCCGTACACCAAGGCGTTGCTGCGTTCGGTCCCCAGCCGCTACAAGGCGGACGGGCCGCTCGCGTCGCTCCCGGGCTCGGTGCCGAACCTCTCGCGGCTGCCGACGGGCTGCCCGTTCCATCCGCGGTGCGCGATCGCGCGGCCGGAGTGCGCGGCCGATCCCGGCCCGGCGCTCGCCCCCGTGCCCTCTTCCCCCTCGTCCGGCCACCGGGCCGCCTGCCGGTTCCCCGAGGAGGTGGCCGGGCTCCCGTGAGCACTCCGCCCCTCCTCGAGGTCCGTGACCTCGTCAAGCACTTCCCCCTTCCGCGCACGTTCGGCGACGCCCTCGCCGGCCGCCCGCGGCGCGCGGTCCGGGCCGTGGACGGGGTCTCGTTCTCGATGGCCGGCGGAGAGACGCTCGGGCTGATCGGGGAGTCCGGTTCGGGCAAGACGACCCTCGGCTGGGTCGTGGGCCACCTGCATCCGCCCACCGCCGGGCGGCTCCTGTTCGATGGCGCGGACGCGACGTCCCTCTCCGGTAGCGCGCTCCGCCGGTGGCGGCGGAACGTCCAGACGGTCTTCCAGGATCCGGTCGGCTCGCTCGACCCGCGGATGCGGGTCTGGCAGATCGTCGGGGAGCCGCTGTCGGCGCAGCGGAACATGGGCCGCGCCGAACTGCGGAACCGGGTCGGCGAGCTCCTCCCCCAGGTCGGCCTCCCTCCGGATTGCCTCGACCAGTACCCCCACGAGTTCTCCGGGGGCGGGCGCCAGCGTCTCTCCCTCGCCCGCGCGTTGAGCGTGGAGCCCCGCCTGATCGTCCTCGACGAGCCGACGAGCGCCCTGGACGTCGCGGTGCAGGCGCAGATCCTCAACCGGCTGGTCGAACTGCAGCGCGAGCGCGGGATCGCCTACCTCCTCATCACCCACAACGTCTCCGCCGTCCGCTACGTCGCCGACCGGGTGGCGGTCATGTACCTGGGGAAGGTCGCCGAGCTCGGGAGCGTCCGTCAGGTCCTCGAGGCCCCGGTCCACCCGTACACGAAGGCGCTCCTGGCCGCCCTACCGGTGGCGGATGTCCGGCGCCGCCGGGCCCGCTACCGCATCACGGGAGAGATCCCGACCCTCGTCGATCCCCCACCGGGGTGCCGCTTCGCGGCCCGGTGCCCGTTCGTGGTCGACCTCTGCCGTCGCGTCGAGCCCCTGCTCACGGAGCTCGCCGGGGGTGGCGGCCGGCTCGTGGCCTGCCATCGAGCGGCCGAGGTCGCCGACGTCCGTCCCGAGACGTTCGTCACCAGCGAGCCGACCGCGGCCCCCTCGCCCCCCACCGGGCCGGGGTCGGTCGTCAGCTGACGTACTGCGTGTTGAACGTGAGCTCGTAGGGCTCCGCGCTCGCCATCGGATTCTGGACGATACCCTGCAGGGACGGGTTGTACACCGCGAACGCCGTCGGGACCACGAGCCAGGCGTCCGTGTAGTTCTGGTACATCATCTGCGTCATCTGGGTGTACTCGCTCGTC
>JAKAOB010000058.1 GCA_021812305.1 Thermoplasmata archaeon
CATCGAGCTCGTGGCCTTCGAGGTGTTCGAGACCTTGGTCGGGGCGGAAACCGCCGGGAAGATGTACTTCCACGGGATCAAGAGGGCGCGGGCGGTCGGCAATCTTTGCATCGGCATCCTGCGGCCGGGGCTCGCCTGTGCTTCGGGCGTCCGCAGCATGATGGACTACGAGCTCTCCCTTCAGAGGGACACGACCGGCCTGCGCATGACCGGGCTCGTGCCCTCCTTTCCCACCGATCTGGTCCTTACCGACCGACAGCGGGGCGCCCCGCACGTGGAGCTCGTGCCACCCGGGTAGTACCCACAATGTAGGCGGCCGGTCCGGTCAGCGGCCGACGGTACACCTCCGTCCCTGGGGACAGTGCGGGGGAGGAACACTGCCGTTACCGGGGCTCTGCGGGTCCGGACCTAGGGGGACCCGTGCCGCGGCGCTCGGCGGTTTCCCGTCGTGTCGGGTCCCGCGGAGCGCGCGGGCCCCTTGCGCCCACTCGCGCGCACGCGGACCGTCCGAGCCGGCCCGTTCGGGCCGACCGACGGCGGCACCGCGGGAAGCCGGATCGGAGCGGTGGAGGCGGCACCGCGCGCCCGAAGCGTGGCGTAGCTGCTGATGAGAAGGCGAAGCTGCCCCTTGCGCAGGTGCTCGCCGAACATCGACCGGGAGAGCCGTTCGCGTCGGGCGACCTCCGCCCATCGCGGGCGCGCCGGAGCCTCCATCCGTCCTCCCTCGTGCGCCGCGACGAGCGCCCGGGCCCGGCGCGGTGTGACTCCCTCGAAGAAATGCACCGCCGCGGAGGGCAGGTCCCGCACGCTGTCGGGGCCTCCGGTTTCCGAGATCGAAAGGATCTCGACCACCGCCACGCCAGCGGCACGTCACGGTACGGTATGACCGCGACCCGCCCCCGGGCGGTCGACACCGGCCGCGCCCGCGGCCGGTGCCGGGCCATTGAACCCACGCCGCGCTGCGGTCTGTCCCGATGTCCTACGGGTGACCCTCCCTCCGCCGGCCCGGGTGGCCCGGGCCCCGCCGTGTGACACGGCACGATCGGCGATATCGCTCCCCCGTGGAGAGAAGATCCACGGGCAGAGGCCTCTCTTGTTCACGGCCGCCGGCGGCGCCGGAACGGACCAGACCCCGCGGTACGTCCGTCCCCGCTTCAAGGACCGGGGCCGGGGCTCCCCCGGCCCGATCGCTCACCCGGAGCTGCTCGGCCGGTACGCTCGAGCGTCGCTCAGAACGAGGGAGGTGCGCGAGCTATTGCGGCTGGAAGGTTCTAACCACCAGTTCCGTGAGCGGTAGACTGTCGGCGCGGAGTATTAATATCGCGACGCCCCACCGTCGGCCGAGGTCCGGCATGGATTCTCGAGGGTTCCGTAACGTCGGCTTGATCGCCGTGATCGCACTACTCTCTCTCGGGCTCATGGGAGCCGCGTTCGCCCGACCCGAGATCTCCGCGGCGTCTCCCGCCCCGGTCGCATCGGTCGTGGTGTCCGGGGCCGGGGCACCGGTCGTGACGGCCCCCTCCACCGCAGCGCCGACGGTCGGTACGGCGCCGGCCGGTCACCTGCCGGCGTGGATATCGGAGATCCGCGCTTCGCCCGCCCGCCCCGCGCCCGCCACCACGACGTACACGTACTCGGCGGCCGCCTCGCTCATCCTTTCGGCAGCGGCCTCGTACCAGGCCGTGACATGGAACGTCGGGGTCGGCTACGGGCTCGACCTCCCCACTTCCGCGACGCTCCCGGTTTCTGTCCTCGACACGTCCCTGGGCTGCGTTACGACCTGGATCGGGACGCCCCCCACCACCGTTACCATCTCGGCCACGCCGTCGAGCGCGCCGATCGGAACGGCGGCCGCGTATGAGTTCGAGCTGACGTCGCCGAGCCGTGCGGCGACGGTGCTCTTCGGACTGGTGACCAACGGGGCAGCGGACCTACTGTTCACCCTGACGTGCGTGAACTCCCAGCTCGGGTTCATCTCGGGAACCGTGAACGCCACACTGGGTTCCCCGGCGGCGGTCTTAGCGGGGGAGCTGGCCGGAGGCAGCGCCTTCCTCGCGGCCCACCCGTCGGCGGACATCGACTGGGAGCCGGAACCCGGGTACCCGACGATCGGGACCACCGGTTCGGTGGTGACCGTGCCCCCGATCTGGTATGTCATCTTCCAGTCCCCCTGCGTCCCGGGCTCGAGCTCCGGGGGCTCCCTCTTCGAGGAGCTGGACGGTCTGACCGGGGCGGTGATGGGCAACTTTACCACGTCCTGCTCCCCGGCCTACGATGTCACCTTCTCGGAGAGCGGCCTGCCCACCGGCACGCCCTGGGCCGTCAACGCCGGCGGGACCACCAACGGCTCCACCGGGTCCAGCATCGGCTTTACCTTGGGTCTCGGCTCGTTCAACTACACGATCTCGACGGCCACGGGCTTTGCTCCCGCGAACACCACCGGCACGGTCGTGGTCAGCGGCGCCGCCGTCCAGGTGAACGTGGCCTTCTCCGCCGCGACCACCTACTCCGCCTCCTTCCGGGAGAGCGGTCTGCCCGCCGGCACTTTGTGGGGCGTCTCCGTCAACAACATCACGGCCACGACCAACACCACCACGTTGGTGTACCCCGAGACCAACGGTACCTACCCCTACCTGATCACGCAGATCGGCAATGAAGTGCTGTCCACGTATTCCGGTACGTTCACGCTGAACGGGGCGGGAACCCTGATCCGCGTCACGTTCAGCGCTCCTTCGGGGTACACCGTTTCGTTGACGGAGAGCGGACTTCCCTCCGGCACGACGTGGGGGGCGCTGGCCTACGGTCCGACGTACCTCACGGCCTTCTCGACCTCGTCCGGACTCAACTTCTCCGGCCCGAACGGCACGTACTACGTGATCCCCGGCGCCGGGTCCGCCTACTACGCGCCCTCGGCCGCGACCTCGTTCCTGCTCCTCACGGTGAACGGGGCCAACACGAGCGCGGCCGTCACCTTCGTGTACCAGTCGGCCTACCCGATCTCCTTCAACGAGACCGGGCTCGCCCCCAACACACCGTGGCTGGTCGCCGTCTCGTACATCGACTACAACTCCACCGCCACGAACAGCACGGTCACCTTCACCCTCCCGAACGGAACCTATCCGTTCACGGCCGGCGGTGCCTCGGGCTACGCGGCCTCCCCGCCCAACGGGACGTTCACGGTCAACGGCGCCGGGGGCGTGTACAACATCACGTTCGGACCGCTCAGCACCGCCGCGAGCTATCCCGTCACGTTCGTCGAGACGGGCCTCGCGGCCTTGACCCCGTGGTCGGTGACCCTCGCGGGGTCCACCCTCGCCTCCTCCACGCCGTCGATCGCGTTCGCGGAGCCGAACGGCAGCTGGTCCTTCTCCGTCGGTGCGGTGTCCGGCTACACGGCCACGCCCAGCGGCGGTCTCGTCTTCGTGAACGGGCATGCGGTGACCGAGTCGATCACCTTCACGAGCGGCTCCCCGCCCGGGACCACGACCTACGCCCTGACCTTCACGGAGTCGGGTCTCCCGGCGGGAAAGAACTGGTCGGTGACCGTGGGAGGCACCGCGCACTACTCGACGACCGGCTCGATCGTCGTGCAGGAGGCAAACGGCACCTACTCGTTCACGGTCCCCGCCATCGGCGGGCTCACCCCGACCCCGGCGAGCGGTTCGGTGACGGTCCAGGGCGGAGCGGTGACCCGCGCCATCGCGTTCTCCTCCACCGGACCGACCCCGGCCCACTACTCGATCACCTTCACGGAGACCGGGCTCCCCTCGGGAACCCGCTGGAGCGTGACGCTGAACGGGAGCGTGGTGACCTCGAGCAGTGCGACCCTCTCCTTCTCGGAAGTGAACGGGAGCTACTCCTACACGGTCGCGGCGGTCTCTGGCTACACCGACTCGCCGAGTTCCGGAACGGTCGCGCTCACGGGCGGCCCCCAGTCGGTCGCGATCGCGTTCCAGTCGACCTCGGGGACGCCCCCCGGACCCGGGGGCACCTCCACGGCCACCTTCCTGGGTCTGCCGGCCCTTGAGGGCTACGCCCTGGTGGGGATCATCGTGGTGCTCGTGATCGTCGGCGTCCTGGCGCTTCTCCTGCGCAATCGCCGTCCGCCGGCGCCGAGCGCAACGGCCCCCCCGGCCCATGTGGGGTAGGCCGACCGGGGATTCCCCGTCGGGACGAAGGACCGGGGCAGCAGGGTCCGACCGCGGACCCTGCGCGACGGCGTCTCCTCCGCGACCGGCGGTGGGCCGGACCGGTCGGTGGAGGCCGGGGTCTGGGCGAGCGCGTGCGACGGGCTGCCACTCCCGGCCTAGCTTCAAGAGGCTCGCCGGGTCCGGTAGTGCCAACGAGCGGTCCTCCTGCTGACCGCGTCGCACAGGAACCGGTGGGATGGAGGGGACGGGGGCACCGCCGAGCTCGCGGCACCACATCCCGTGGGTCTATCTCAGCACGCTCTCGTTCTTCCTCGCCGGGGCGATCTTCTACCTGTATCTCGCGCGGGTCCTTCCGACCGCCGAGCTCGGCTCGGTCGTCGTGCTGCTCGCGATCGGGACCCTGGTGAGCGCCTGCTTCTCCCTCGGTCTGGGCCCCGGGTTCCAGCATTTCCTCTCCTACTACCTCGGGCGCCGCGACCCGGTGGCCGTGCGGACCCTCGTCCGCAGCGCGCTCGTTTCGACCGCCGTGCTGTCGGTCGCCACCGCGGCGACCACGGCCGTGCTCGCCGGTGAGCTGAGCGCGCTGTTCTTCCATTCCGGCGCGGACGCCTCCCTCATCGAGATCCTGGGCGTGTATGCCGGGCTCCTGACCGGCCTCACCCTCCTCCAGTCGGTCCTCCTCGGTCTCCAGCGCTTCGTGGTCTACTCGGCGATCTCGATCCTCGCCTACGCGGCCAGCTACGGGACGCCCATCGTCTTCCTGGCCATCTGGCCGGACCTGCGGTCGGTCATCCTCGGATGGACCCTCGGCGCGGGACTCGGCTGCGCCCTGTTCCTGGTCACCGTGCTCGGGCGCCCCGGCGGGCCCGGCGGCGTCGGCCCCGAAGAGGGCCTGCCCAAGATCGGGCCCCTCTACCGGGCCGTGCTGACCTACTCGCTCCCGCTCTTCGCGGCGACGGTCATCACGAGCGGGGCCGTCTACGTCGACCGGCTGGTCCTCGCGTCGCTCTCGGACCTCGCCAGCGTCGGCGTCTACAACTACGCCATCTTGGTCGGGTCGGGGAGCCTCATCGTCACGAACCCGTTCTCCACGATCCTCGTCCCGAAGATCTCCGAGCGGTTCGGCGGGGGTCAGCACGACGCGATCCGGGGGATGACGACGACCTCGATCACCCTGGTCGTGCTCCTCTACGTGCCGTTCGCCCTCGCCCTCGCGGCGATCGGCCCGGTCCTCCTCTCGTTCCTCGTCGGGGGCTCGTTCGTCGGGGCCAGTCAGCCGATGGCGATCCTCCTGGGCCTCACGGCCGTCGCCGTCCCGGCGACGGTCCTGACGAGCGTGGCGGCCGGGGTCCGCCGACCGGCCGCGCTCGTCCGGGCCTCCGCCTTCGCCGTCGCGGCGAACGCGGGGATCTCCTTTCTCTTGGTCCCGCGCATCGGCATGGACGGGGCCGCCATCGGCAACTCCGCGATGATCTGGGGGGCGTTCCTGATGCTCTGGCTCTCCCTGCGCGACACCGGCCTTCTGCGCATCGACCTCGGCTCGATCGGCCGGATCTGGGCGTCGGCCGCGGCCATGGCGGCCACCATCGCCCTTCCGTTGACCCTGCTCGGCTACCCTCCCGTGCTGGTCCCCGCCTTCGTGGGGGCCGGCCTCGTGGTCCTGCTCCTGATGCTCCGGGTCACCCGCGCGGTCCCGTCGGAGGTCGTGGAGTTCTTCGAGGGGCTGTTGCCCCGCTGGCTCGGTTTCCTGCGCCCGGTGATCGAGTGGCTCGCTCCGGGTCGGGAAGCCCCGGTCCCTGCCGCACCATCGGCATCGGTCGCCCCGCCCCCCCCGGAGGAGCCCGCCGCGTTCGACGCCGGCGCATCGGCCCCTCCGCCGTTGCCGACCCGCCCGGTCACGGAGCCGAGAACGTCGGAGCCGCTCGGGGCGACGCGCGCGTCCGTCTCCCCCGAAGGGCGCGCCGGAGAGCGGCTGCGGCCGTAGCGGTCGTTCCCGACGGCTCGGGGAGGTGCCCGGTGTGCCGGACTAGACGCTCCCCCACTTGCGGAGGAAGCGGTCGACGAGCGACCGCGGGATGCGGCGCGCGACCGGCAGGTTCATGATCCGAACCCCGACGAGTGAGAGGAACATCACCGGGATCGCCCGACCGATCGGCATCCGGGTCGCCGGGTCGTGCCGCCACGTGACGGGGACCTCCTGCAGGCGGAGCCCCCGCTTGCGGACGTGGTAGAGGAGGTCCACGTCGAACGCCCGGTTCGTGAGCGCGACCGCCCGCAGCGTGGGCACGAGGACCGATCGCCGAAGGAACTTCGCCCCGCACTGGGTGTCCCGGATCGGCAGGAAGAGGAGCGACCGGACGAGGAAGTTCCACAGCCGGCCCGCGAGCTGGTTGAATCGGGGCTCGGCGTGGAGGATGACGCTGCCGCGGACCCAGCGCGAGGCGACCACGCAGTCCGACTCCTTCAGGGCGTCCACGAGACGGTACACCTCGCTCGGGGGGATCGGGCCGTCGGCGTCGAGGTAGCCCACGTACTCGTGCTGGGCGACCCGCAACCCTTCCAGGATCGCGCCCCCCTTGCCGAGCTTCACGGGGAACTCCAGCAGCCGCACCCCGCGGTTCGCGTAGGACCGGGCGACCGCCGCCGTGCGGTCCCGGGACCCGTCGGTCACGACGATGACCTCGAACGGGGTGGCCCGGCTTTCGAGGGCCGGAAGATAACGTTCGAGCGTGCGCCGGAGCCGATCCTCCTCGTTCCACGCAGGAATTACGATGCTGAGGCCCGGATCCAAGGCGTACTCCGTTCTCGCCTATTCCCGCTCATCGTACAAAAGCCCAGCGGCCGTGGCGCCAACACGGCCTTTCGCCGCGCGTTGCCCGCCGGATGGGAGCGGGTAGCGCATGCATCGCCCCCCCGGACGTGGTCCGCGCCGGCGCGAGCCCCGGAGGAGGGGCGAGCGCGACGCCCCCGATGCGGCCCCGTAGGCACGACCGGGTCCTCGCGTGCGTGGAGCGCGACCGGGCCGTCGGCGACACACCCCCGGCGGACGCCGGGCGTTGCAGGAGCCCGAGGCCTTCCACGACCCCCCGGTCGACCCGGAAAGGGTTGGAGGGGCTCGCGCCCCCGGCGACGCGGCCGATCGGATCGGACGCGGGGTTACGGCTTGACCACCGAACGGATCTTCGTGACCAGGTCGGCGGGGGGGTTCGCGATATTGTGCGAGGTCTTCGCGTGGGCGGCGGCGATCGCCAGCACCTCGTTCGCGTCCTTCGCTCCCTTTACCTCGAACCCGCAGGCCATCCCGAGATCCGCGCACTTGAAGCTCGCCATGGGAACCTCACCGCTGGAACCGAACGGACGTAGATAAACGTCGGCACCCGGCGATTTCACTTACGGCAAGGTAAGGGCGGGCGCGTCGGTCGGTACGGACCACGTCTGGAGCCCGTTCATCTCCAGGGAGAAATCCACCACGCTGCCGCCCGCGTCCGTGACCGCCCGGGCGACCTGGGCCCTCCGGGCGAAGTCGCAGAAGAGCAGGAGGTAGCCGCCGCCGCCCGCGCCGACGAGCTTTCCGCCGAGAGCCCCCGCGGCCCGCGCCCGCGCGTAGAAGGCGTCGATGTGCGGGTTGGAGATCCCCTCGGTGAATCGCTTCTTGAACTGCCAGCCCTGGTCGAGGAGGCGGCCCATCTCGTCGATCCGCCCGCGCAACAGCTCGTTCTTCATGTCGACGGCGAGCTGCTTCGTGGCGTCCAGCGCCGCGACGGTGTCGGCCCGCTTCTCCGTGAAGCTGCGCTGCTGGCGTTCGATGATGTCGTTCGAGTAGTGGCCGGTCCCGGTGTAGCACAGGAGGAGCCGGTAGGCGAGCTCGTTCTGGGTCTCGGGGGGGATCTTGAGGGGCGTGACGATCGTCGAGTCCTTGTGGAACTCCATGAAGTTGAACCCGCCGAACGCCGCGGCGTACTGGTCCTGCCGTCCCCCCGGGAAGGCCTTCTCCACCCGCTCGATGCGGTAGGCGAGCTCGGCGATCTCGTACGGGCTCCATTGTTCCCGAAGGTAGCGCTGGAACGCCCCCACGATCGCCACGCACATCGTCGACGAGCTCCCGAGTCCGGTGCCCGGGGGGGCGTCGGAGTGGAGGAACAGTTCGAGCGATCCCCCGCGGCCGTCGCCCTCGCGGGGCGGGTGCAGCACCTTGAGCGCGGCCTTGACCAGGTCGAGCTCGCCGTTGTAGACGAGGTCGCCCGGTTTCTGGTAGTTCACGCTCTGGTTGTAGTCCAGCGAGTGGACGGTCGTCGACCCGGGGCCGGCCGCGTCGTACTGCAGGGTCGCGTAGGCGAACTTGTTGATCGTGCAGTTGAGGACGGCGCCCCCGCGTTCCTCCGGGTACGGGGTCACGTCGGTCCCGCCTCCGGCAAAGCTGACGCGGAGCGGGGCCTTGCTGCGCAGGATCTGCATCCGAGGTCGATGCACCGGGGTCACCGACTTAAGGGTAGCGCGAGCCACGCAGCGCGGGGTGGCCCCTCGGCGCCGCCCGTTCGCGGGGTCGGCGCGGCGGCCGGCGCTCCCGCCGGGGGCAACGCACGGCGCTCCGGCCGAGCCTTGCTTGCTTTATGTGCTGCGCTCGCGGTACCTACCTCCGTGGCGGGCGGCTTGGGCCGGAGACGGCCCGGACCCCGTCCGACGGGTGAATTCGTGGCCGGTGAAGCTCCGGGGGCGCTTCCGCGCCCGTCATCGCGACGTCCGGCGGAGAGGACGGACCGGCCGGTCCGGCTCGTCGGACCGGACCGGGCCGGGGTCGACCGGCCATGAGCCGGTCGGCACGCCCCTCGGTGGTGGGGACCCAACCGGAAGCGGCCCGCCGACGGGTCCTCGTCCTTGACGGGGGGGTGGGTTGGGGAGCACTGGCCACGGTTCGGTCCCTCGGTGCCGCGGGCTACCGAGCGTACCTGGGGTTCCCTGCCGGCCTGGCCCCACGGAACGCCGTCTCCCGCTACTGCGCCGGGTCGGTCAGTTACCCGGATCCCGCGTTCGAGCCGAGCGACTTCCAGGAGTGGTTGCTTTCGACGGCGAGCGACTTTGGCGCCGTCCTCCCCGTCAAGGAGCCGACCCTCCTCGCGACCGCGGCGATCAAAGATCGCCTCACCGAGGGCGGGACGCTGGTCCCCATCGCGGACCTCCCCACGCTCCGGACGGCCACCCGCAAGCCCGAGATGCTCGCGTTGGCCACGCGGGCCGGCCTGCGGCTTCCCCGGACCGAGGTGGTCACCGAGCTCCCAGCCGCTGCGGCCGTGTCCCGCGACTTCGGTCTCCCGTTCATCATGAAGACCTCCTCCGAGCTCGACCTTGCGCCGGCCGAGCGCCACTTCCTCGTACGGGACCCGGACTCACCGGCGGCCCGCGAACGGTTCGACCGTCTCGCCCGCGCGGGGCCGGTCCTTCTCCAGGAATATGTCGAGGGGATCGGGGTCGGGATCGCCCTCATCTACTCGGATGACAGCGCCGTCACCGCCGTCGCGGGCCATCGACGGGTCTTTGAGCAGTTCCGAGACGGGGGTCCGAGCATCGTCGCCCGGACCGAGATCCATCCGGATGCGCTCGACCAGTCCCGGCGGCTGCTCGATGCGCTCCACTGGAAGGGGATCGCGATGGTCGAGTTCCGGCTTCGCCCGGACGGCCGCGCCGTCTTCATGGAGGTGAACCCGCGCGTCTGGGGGACGATGCCGCTCGCCATCGCCTCCGGGGTCGACTTCCCGCGGTTGCTCCTCGAGACCTTCCGCCGGCCGCCCCCGGCCGCCCCGCAGGGCCCCACCCGGCGGCGGAACTACCTGTCGCTCGAGGCCCTCGCGACCGCCCTCTCCTCCCCCCGAGAGAAGCGCCCGGCCCTGAGCGCGTTCGCGGTCGCCCTGGCCCGGTCGGCGGTCGGCCTGTCGGTCAAGGAGCTGCAGGGGTACGACCTCCGTCCCCAGGTCGTGGAGGCCGCCCATCGCCTCCGTTCGCTCGGCAGCCGCCGGCGCCCGGCCCGGCTGGGCGATGTGGTGGTCGGCCCGGCGCTCGATCCCCGTGCCCTTGCCCGGCTGGCGGTCCGCACGACGATCGACCTCCGCGAACCGGAAGAGGTCGCCCGGGGGCCCCCGCTCCCGGACGGGTCGGTCACCCGCCTTTCCTTCCCGATCCCCGACGACACCGGGCTTCCCCCCGATCGGTTCGTCGCGCTGACCGACCTCATGACGAGCGCCGCGGAGCAGGGGTCCCTCTACGTCCACTGCCGGCAGGGGAAAGGCCGGGCACCGATGGCCGCGATGGGACTGCTCGTGCGTCGGGGCCTGACGGCGGAGGCGGCGTTCACCGCCGTCTACGCCGCGCGTCCGGCCGCCTATCTCAATGGCCTTCAGCGCGTGGCCGTCTACCGGCTCGCCCGCTCGCTGAGGAACGGGGCCTTTCCCCGCGGTTGACCCGCTCCCCTCGGCCGCCGTCCGCGGCGTCAGGCGGCCAGCGGTTCGGTTGGAGCGGGGGGCAGGGGGGGCGCCGCGGGGGCCCGCTCGTCGCTCGCCAGGGCGGACTGGACCGCCCGGCGCCCCAGGATCTCCTTCGCGAAGAGGACCAGGACCGCCGCGACCAGCGTCGCCGCCGCGGCGATCAGGTAGGCGTCCCGGAACGCGGTCGCGCTCGGGAACGACTGGCCGTAGACCACCACGGTGAACGTCGACATCAGCGAGCCCGCGATCGGAGCGCCGATGCTGCTGCCGATGTTGCGGAAGACCGCATTGAGCGACGTGGCCAGCCCCATCTCGCGCGGCTCGACCGTGAGCACGAGCAGGTTGATCACCGACGCGTTCATGATCGCGATGCCGGCCCCCATGACGAACATGCTGGCGAGCATCTGGGGGAGCGCCGTGGACAGGCTCACGATGTAGAAGCCCGCGGCCCCGACCAGGCAACCGAGGAAGGTCATCGGCCGGGTCCCGACCCGGGTGACGAGGAAGCTCGCGAGCGGGGCGAAGACCAGCATCGGCACCGCGAAGGCGACGAACGCGAGGCCGGTCTGGAAGATGCTCTGGTCGAAGCCCACCGGGGACGGATACTCGAGCCGGAAGGTGATCGCCTGGAAGGCGAGGAACATGCCGAAGCCGCTCACCACGATGATGAGATTCGTCACGAGCACGTTCCGCTGCCGAAGGAGCCGCACGTCGAGGATCACCTCGCGGCCGCGCCGGTGGTGGTAGGCCTCCACGAGCGCCGTCGGCACCAGGACGAGCGCCCCGCCGATCAAGAGACCGAGGTCGGAGAGGCTCGTCCAGCCCCAGACCGGGCCTTCCGAGAGCCCCAGGACGATCATCGCGAGGGCGACGGCGAGCAGGCCCGCGCCTGCGTAGTCCACGAACGCGTTCGGCCGCCGGTACGGGGATTCGCGCAGGTAGAGGAACGCCGCGATCGTGACCGCCACGACGACCGGGATCGCCGAGTGGTAGGTGAACCGCCAGCCGTAGGTGTTCGAAACGAACGCACCGAGCGGGAGGCTGACCGCGAAGCCCGCGCCGAACAGCCCGCTCAGCAGCCCCTGGGCGCGGGGCACCATCTCCTTCGGGAACTCCTCGCGCACGAGGCTCATCGCGAGGGGGAAGATCGTGAGCCCGACGCCCTGGATCGCGCGGGCCGCGACCATGAATTCGAACGTGGGCGAAAACCCGGTCACCGAGACCGCGACCGCGTAGAACGCGAGGACCGCGGTGAGGACGCGCTTCTTGCCGAAGACGTCGCCGAGCTTCCCGGCGAGCGGGCTCAGCGCGACGCCGGTCACGAGGTAGACCGAGAGGATCAGGCTCACCTGGGAGACATCGACGTGGAACTCCGAGGCGATCGCCGGGAGCGAGGGGGTGAGCATCCCCTCGATGTACATCACGATCATGACGAGGATCGACATGATCGCCATGATGCGCAACGAGTAGGCGCGGTCGAACGTCTCCGCGGTCTTGGCGTGCGGGTCGGCGGACCGCGGCGTCCCCGGCGCTGTCGCTTCCATAGGGTCCCCTTGCCGGCCGTTCGGCCTCGGGCTCCCCCGGGGCACGGGCCGCTGTTGGGCGCCGCACGTACCGGGGAAGTATTTGGGGTCGCCCCGAGCGCTGGTATGACACGCGAGATCGGCGCACCTCGTCCGCGATCTGCGCGGCCGCGAGGGAGCCTAATGGCGGCCGGGCCCTATCGTGGACCGTGGCCCGCTACCGCAATCCCGCGCTCAGCGTCGATGGGGTCTGGCTGCGCGACGGCTCGGTGCTCCTCGTGCGGCGCCGACGTCCCCCGTTTCGAGGCC
>JAKAOB010000059.1 GCA_021812305.1 Thermoplasmata archaeon
GGGGCTCCGGCGGCTCAAACAGACGGGACTGCTCGCCGAAGGTCCTCCTTCAACAGCAAACGTTCGAGTGTAGGTGGGAGAGGCCGGCGCTATTCAGGTCGCAACGGACCCCGACCCGATCGTCGGCGGGCGCGGGAAGGACGGAACCTGCGGGGGAGGGCGTGACCATCGTTGGGACCTTCCTACGAGGACGACAGGAATCGCTCCGGCCGGAGAAGTCGCCCGCTCATCGCAAGGAGGGTCAGCGCGACGGCGCCGGTGATCGCCACGCCCCCCAAGGCGACCGCGGAGGTCGCCGTGGCGCCCGCGGGCCCGCTCAGCGCCACCACGATCACCGCCAGGAGGACGAGGACCGAAGGCAGGATCCCGAAGAACGGGGTCAGGCCGAGCGGACTGCTGAGCCCGGTGCGGGGAGAGGAGAGGGCGGACCAGTAGATCCCGACGGACGTGGCGAAGGCCGCGCAGGCGTAGGTCATGGGAACGGCGTAGAGTCCGAGGCTCGCCACCAGCGGGTCGGTGAGGGGATGGCCGAGCCCGAGGTAGAGGCCGAGACCGACCCCGACAGCGACGGCGAGCACCACCGATACCAGTGCGACGGTCGTCAGGAGGAAGTCCGCAAAGAGCCGTCGGGGCGTGACCCCGTAGGCGAGGAAGTACTCGAGGGTCCCGTGCAGGCGATCGCTCGTGAACACCGAGAGGCTTCCCATGGAGCCGACCACGCCGAAGATCGGGAGGAACACCGGGAAGGCGGCCACGAACGAGGAGGCCGCGGTCAGCGAGAGGGCGATCCCGAGGATCATGGAGACGACGCAGCCGTAGGCGAGGTAGAACCGGCCGAGCACCGTGGAACGGCGCAGGGTGATGGCGAGGAGGGGGGGCGCGGACCCGTCCGCCGGCGGGTCGCTCACGGTCCCACGAAAGGGCGGCCGGGCCTTAAGGTCCCTCGGTGGCGAGCTTCCGGCGGAAGGGGGCGGCGGTCGCTCCGCCACCGAGCCGGCCGGGACGCCGCGGCGCCGGCCGGCAGATCGGCCCCGTCCTCAGGGAGGGGTCAGGTCCCGCGCGGAGGACGACGGCAGAGCGACCGGCCGTCCGTCCACTTCCATGCGCGCCCCGGCGTTGACGACGAACCCGAAGAGCTGCGCCGTGTTCTTGCCGCCGAGTCGTGCATTCCCACCGACGGACACCGTGATCGCACCGGCCTCGGTGTCCTCGAGTTGCGGAGTGTTCCTCAGGGCCGGGTTCAATCCGATCCGGAGCAGCCCGGGTCGATCCCGGCCCGCCCCCGCCGTCCGGAACGGGGTGTCGAAGAACTCGGCTCCCGTGTCAAACGAGTGATCGATCAGACGGCCACCCTCGAACCGGAACACCCCGCCCGTCGCGATCCCCCCGTCGTGGTAGTCGGTGCGGTTGGCCACGATCGTCCCGTCCGCGACCGTTTCGTCCAGTGCCAGTTGGATCGCGCCGGAGGGCAGGCTGCAGAGGACGCCGTACCTCGTCTTTCGGTCCTCGGTCGTCACCCGGCCCGCCTGAAGCTGCACGCGCCGATGCGCCAGGCCGAGGGTCAGATCGGTGCCGTGGTCGTCACGGATCCGTACCCGTCGGCCGCGTTCCAAGGCCTTCGCGATCGGGGCGCCGGTCCGCTGGAGCCGCTCGGGAGCCACCTGCGAGGCCTCGACGACCTGGTCCCGCCACTCCGCCTCGCGCACCCGGTAGAGACGGGCCAGGTTGGGAAACGGGCGGCCGACCTCGAGCCGGGCGCCGCGGAGCCCCGCCTTGCGGGCGGCCGTGTACCAGGGCTCGTTGTAGGCTGCGAGCGCCTCCACCCGGCGGTCCGGGAGCGCGGCGAGACGCACCTTGTCTCCCGCGCCCCAGAGGTGGAGGTACACGTCGGTCTTGCCGAGAGCGGCCCACTCGTGGGCCGGGGTGGCGCCGAGCAGACGGTCCTCTCGCGCGTCGACGGAATCCCAGTAGGCCGCCTCGTCCTCATACAAGATGAGCGGGTGGGCCCGCAGCCGCCGGGTCTCCCGGGAGAGGGCGACCGCCCAAGGGAGCGTGTGGGTCCACCCTTCGATCAGAACGTTCTCACCGGGTCGGAGCCGGAGGTTCTGGGTCAGGACGGCGTGGGCGAACTTGGATGCCTGCGCGGGATCGATCTCGTCGGCCATGCCCGACAATTGCCGGGCCCGTATTTATTCCTCGACAGCGCCGGTCGGCCGCGATCTCGTTTCCGCCGCGGTTCACCGTGACCTCCCCGATGATCTGCGCACGTCGACCCACGCCGGCCCAGGGACCCGCCCGAGTCGAACGGAGGGGCGGAACCGGCCCCGCCCGGGGAGCGAGCGATGGGGGACTTCCGCGAAACGGCTGCCGGGTCCGCCGGCGACTCGCGATCGCGACCCGCACGAGATCGGATCGGGCGGTCGACGCCCGACGGGCGCGGTGGGCGTGTCGCCACGACGTGCTGCGCGAGCTGGGTCGGCGATCGTCCCGGAGAGGCGGCTCGGACCGACGGCGACCGCAGGCTGAAGTAGACGAACCCCCTTGGGGGTTCCATGCCGAAGAAGAAGACGGCCAAGGGGAAGAAGAAGAAGAGGTAACGGCCCCGTTCGGGTCGAACCTCGAGCGCCACGGCCGGGGATTGCTTGAGGGAGCCTCTCGCTCCGCCGAAGTGGGCGGAGGACGTTCCCTGATCCCCGGGTTCCGCGGTGCAGTCCGGTCCCCCCCGGGGAGGACGCCGCCTCTTTCGACCGCGGAGCGGCCCGCCCTCCGTCCGTATATCCAGGACGCGGTTCCGGAGCGCATGTGGGCTCGCAGGTACGGGGCGATCGTGGAAAGATTCCGGGCGTGGGCCGCGGAAGACCCCGCCGTTCGCGGAGCCCTCATCGTCGGCTCCCAAGCGCGTACCCAGGAGCCGGCGGACGAGTGGTCGGATCTCGACATCGTGATCTTCCACACCGAACCCGAACGGCTCGTGGCGGCGACCGACTGGGTCGGCCGCTTCGGGGAGGTGGCCGTTACCATGGTGGAGGAAACGGCCGTGCTGGGCGGGCGGGAGCGACGCGTCTTCTACGCGGACGGACGGGACGTCGACTTCGCGGTCTTCCCCGCCGCCGCGCTGGAGTTCGTCCCCCACGTGCCGGAGGGCCAGGCCATCCTCGCCCGAGGATTCGCCGTCCTGATCGACAAGGACGGCCATCTGTCGGCGATCAACGGACCGCCGCCGCGTCCCGCTCGCGCCGAGCCGCCGATCCCCGGTGAGGCCGAGTTCCGTGCGGTCGTGTCGGACTTCTGGTACCACGTCCAGTGGGTCGCGAAGAAGCTGCGGCGCGGCGAACTGTGGACGGCCAAGATGGGGTCGGACGCCTACCTGAAGCAGCGGCTCCTCCGCGTCATCGAGTGGCAGACCGCCCTGCGAAGGCCGGGGGCCGTGGACACCTGGCACGACGGGCGGTTCCTCGACCGCTGGGCGGAGGCGGACGTGCGGGCCCGGCTGCCGGGCACCTTTGCCCGGTACGAACGCGCCGACCTCGCGCGGGGGCTCGGGGAGACCGAGCGGCTCTTTTCCGACCTGGCCCGGGAGATCGCCGAGCGCTGCCACTGGCAGTATCCGGACTTCGAGGAGACCGCCGTCCGCGCCTACGTGGGGCGGACCCTCGGCGATCTCCGCTGAAACGGGGGACGGCCCCGTCGGGGCGCGATCTAGCGGCGCAGCGGGGACGGAGGAAGCGGTTCCGGCTCGCGGTCTCCGTTCCACATTCTCACGGCCGCGGGCAGGGCGAGGAGGACGGAGAAGGTGAGGAAGAGGCCCACCCAGAGCATTTCGGAAGCCAGATCGGGCCATGGGATGACCAGGAGGATCACCAGGCCGACTGGGATGAGGACCATCCCGACGAGGGCGCGAAGCCGTCGGCGCTTAGCCCGCCTCCGAAACGCGGCGTCGACCCGCGTCTCCCAGCTTGCCGCCGGTGCCGGCTTCGCCGTTGTCATGCGCACGAGCGAGGTCCCATTCGCCGCCGACGTCCGAATCGCTTCGGACCGGTCATGGCGAGGAGGGGCCGGCGGGGTTAAAGACCTGGTGTCCGCGGGTGGGGGACCGCCCACGGGAGCCCGGCGGGCTCTCTGCCGTGGCTGCGTGCGGACCCGCGCATCCCCGTTCCCGATCGCCGCAGCTTTCTCCCGCGCCCAGCTCCTCGTGGGATCGCGACGGATGTCGAGCGCGGAGCCGGCCGCTCAGGTCCCACGCGCGGCACGGCCGCGCCCCTTCCCGAAGGCGATGCGCCTCCATCGCGCCCGAGCCGACCTGGGCCCGACCACGATCGACCAGGCCTTCTCCCCAGGGTTCGTAGCCCACCGCTTCGAGCGCCCGCACGGCCGGCGATCCGCTCCCGTCCCCTCTTTGGGGCCGAACGTCTAAGGGCTCCCGCACGATGGGTACCCGGCCCGGGAGGGTACGGACGATGGTGGACCACGTGTACAAAGGCGCCGTGCCGGAGCTTCGGCGATCGTTGCAGCGGTTGAGGAAGGAATTCTCGCAGCTCGATCCCCGGACGGATTGGGTCCGGCTGCGGGTGGACCCCGTACTGAAGCATGCCGTCGCTCTCGAACGACTCGTCACCTCCCGTAGGTTCGCCCCCGAATTCGCTCGACTGAGAAGAGGGGTCGGGCTGTTCCACTCGGACCTCGTGTACCTGAAGACGAACGTCCAGGGGCTGACGGCGCTTCTCGAATCGGAGCGCAAGCGTCGGCCGCGCTGACGCCGGCGATCGCCCGCAAGGGCGGAGCCGTTCCGCCCTCGTGCCCGACGTGCTCCCCCCATCACGCGTCCGACGTCACGGCGCTCCTCGCGTGCACGGTGCCGGGCCGAGGCCGACGGGGCGAGCGCTCAGGGTTCCGGTCGTTGGCCCTCCGCCCGGAAGGGCCCAGTGGGCCGGCCGCTACAGCCAGCGCGCCATCAGGATCTCGTCCACCGGCACGCCCTGCAGGAGGACCTCCCCGCGAAGCCGGCCCTCCTCGACGAATCCCAGCTTTTGGTAGAGGGCGAGCGCCGGCCCGTTGGTGGCGAAGACGCCGAGCGTCAGCTTCCGTATCCCGAGCCCCTGGGCCCACTCGATCCCCGCGCGCATGATGGCCTCCCCCAGTCCCAATCCACGGAACGCCCGGCGCACGGAGACTCCAAGGGAGGCGGTGTGCGCGTTCTTTGCCCACTTCCCGCGGAGGAAGTTCCCGCCGCCGACGACGGCCCCCTCCACGACCGCGACGAGCCAGAGCTCGGCCTTCGGGTTCGCGTCGCGGAACTGGGATTCGATCTCGGTCGCCGTCCGGGTGAATCGCTCGCTCATGAGATGCACGCGCTCGCCGCCGACCTCGTTCGCGTTCGCGATCCACTCCGACGCGTCCCGGGGCTCGGCGGACCGGATCACGCCGACGCCCCCGTTCTTGAGGGGAACGGTCGCTGGGAGGGTCACGCTGCGCCCATCCCGTTTCCGTATATGTATCCCAAAGCCCCCTCCGAGGTTCGGCCGGAGCCGCCACAGCCCGAGGGAGCCGGCGATGGCCGTGAACCCGCCTCAGCGCCGGCCCGGCGGGCGGCGTATCGGTCCCGGGGGATCGATCGTGTCGGTTCGGTCGCGTCGGGAGAGCACGATCCCCACCCCGGCCCACGCGACCGCCGCGGTCAGGCCCAGGGCGGCCAACACGGCGAACCCCCACGACGGGAAGCTCGGCGTCGTTCCGCCCGCGCCGGTCAGATTGGTCGGGAACGTCGGCCCGAGCGCTGGACACTCGGCGGGAGGAGCGGTCAGGAGGACCGTGGCGGTGGTCCTGGCTCCGGAAGCGTCGGTCAGGGTCACGTTGACCGCCCAGGTGTGCGGGCCGGCCCGCGGGTAGCTGTGGAGCGCGGCCGGTCCCGCCGCCAGCGTCGTTCCGTCCCCGAAGGCCCACACGAAGGCGTACGGAGCGGTACCGCCCACCACATCCACGGTGTAGAAGGCGGAGAACGTGGCCGAACAGTTCGTGAGCGTGACCTCCGATAGAACGGCCGTGGGGCCGGGGGCGATCGTGACCGGCGTCGACGCGTTCGCCCGGGACCCGGCCGCATCCTGGACGGTCACGCGCACCGGGAAGACCCCGGAGGCGTTCGGCGTGCATGCGATGCGGAGGGAGTTTGTGCCGACGCAGCCGCCGGGCAGTCCCTGCCAGGTGAACGCATACGGCGCCTCGCCCCCCATCACGTTCGCTTCCATTCGAAGCGGGGTCCCTATGGTGAGCGTCACGGGGGTCGCGACGGCGGTCACGTACAGCGGCGGCGGGGCACCGGCGAGCACATCGACCGGCAGCGACCAGTTCGCGGCGGCGCCGGCGGCGTCGGTGACGGTGATCCGCACCGTGTAGGTTCCGGGGCTCGAGTAGGTATGACCGGCGTCGGAGAAGCTCGTGGTCAGGTACGACCCGTCACCGAACCGCCATTCGAAGGAGAGCGGAGAGGTCCCGCCCGCGACCTCCGCGACGAACGTCTCGGTGAGCGGGGACGGGGAGCTTGAGGCGACGGCCGTCACGCCCGATATCCGTAGGGGCAGGTTGACCACGATCACCACACCGTTGGAGCGGACGGCGGCCCCCGTGTTGTCCCCGAGGACGAACGTGACGCCGAAGCTCCCCGTCGCGTTCGGCCGACACGGGTCGGTGAACCCGAAGGTGGAGGTGCAACCGGCGGGAAGGCCGGACCAGCCCACCCAATAGTCTCCGGTCCCTCCCTTTCCCGTCGCGAGAAGCGATACGTTCTGACCGAGGTCGATCGTGCCCGGCGCGACCGACAGGACGACCGAGAGCGACGGGTAGACGTTGACCGCGAGCACCGAAAGGGTCCGGTTGCCGCCGCGGTCCGTGACCGTCACCTCGACGGTGTACGGACCCGTTGCCGACGGCGCGCACGTGACGGCGACGGAGTCGACCGTGCTACAGCCCGGAGGAAGGCCGCTCCAGTTGTAGACGTAGCCGCCCGATCCGCCCGCGACATTGGCGTACCAATGGAAGCTCTCGCCGAGGTCGACGCTGAGCGTTCCCTCGAGCTGGAGTTCGAGCGGGACCGCCGCGGGGCCCCCGGTGAGCTCCCAGGTGTCGTTGAGGGCCGTCTGGGTGCTGGAGGAACTGCCCCCGAACAGCAGCACGCCGTGGTCGGCAGGGTCGTCGGCCAGGGCATAGGCGGTCCGTGCGGCCGGGCCGGAAGCGATCGAGGTATTGACCCAGTCCGGGCCCACCAGCTCGTAGGTGCTCCCGTCCCAAGCGAGGGAGGCGAGGTAGCCGTTCGACGAGTCATACGCCCCCGCCTCGGCCAGGCTGAACGGGCCCTCCAACGGCAGGTCCGCCTCGGACCAGTTGCCGTGGGCGAACCACCACGTGTCGCTGAGCACGGTGAATCCGTAGAAGTCACAATAGCCCGGCGGACAGCTGAGCCCGCCGAACAGCACGGCGGCGTCGAGGGCAGGGTCCCACGCCATCGCCCCGTCGTAGCGGTCGACGGGCTCGCGGGTCAGCTGGGGGGTGAGGTCGGTCCAGGAGTCGTTGCGGAAGATCCAGGTCTGGTTGCTGTCCCCGAAGATGCTCGGCGACGACGGAAAACCGCCGAACAGGACGGAATAGTTGTCCAGGGGGTCGTAGGCGAAGGACGCCCCGTACCGTGGGCTCGGCGCGATCCCGGACCTTGGCGAGAGCTCTGTCCAGTTCCCGGCCGAGAAACTCCAGGTATCGTTCAGGTAGCCGGTAGCGTCCTCCCCGCCGAACAGGAGGACGGCTCCCGTGCCCGAGTCGTACGTCATCGAGGCGCCGGATCTCGGCGACGGGGACGTCGCGGGGTGCAGTTCGGTCCAGGTCCGGTTCGAGAACGTCCACGTGTCGTTGAGGAAGCCGCCGGTGGCGTTGGTCCCGCCGAACAGGAGGTCCTCGCCATCCCGTGCATCGTACACGAGGTCCGCCCCCGACCGGGCAAAAGGGGCGATCGTGGTGTTCAGCCGGGTCCAGTTGGAGGTGGCTCGCAGTCCCGTCGGGCGCAGGGCGGAGGGCTCAGTGCCGGGGCAACGGGCGAAACACCGCGCGGTGACGGCCATGGTGGAGCGTCGAACCGGTGACCCGGGCACGATGGGTCCGGCGCCCGGAAGGGGGTGGTGGTCCACGGTCACCGACGGAACGCCGGTGGGCTCCGCCGGAACGACGCCGGACATCGCGGGCGGGGATCCCCCGGTTTCGGCAGAAGATCCGGCGACCGAGAGCAGGACGATCAGGACGACGGCGCCGAGCTCTGCGGTCGGGCCCCGCCGCATCTCTCGGGCCCGGAGCGGGTAGTGCTCTATACACCTTTACCGCCGCCCTGCGTTCGGTCCCTGGGCCGTCTCCTCGATGACCGAGGGCGCCCCTCGGATCCGGCCGACGGCGTGGCCGCTCCGGCCGCGATTCAGGGGTCCGGCCCCCCGCGTGAGCGGGCCACGAAGTAGCGGTGCACCGGCATACACGCGCGTTTCCAGGTAAAACAGGGACCAACGCTAAAGGTCCGACCGCCGTCGACCCCGGAACGGAGGTGGCTGCGATGGGATCGCATCTCCCTACGGGACGGGTGATACGTCGGCGCACCCGCCGCTGGCTGGCCGTCGGCGCGATCGCGGTCGTGCTCCTCGCCCTCCCGCTGGCCGACGCGTCAGTTCCCACCCTTCACTCCATCGTATCCCGATCGGGAGGACCGGTCCACGCCCCGCGGCTCGGGCCGCGGCCGAACGCTCGCCCCGTCGGTGGATCGAGCCCGGTGCTGCAGTTGAGCGCGAACGGGCCCGGTGGAGAGCCCGACGTGGCGGTCGATCGCTACGGGACGATCATGGTGAGCTGGATGGACTGGGGCGGCCCTCTGTCTGCCCCTCCGCCGGGGATCCTTCGGTACACCACGTCGACGAACCGGGGCGTCAGCTTCTCCTCACCCCAGGCGCTTCCGAGCAGCATCCAGCAGTACGAGTCCGATGTCTCGATCGCCGCGGACCCGAACAACGGGTCGTTCTGGCTGGGGTACCAGGCGCAGCCGACCGCGTGCTCTTCGGCTTCGTCCGGTGTCAGCGTCACCGGCGCCTGGGACAACGGGACCAACCTCAGCCTTCCGGCGCCGACGATGGCGTGCGCCCCCGGGCGGTACTACGATCGAGAGTGGCTGGCCTCCGCGCCCAATGGGACGGTCTTTCAGGTCGCGGATGTCCCGGTGGGGCTTCCCGAGCCGGACCTTTTCGTGGCCCGGAGCTTCGACGGGGTCCACTATCTGGCCCCGCAGGTCGTGACCACCGGTAGCTACCTCTCCGTGGGGGCGGCCGCGTACAACGACTCGCTCTGGGCGATCGCGGACACCAGTTATCCGGGGATGCAGTGTGTGCTCTATCTGTCCGACAACGGCGGGGCCTCGTGGGCTCCGACCGCCGCACCATTACCTTCGGCGTGCGGCACCGGGTACGACCCGGCGGCCAATATTCACGGGGCGGACTGGCAGTTCGCCTGGGGCCCGGGGGGCCGGCTTCTGGTCGTGTACACGACCGACCTCGGGGTGGAGGTGACGGAGTCGGTCGACCTCGGGTCGGCCTGGTCCGCGCCCCGCATCGTCTCGGGAACCGTGCCCAACGGCACCGCGTTCCAGACCCCGTCACTGGCGACCGACGTCGTGAGCGGCGAGGCGGCCATCGCGTGGCTCGACACGCGGGCCGGCCACTCCGCGTGGACGGTCTACGCGGTCTCGAGCGGCGACGGCGGGGCGACCTTCAGCGGCGTGCGGCAGATCTCTTCGGGGGTCGTGGGGAGCGGACCGCGGTTCTGGCCGGGGGATTTCATCGGTAGCGCGCTGACCCCGTGGGGGACCGATGCCGTGGTCTGGGGCGGCAACGACAGCGCCGGGGAGCTGGTGCCGTACCTGGCCCAGGTGCCTCTCGCGACCTACCCGGTGACATTCCTCGAGAGCGGGCTTCCGAGCGGACGGAACTGGTCCGTGACCATGAACGGCAGCACCGTCAACGGATCCGCGCCCTCGATCGGTTACCGGGAATCGAACGGGACCGATTACCCGTTCTCGGTGGGGGCCGTGCCGGGCTACACCGAACGTCCCGCCTCGGGGACGGTCAACGTGACCGGAGGTCCGGTGACCGTCCAGGTCGTGTTCACCCGGGTCCCGGGACGCCTTGAGGTGCGGTCGTGGGCGAACGTGACCGGGACCGGGGGAGGCGGATGGTATTGCATCATCGATGGCACCGGTCAGCTCGGGACCTACCCGGCATGGGAGAACGTCTCCTTCGCCGCGGTCGCCCAGAACGGGAGCCCACCCTACCGGTTCGCCTGGAGCTTCGGCGACGGTACAGCGAACGTCACCGGACCCGACACCGATCACACCTACCATTCGTACGGTTCCTGGGTGGTGAACACCACCGTCACCGACGCCGCGGGCGCCACCAGTACCTCCGTCATCCTCTTGAGCTATGAGGGGCCCAACGCGACGGCTCCCCTGGCGGTTCCATACTGCCCGAGCAGCGGCCCTCCCTCTCCCACGTTCCTGGGGCTGCCGCTCGTAGTAGGCTACGCGCTCCTGGCGGCGTTCGCGGCGACCGTCGTCGTGGCCGCGATGGTCCGGTACCGGAAGAGCAAGCGGCCCCTTCCCTGAACGCCTTCAAGCCCCGGTTCAACCTTGGCACGGGGAACAGACCCGTCCGAGCGTCGCCCTTCGTCCGGGAGGCGACCGGGCCCGACCGTCCGATACGCCCGGCCGGTGGAAAGGCACCGCGGAGGGGAGCGGAGAGCGTCGAAGTCCCGGTCTCGCCAAGGGGCCCCGCACCTGGGGTACCTCTCCCGTTGCCGGGCGCGCAGTCCCTGGTGGGTAGGATGGACCCGGCGGGACAGCGCGGGAGGGCGGAGAACCCCGGTCCGAACGGCCGGGATGTCGCGACGCCTCCCGAGCGTCGTACCTTCCGAAGCTCAATTCCCCTTGAGACCCTCGAGGAGCAGGCGGTACTGCTCGGCCGAGATCTCCCCGCGGGCGTAGCGCATCCGGACCTCGTTCTCCGGGGAGACCGCGCCGAGCGGCCCGGCCGCCCCCGCCGTGATCGCCACGGGGCGGAAGAGCAGGAGGAGCAGCGCGACCAAGAGCACGAACGGGACGACCATCATCACGAGGCCGGCCGCCCACATCCACCCCCAGCCGCCGCCCCATCCGCTGCCCATCATTCCCCAGCCAGCGGTGGGAGCGTTCGAGGACGCCCACCAGAACAGCCCGATCCCGATCAGGACCACGGCGACCAGGATCGACAGCACGACGAGGGTCCCTGTTCGCCATGGTCCTCGATCGTTCTGCATACGGCTCCTGGACGGTTCCGCGTCCGTCCCGATCGACGGCACGAGGTCGCTTCAAGGGGAGGTGGGTTTCAACTGACTCAAGGGGCTCTCGCGGCCGGACCGGCGCCCCGAGCACGCCACGGATCGGCCGACGCCCCCTCGCTGCAGTTCCCGAGCGGTCCCGCGGCCCGGGAACGTGCGCGCCGAGGTCGAGCCCGTCGAACGGCACATACGCTTTTCCCGCGGACCACGTACCCGCGACCCGATGACGTCGAACAAGAAGGTCGTCGAGGCCCTTAGCAAGATGGACCGGTCCACGCTCTCCGACCATCTGACGGACGACGTGGAGTGGGTCGAGTGGGCGGACGGCGTCCCTCCCACCGGGGCCGTCCAGCGGGGAAAGGAGGCGTTCATCGGCAACTACGGGGACGATGTGCTCAAGGGCACGATCACCCGGCTGATCGAGGAAGGCAACACGGTGGTCGCCGAGGGGAACGTCCGGGTGACCAAGAAGGACGGGAGCACCTTCCATGTCCGGTACTGCGACATCTATGAGATGCTGGACGGGAAGGTCAAGCGCAAGTCGTCGTACGGAGCGCTGCTGAAGGACACTCCCTGACCGACGACGGTTGAGACCGGTTCCGAGGCCGGCGTCCCTTCCCCGACGGGCCCCGCCCCTGGTCCGCCGGATCTCCCCGACCCCATGGGTCGTCGGGCCGCAGGCCGACCACCGTGGACCCCGCGGCACGGACCGCATCGCCACGGCGGAAGGATCGCCCCGGGTAGTGTGCCAAGGATTGTTGACGGGGGAGGTCTCCCTCCCGTGGGGAACTGCAAGGAACCCAACAGGAGGAGAGACCCACGGAGCCAGAGGAGATTGCCCAGATAGACTTGACG